>NZ_JBVVOL010000039.1:0-18960 GCF_055810895.1 Formivibrio sp. oc-25 | reverse complement strand
ATGCGCGATACGCTCAAGCTGTTCGAAGGCATCCGCAGCAAGGTGGGCTGGGATGTGCAGCTCTGCCACGACGTGCACGAACGCCTGAAGCCGATCGAAGCAATCAAGTTCGCGCAGGAAATGGAGCAGTTCGACCTGTTCTTCCTCGAAGATGCAATTGCACTGGAAGAAGGCGAATGGCTGAAGGAATTGCGTGCCAAGACCAGCATCCCGCTGGCGCAGGGCGAACTCTTCAACCATCCGTACGAGTGGAAGAAGATCATTGCCGATCACCTGATCGACTACATCCGCGTGCACCTGAGCCAGATCGGTGGCATCACCCCGGGCCGCAAGCTGCAACTGTTCGCCGAGCAATACAACGTGCGCACCGCCTGGCACGGCCCGGGCGACATGTCGCCGATGGCGCACGCTGCCAACATCCACATCGACCTCGCCGCGCGCAATTTCGGCGTGCAGGAATGGTCGGGCACCGAACCGCCCAACTTCGTGATCCAGGAACTCAAGGGTCCGCGTGAAGCGCTGCTCGACGTGTTCCCCGGCCTGCCGGAGTTCCGCAACGGTTATGTCTACGCCAACGACAAGCCGGGCCTGGGTGTGGATATCAACGAAGCGGAAGCCGCCAAGTATCCGTGCGAGAACACCATCACCACATGGACGCAGACCCGGCTGGTCGATGGCACTTTGCAGGTGCCTTGAGAGCCGGCTGTTTCCCCTCTCCCCAACCCTCTCCCGCATACGGGAGAGGGAGCAAAACTGGTGGATTAGCCAAGCATTCCCCTCGCCCGCTTGCGGGAGAGGGTTGGGGAGAGGGTTATTTGCTGGGCCGATTTGTGCTTGGCACCATGTGAATATCCACGAAACGCATCAATCCCGACATGGGCAGCATGCAATGCTTTAGCATTGTGCACTACCCTTTCCCGGGCCTTTTTGCCCCATTTGCTTCATGGCCACCCAACCCACCCACTCCTTCAAAGCCGACCTGCTGCTTTTCGGCACCACCTTCATTGCCAGCGCGGGCTGGATTTTTTCAAAAGAAACGCTGGCGGGTATGCCACCACTGCTGTTTATCGGCGCCCGCTTTCTTCTGGCCGGGTTGCTGCTCAGTGTGCTGAGCATTCCGCATTTGCGGGCGATCAAGCGAACCACCCTGGGTGGACCATTACTGGTGGGAATATTGTTTGCAGCGGCAATGGCACTCTGGGTCTTGGGTCTGGCGCATAGCTCCCACATTGGCGAAGGTGCATTCATTTTCAGCATGAGCGTGGTTCTGGTGCCGGTTTTTGCCCGCCTGTTCTTTGGGGAGCATCCCCCGCTGAGTACCTGGCTGGCATTGCCGATCTCGATGACCGGTTTTGCCTGCCTGCTGCTGGAGCACGGTTTTCAGGTCGAACCTGGGCAGCTGTTTTACCTGGGTGCCGCCCTGCTCTTCGCACTGCTATACAACATCAACGCGCGCGTGCTGCGCGAGGTATCCGCCCGCGCGTTAAGCAGTATCCAGATGCTGGTGGTCGGTAGTTTGATTCTGCCGGCAGCACTTTTGCTGGAACCGGTACCTGGCCATGTATCCCTTGAGGTTCTGGGCTGGTTCGCCGCCAGCGCCTTTTTGGCCACGACCTTGCGTTTCTTCCTGCAAATGTACGGGCAAAGCCTGACTACACCCAGTCATACCGCAATCATCATGATGTTCGAACCGATGCTCACTGCCATCACCGCTGCGTGGTGGTATGGCGAAACCATGGGCGTGCTGCAGGTTTTTGGCTGTCTGCTGATTTTCTTCGCGCTGATCGTAAGCCGCTGGTACTGGATACGCAGTTTGCTGCGCAACATCTTATGACAACCTGCTCATGATCCCGCTGCAAAGCCGTGATCAGGGCGCTTACCCAACACCACGGACTATTTTCTGCGGCATCGGTGACTCGGCGGAAAGCAGAACCAGATCAGCAGTACCAGCAGGCCAAACAGGGTATAGACCAGCACGAAAACCCAGCCAGGCGCTTCGAAAAACAGGATGCGCTGCAGCCAATATTCGATGAAACCTTGCTGATGGACTGGAGCCTGTGCCTGCTGGCGCAGCCAGCGCTCCAGCGTGGTGAGCGGGCACTCCGCACCCAGCCAGGCTTGTGCCACGACAAAAGCAATGGCTGCACCATGCAGCAACCTGAAGCGGAAGCCATTGACCCACTGCCACTGGCGCAGGTTGCCCGCGATGATCAGCACCAGCCCGCCGACAACGAAAACAACCACGGCAAAATGCAGCATCAGCACGCCATCGGCCAGCCACTGATAGAGCCATGCTTCCCGCATTGAAATCACCTTATCCTGATCGACCCTGCAACACAGGAACTGCGTCGGCAAAGCTCCTGAAGCGCTCAACCAATGCATGCGCAGTTTGCTGCAACAGACTGGCATCCACAGCCAGCGCCAGCTTGAGCCCACTCGCGATCATCGGCACTTCGGCTGTTTCAGGCACGCCCTCGGCTTCCCAGGTAGAAGCGAATGCAGCCTGTTTGCTTGGGTGACCAGCGGCAGTTGTCGGATGGACCAGATTGATACGCGGCAAACCATGGGCCATGGCCACGATACGGCCGTGCAGGCTGCTGCCGCAGTAGGCGCGGCTGCCTGCAATCAACGCGCAGATGTCCCAGATATCAAGCGATGCAAACACGGTGACCTTCTCGGCCTGCATGCGCGCCACCAGTCGCCGGTAGACCTCCGCGTCATCATGCCAGGGCGCAGAACCTGCGCGGAACAGCACCACGCCCAGGCCAGTCTCAGCCATGATCTGATCCAGTTGGGCAGCGATGATGGCCAGCGTGGCATCGTCGCCGAAATCGGCACTGAACTGGATTGCAAGATAACCGCCGGCAAAATGTTTTGCGATCTGGGCAACCTCGCCTGCCAGACCATGCGCAAGGATTTTCTGGCCGAAAAACTCTGCCACCATCACGGCCGGATCGGGGACCAGGCTGGCAGCGATGCCGGCTGCGGCAAGATGCGCCAATGTCCGCTCATCGCGCACGCCAATCCAATCAGCCCCGGCAAGCTTGACCAGCACTTCGGTACGCAACGCCAGCTCACACGCATCAAGATCTACACCGCCCACGCCCAGATAGGCAATCGACTCCGCCAGGGGAAACAGCGCACGCGATATGCAATAGGGTGCCAGATCGTTCAGGCCCAACTGCCGCGCAGCCCAAGCGTGCCTTGCTGCTTTATCGTTATCCAGCCGCGCTATGGTGCCCTGCACTGTATCGAGTGGCTGCAGCATGATCGCTGCCTGCCAGGCATCGCAGGTCAGGATTTCACCGCCGACATGGATCAGCCGGACTGGAAGGTTCGCACACTTAGCAGCCAGCCGCGTCAACGATTCGACCCGATGCCCGCCGTAGATCTGCAGATCGCGATCAACCAGCCCGGCAAATCTCACGTCTTCATCGCGCAGCAAGGCCGCAGCGATATGTGCAAACAGCAGATCGCCGAAATTGTGCCGATCGAATGCACCGAAAAGGATAGTTGGCATGGGGCAAGCTCATCATGCATCGCTTGCACTGAGCATAGGCCGGCTGGATTGCCGCAGTCAGAAAACTCCCCTCGCCTACCGTTGGTCTGTCCGCCGGCATTCCAGAATGCAAGCTCTTGTCTAGGATGAAAACAGATATACCAAGGGTTGAATCATGCAAACCCAGCAACAGGACGAATCCCGCTTCAAGCATCTGCGCCAGCAAATGCTGGAGGAAATCGCCAGCGAGACCTACTGCGTAAGCGATTGCATCGGCAAGCTCAACCTTGATGCCGAAGTGATGGCTGTCATGGCACAAGTGCCGCGGCACTTGTTTGTTCCGGATGATCTGCGCGACTATGCCTATCTCAACCAGCCGCTTCCCATCGGCTACGACAAGACGATCTCGCAGCCGTTCATCGTGGCACTGATGACCGACCTGCTGCAGATCAAGCCAAGCAATACAGTTCTGGAAATCGGTACCGGGCTGGGTTATCAGACTGCGGTGCTATCGCGCCTGGCGCGGCGAGTCTACAGTGTTGAGCGCATTGAAGGGTTGTCCTGCCAGGCACGGAAACGGTTGGCCAGTCTCGGTTATGACAATATCGAGATCCGCCACGGTGATGGCCACCTTGGCTGGCCGGAACATGCCCCCTATGACAGGGTGATCGTAACCGCCGCGCCGCATGCCATCCCGCCGGATCTGATCGAACAACTCAAGCCGGGCGGTCGCATGGTGCTGCCCGTGGGCCATTTCTATAGCCAGCAATTGCTGCTGCTGACCAAGGATGGCCTGGGCAGAACCGAGACCAAGGCCATCCTGCCAGTGATCTTCTCCGCACTGGATGCGGGCGAGCTGCGCCTGGATGGCGAAGGTGGCGAGCATCATGGCCACTGAACTCGATCTGGCCGCGCAACGCCGACTGGTTGAGGCGCTACGCGATCCTGCCGGCTATCCGCACCCGGTCGGTCATGTCAGTGTCATCGAAACACATATCTCGTTCGTGCTGTTAACGGGCAACTTTGCCTACAAGATCAAGAAAGCCGTCGACCTGGGTTTCGTCGACTACACCACCCTGGCTCAGCGTCAGTTCTTCTGCGAGGAAGAGCTGCGCCTCAACCGCCGATTGGCGCCATCGTTGTATCTGGCTGTTGTTCCACTTTCGGGCAGTCCGGAACACCCTGTGCTGGACAACGGCGGTGAACCGATTGAATTTGCCGTAAAAATGACCGAGTTTGCCCAGCGTGATTTATTGGATCAGGTACTGGCACGTGATGAGCTGACATTTTCCCAACTCGATATCCTGGCATTGCGGCTGGCGGAATTTCACCAGCAGATGCCAAGCGCCCCCCCAGCATCAGTCTTTGGTAGCCTGCAGACGGTGCAAGGAGCTGTTGCCGATAATTTCACGACCCTGCGTGCCGATCTTGCCGGTGATGCGCGGCTGCGTGCGCTGCATGCCTGGTGCGAGCGTGAATGCACGTCGCTGGAGGCGACCCTGCGCGCGCGACAAGCGTCCGGATGGATTCGCGAAGGCCATGGTGACCTGCATCTGGGGAATCTGCTGCTGCACCAGGGCAAGCCGCTGGCGTTCGATTGCATCGAATTCAACCCAAGCTTGCGCTGGATTGATGTGATCAATGATCTGGCGTTTCTGGTCATGGATCTGGTCGCACATGGCCGGCCCGATTATGCCTGGCACCTGCTCAATACCTGGCTGGAGAACACCGGAGATTACGCCGGCATGGCCATGCTGCGTTTCTATATGGTCTACCGTGCGCTGGTTCGCGCCAAGGTGGCGTGCCTGCGCAAGAATGATCCAGCCCAGGCACCATCCGTACAGCAGTTGGCAACTGAAGCCGCCAGCCATTATCTGGATATCGCCCAGTTGCTGAGACTGCCTACGCCACGGGTGCTCTTGATCACGCATGGTTTTTCCGGTTCCGGCAAAAGCCGGCTGGCTCGCCAGATCATCGAGCATCTTGGCGGCATACGTCTGCGCGCAGATGTGGAAAGAAAGCGCCTGCAACAATTGGCGCCCTTGCAGGCGAGCCAGTCCGGGCTCAATACCGGGCTGTATACGCCGTCCGCAACCGAGGCCACTTATGCCCGGTTGGCAACACTGGCGGAAACGGTGACTCAAGCAGGCTACCCGGTAATCATCGATGCGGCCTGCCTGTATCGATGGCAACGCAATCTCTTTCGTGAACTGGCGCACCGACTCGGCCTGCCCTATCTGATCCTGGATTGCCACGCGCCTGTTGATGTGATGCGCCAGCGTATTGTCGCGCGCCACAACGACCCGTCCGAGGCCACGCTGGCAGTTCTGGAGCAGCAATTGGCCAGTGCCGAAACCCTGGCGGCCGACGAGCTGCCCTGCTGCATCAGCGTAGACAGTACCGACGACTACCTGCCTGCCGTGTTGAACCAAATCCGTCTGTATCTTCAGGCGCCACGCTGCCTATAGTGAAAGAGAGAATCACTTGCGAGCGGAATGCAAAAATGACAACACCAGCCCCCCTCAAGCCGCAGCAACTCCACCATGCCTGTGACCCGCACGCGTTCAGTTTCCATACCACGGCGGATTTGCCTGACATGACCGAAATCATCGGCCAGACGCGCGCCATCAATGCGGTGCGGTTTGGCGCCGGCATCAGGCGGGAGGGCTACAACCTGTTTGTGCTGGGCCCGGAAGGGATAGGCAAGCGCAGCCTGGTAAGCCAGTTCCTGGAACAGAAATCGCATGCCGAATCCAATCCATCCGACTGGTGTTACGTCAACAATTTCGCCGAGCCCCACAAACCTCTGGCCCTGAAACTGCCGACCGGCAAGGGCGCCAGGCTTCGCCAGCACATGGAGCAACTGGTTGACTATCTGCGCACGGCCATCCCGGCCCTGTTTGAGAGCGATGAATATCGCAGCAAGGTCAGTGCCATCCAGGAAGAATTCAGCAAGCAGCAGGAGCAGGCGTTCAAGGAACTGGAAGAGGATGCCAGCCAGCATGATGTGGTGTTGCTGCGCACATCCGACGGCTTTGGCTTTGCCCCCACGCGCGACAAGGAAGTCATTCCACCCGAAGAGTATGAAAAGCTGCCCGATGCCGAAAAAAACCGGCTGGCCAGCGCGATCAACCGCCTGCAGGAAAAACTGACCAAGATCCTGCATCACGTGCCGCAGTGGCGCAAGGAACGCGGCGAGCGCATCAAGCAGCTCAATCGCGAGATCATGCTATCGATGGTCGAGCACCTGATCGACGATATCCGCGCCGATTATCGCGAATTGCCCGCCGTGCAGGCTTATCTCGATGCCGTGCAGCAGGATATGGCCGAACATGGCGATGATTTCCGCAAGCCGGAGGAAACCCCCAGCGTCGCCGACATGGGTGCCGTGTTGCGCCAGAACTTCCATCGTTATGAAGTGAATGTGCTGGTCAGCAATGGCCACAAGCATGGGGCACCGATCATCGAGGAAGACAACCCTTCCTACAGCAATCTGGTTGGCCGGGTGGAGCATATCTCGCAACTGGGCGCACTGATCACCGATTTCACCCTGATCAAACCAGGCGCACTGCACCGTGCCAACGGCGGTTATCTGCTGCTCGATATCCGCCGCGTGCTGCTGCAACCCTTCGGCTGGGAAGGATTGAAGCGCGCCCTGCAATCGCGTGAAATCCGCATTGAATCACTTGGGCAGATTTTCAGCCTGATCAGCACGGTCTCGCTCGAACCCGAGCCGATTCCACTTGATGTGAAGATTGTTCTGTTCGGCGATCGCTTCCTTTATTACCTGCTTGAGCAATACGACCCCGACTTTGCCGAACTCTTCAAGGTGGTGGCCGATTTCGAGGAGCGCATCGAGCGCACGGCCGAATCGCAGATGTTGTATGCGCGCATGATCGCCACGCTCTGCCGCAAGGAAAAGCTGCGCCCGCTCGATCGTGGTGCAGTCGCGCGCGTGGTCGAATACGGTGCGCGGCTGGTGAACGATTCCGAACGGCTATCGACCCATATGCGCAGCGTGGCAGACCTGCTGCGGGAGGCGGATTACTGGGCGCACGAGGCAGGTCATACCGTTGTCGGGGCCTCCGATGTGCAGCAGGCCATCGACACGCAGATCCACCGGCAGGATCGCTTGCGTTCGCGCCTGCATGAAGAAATCCTGCGCGGCACCCTGATGATCGACACCCAGGGCAGCGTGATCGGGCAGATCAACGCGCTTTCCGTGCTGGCACTGGGCAATTTTGCTTTTGCCATGCCAACGCGCATCACCGCCACCACCCGGCTGGGTGAGGGCGATTTGGTCAATATCGAGCGTGAAGTGAAATTATCCGGCGCGTTTCATTCGAAAGGCGTACTGATTCTGAGTGCCTTCCTGACATCACGTTATGGCAAGAACCGGCCGCTGGCCTTTTCCGCCAGCCTGGCCTTCGAGCAATCCTATGCCATGATCGATGGCGACAGTGCATCGATGGCAGAGTTGTGCGTGTTGCTCTCCAACCTGGCCGAGGCACCGATCCGGCAATCACTGGCCATCACGGGTTCGGTCAACCAGTTTGGCCAGGCGCAGGCAATCGGCGCGGTCAACGAAAAAATCGAGGGGTTCTTCGATATCTGCGTGGCTCGCGGGTTAACAGGAGACCAGGGCGTTCTGATACCGGCGGCCAACGTCAAACACCTGATGCTGCGCTGGGATGTCGTGGCTGCCGCGCAAGCCGGTAAATTCCACATTTATCCGATCGAACACGTCGATCAGGCGATCTCGCTGCTCACTGGCCTGGCAGCAGGCGAGGCCGATGCGCATGATCATTACCCGCCGCAAAGCATCAATGCCAAGGTGGCCAAGCGCCTTGGCGACTGGTTCGATCTGCGCAAGTCGCTGGCGCAGGAGTCAGGGCGCAAATCCCGTCCTTCACGCAGCAAGGGAAAATAGTGCAGTCAGTGCTGATCCTTATCCAGCCACTCGGCCAGTGCCTGCAGCCGTGGCGAGATGCTGACCGGATACGGCTCGGCGCTGGTCGCAAGTGCGCGCAAAGCGTGCGGCAATCGCGTCAGGGAGGTCGCAGCATGCTCGCGCAATGAATGCAGCGGTTCGGGTCGGTTGATGCGCCTGCCCTGATGCATCACGTGCCTGAGTTGCGGCACCCAGCAATCACAGGGCGGTATTTCCTCCTCCAGCGTGACATGATCGCAGGCAAAACGGCTGTCCTCGCCGAATATCCGGTAGACCTGCTTGGCACCCGGCCAGGTTGCCTTGCCTTCCGAGCGCTTGCGCCGTGGTTTGCCGGCATAGGCCTGCAATTTATAGGCGGAATCCAGATAGGCCATGTCAGCAGAGGTGGTCAGCTTGGTGCCGATGCCGAAACCGTTAATTGGTGCGCGCTCGGCCAACAGGTGGGCAATGGCCACTTCATCGAGATTGCCACTGGCAAAAATGCGCACCTCTTGCAACCCGCCGGCATCCAGGATCGACCTGACCTGCCTGGCATGGCCTGCCAGATCACCGCTATCGATACGTACCGAATTCAATTTGATGCCGCGCGCATGCAATTGTGGCGCCAGCGCCACCACCTTGGCAGCAGCAGCTTCGGTATCGTAGGTATCGATCAGCCAGGTAAGATTTTGCGGCTGTGACAAGGCAAATTGCAGGAAAGCATTGGATTCGCTCGCATGGGCTTCGATATAGGAATGTGCCATGGTGCCAAAGATGGGGATGCCATAACGCTGTCCAGCCAGCACCGTGGCCGTGCCGGCGAATCCGGCCAGATAGGCGGCGCGAGCCGCCAGCATGCCAGCCTCGGCGCCATGCGCGCGACGCAGGCCGAAATCGATCAGTAGCTTGCCCGGTGCGGCCAGGACACAGCGTGCGGCCTTGCTGGCGATCAACGATGAATAGTTGACCAGGTTGATCAGGCGGCTTTCCACCAGTTGTGCTTCAGCAATCGGCGCCTCAATCCGCAACACGGGTTCATTGGCAAAGAAAACGCTGCCTTCGCGCATGGCGTACACCTCGCCGGTGAAGCGCAAATCGCGCAGCCAATGCAGGAAATCCGCCTTGAAGCGCCCGGTTTGCTTGAGCCAATCCACGTCTTCCTGGCTGAAATGCAGCTTTTCCAGATAATCGAGCGCCTGTTCAATCCCTGCCAGCAGCAAGAAATTGCGTTGTTCCGGCAAGGTACGCACATAGAGTTCAAATACAGCCTGATCGTGCATGTCTTCGTCGAAATACGCCTGCAGCATGGTGAGTTCATACAAATCCGTCAGCAAGACGCTCTCATGATTCATGGCTGTGCCTCGCACAAATCGTCATAACTCAAGATGCGGGCCCCGGCCACCTGCATTATCCGGATTGCCCGCGCGCCGTCATCTGCGTGAACATCGACCGCCCGTATGGCATCTTGCAGCAGGAATACCCGGAATTTTCCTGTTAATGCATCCTTCACCGTTTCCAGCACACAGTAATCGGTGGCCAATCCGCAGATATAGAGCCGCTGGCATCCTCGCTGCTGCAGTCGTTGTGCCAGGCCCGTTCCCTGAAAACCGGAATATGCATCCTGCTGCGCCTCGGTGGCCTTGGATATCACCCAGGAATCTGCCGGCTGCAGCAGATTCGGCGCAAAAGCCGCGCCGCTGGTATCGGCAACACAATGCTCGGGCCAAGGCCCGCCCTGTTGCTGGAAAGAGCAATGGTTGGCGGGATGCCAGTCACGGGTGAATATCACGGGCAAGCCCCGTGCGTGGAAAAGCGCGATATAGCGATTGATGACCGGCACGACTTCATCGCCATGCGGAACAGCCAGCGCGCCGGCTGGCAGAAAATCACGCTGCACATCGACAACGACCAGTGCATCCGTTGATTGCAGTGAAACGGTTTTTTCCGGCAGATCCATTTCTTACCTCGGCTATGCTGTAAGGACCTGTTCAAGTTCAAAGTCTTGCAGCGAGGCTCTACGCACATATCGCCAATACCGCATCGCACAAATGCTTTTATAGCCAGCACAGCATCGCTTGTAAGTTTTTTCGCAACGAAACAACGCCGAGCGGGAGATCATCATGGATAAGCCCAAAGGATTGCGTACCTGTCTCTACGATGCGGCACAGCTCAACGTGGTACTGGAAGACATGGCAAGGCAAATCGCCGGGCTGCTGGCCAGGCGCGATCGAGTCGCCGTGATCGGCATCTTGCGCCGTGGCGCGCCGCTGGCTGACCGGATTACTGAAATCCTGGTTCGCGAATACAGCCTCGCCCCACCCGTGCGGCTGAATCTGGATATCAAGCGCTATGCCGATGATCTCACCCTGCTCTATCCAGAAACCCGGCTTAACACCCACGAGTTGGCCGGACTGGATCTGCGCGGCCATACCCTGCTGGTGGTCGATGACGTGCTCTATACCGGGCATTCCCTGCTGCGTGCCGTGACCTTTCTGGCCAATATGGCACCGGATGAAATTCGCGTGGCGGTACTGGTCGACCGTGGCGCGACCTTGCTTCCGATTCGTACCGATGTGGTGGGCATCCGGCTGGATGTGGCACCGCCAGATGTCATCGAATGCAACATTCCGCCTTATGAGGCGCAACTCAAAATTGATTTGCTGCAACTGCAAGCATGATGGGCCCCGTAATGGAACTCGCGGGCCGATTCAGGATCAAAAAGAATAATTCTCAATAAATCACTACCGGCCCAGTTGGCAGACCGGGATACCCAGGAGGAGTAAACATCATGATCGAATTCATCGTTGAAGATCTGATCAGTGATCTATGTGCCGGTACTGTAGCCGACGCCATCAAAAATACTGATCTGGATGCCGTGGTCGAAGTGAATGTCGCAGAACATCTGGTTCGCGTCGATACATCCATGGCAGCGGAAGATATTGAATCCGCCATCCGCAACGCAGGTTACAGCCCGGCCTTGGTTGAAATGCAAAGCGGCTGGTGATCGTATTTCCAATCGCAAGGCTAGTTTCAGAGCTTTGCAGCCTGAAAGTGGCCTTGTGCGTCTGTCAGAATCCCGCAGTTTCAGGTTTATCCAAATGAAAACCCGCTTCCGGCACTCAGGCCATGAAGCGGGTGGTTACTTGTCGGTTCCATGTTGCCAGCACCATCACGGGTCGTGATTTGCTGCTTGTCGAATCAATGCGTTGATCAAAAATGCCCTGTCTTGCTTGCCCGATTGACCATCCAGGCAAAAATCCATCACACCTGAACCAGCCCCAACAATTTGCCGATTTTGGTGGATAACTCGTCGTACTCCCTCTTGGCACTTTCAATGTCCAGATGACAACGGTTGCTCACAGGAATATGGCGAATTTGCATGGTCTCCCCATTCAAGCCATCTACACAGGGCTCGGCATACACAACATAAAATCCAGTATCCATACCTTTTACCATTTCTATTCCCGTTTGTTATTGGCGTGTCGCGTGAAACATGGCCATCCCAACAGCAGGCGACCATACCAATCCTGAAGTTTTATCTCGCCGCACATGCCGTTACACCATGCGTACACTTGGCGATCAAAAACAACTCAATTGGTACTTTCCAGTATAGAAGGCAGGCTCAGGGTTACAAGGAAAAATTGCTTCGGTGATCATTCATGCTTGCCCGGCGCGGAGACATTCTGCTTGATCGCCGGCTTGCGCTTGCGTACCGCTGGTTGCCCTTTTTGCAGGTTTCCCATGCGTCGATGGATTTCATCGGAATCCATCCAGATATCTTCGCCACGCAAGATCCGCTCAACCTCGTCATCCATCAGAAACGGTTTGCAGACGTGGCGCATGACCTTCTCGAACCACTTGCTGATGGCAAGCACTTGCGCCTGCTGTTCATTGCCCTTGCCGATCAGCGCAGAGGAATAGTTGTGGAACATCAATTGGCAGGTGTCATGCACGATCAGCTCATCGCCGGACAGGAAAATGAGCGCTCCCATCGAATAGGCACGCGCCTCCAGTACGGTGATGACACGCGCAGGGCTGGCGCCTATGTTGTTGATGATCTGCAAGCCGGTATCAAAATTGCCGCCCGGCGTATTAAGGTGCAGATAGATGATGTCCACTTCGCTCGCGGTTCTGAGCGTGTACAACAGATCGGTGTACTGGATCGGCGCACCGATCTCGCCCGACAGGTAGAAGGAAATCTGCCGGACGACTCCTTGTGTTTCGTAACGCTTGAAAACCGGCAGCGGTGTTTCCGTCTCGTCATCATCATCGGACTTGTTGCACACGGGTAACAGTCTATGTTCTGACAGGGTCATGGCGCTTCTCCTCACGATGGGAACGCATCGTCCGGAATTACACATGCCGGCTTGGAACTCCGGACTCTCAGTACCATCATAGAAGAAAGGACTGCGCGACGTTTGCGCCTTAAAACGCAACCGCTTTTCCCAAGAACTTGTTCACAATCTGTAGCGAGAGGTCGTCAGCAGGGTGAAGAGCAGCGCAAAAACCGGAATGTACAAGGAGTACATGAGGATTTTGAGCAGCACATGAACCCTGATCACGGCCTCGCAGTAAGATTGTGAACAGGTTCTAAGAGACAGTGCGGAGACTCCACCATGGCCTGTCGAACACTCATCCGGCTGCGGCACCTGTTGGCCGACCCCATGCTGTGCCTAGCCATGTTTGCCGGCATTGCCAGCACGCATGTCGCGGCAGAGGATGCCCTACTCTGGTTCCGAGATGGCCTGCCCACCGCCGAAGCACACCAGGCCGTTGAAATTCTGGCGCAGGCCACCTCCGAAGGACTCGATCCGGCCGACTACGAAGCGGAATCCCTGGCCATGGGCATCAACAATGCCAGCGCAACTGGCCGCCTGCCATCTGCCCGGATCGAACAACTGGATCAGACACTGACCAGCGCCATGCAGCGCTATTTGTCTGATCTGCATTCGGGGCGGATAACGCCAGAGCAGGTACGGGCGGACTATTCCGCACCCACGGACAAATTCGATGCGGCAAGTTATCTGCGCAATGCATTGTCTGTCGGGAAACTGGCCGAATACAGCCGCAATGCCGTACCGGCCTCACCTTTTTATGACAACCTGCGCCAGGCGCTGGCCCGCTATCGGCCACTGCAGCAACACCCTGCCTGGCAAGCTCCATTACCGCCCCTGCCCGGCAAAAAACTGGAAGCAGGACAAAGCTATGCCGGCGTGGCACTACTGGCGCATCGCCTGCAAGCCTTGGGCGATCTTGCGCCTGATGCAACGGCAAACGGCTTGTACGACGCCCGTTTGGCGCAAGCTGTCCGTGCGTTCCAGCAGCGGCATGGCCTGGTGGCGGATGGAGTAATCGGTGCCAAAACCCTGGAGCAGCTGCAGATAACCCCTGCGCAACGCGTCGGGCAGATCACGTTGAATATGGAAAGATTGCGCTGGACACCCATCTACCGCCAGCAGCGCATGATCCACGTAAACATTCCGGAATTTGCCCTGCGCGCTTTTGAAGGTAGTCCTCGGGGTATGGAGCTCATGTTCTACAGCAGGATAATTGTCGGCAATGCAGGCAAGACTCGTACGCCCCTGTTTGATGAAACCATGCGTTTTATCGAATTCAGCCCTTACTGGAATGTTCCTCGTTCGATTGCGCGCGGGGAAACTATCCCCAAGCTTCGCCGCGATCCGGCCTACTTTTATGAACAGGGTTTTGAGTTCGTGGGCAATAACCGGGCGA
The DNA here is from genome assembly GCF_055810895.1 of Formivibrio sp. oc-25. Classification (NCBI taxonomy): domain Bacteria; kingdom Pseudomonadati; phylum Pseudomonadota; class Betaproteobacteria; order Neisseriales; family Chitinibacteraceae; genus Formivibrio; species Formivibrio sp. oc-25. Next base: position 4,798 of record NZ_JBVVOL010000039.1, on the reverse strand, counting down.
TCGACAGAAACCTCTCCCATGCCAATATCGAGGGGGTATTGCGCGGCGAACAGCGTATCCGCCAGCGGCCCGGTCCGGAAAATGCACTGGGGAAAATCAAGTTTGTTTTCCCCAATCATGAAAACATCTACATGCACGACACCCCGGCCAAACAACTGTTCACGCATGAACGGCGTGATTTCAGCCATGGCTGCATTCGTATCCAGTATCCATTCGAACTGGCCAAATTCGTGTTGCGTGATGATCCTGCCTGGGATGAAACCCGGATCACCGAAGCCATGGACAAAGGTGAATCTCGAACGATCCGCTTGCGGGAACCGATACCGGTTGTGCTTGCCTATCAGACGGTGATGGTCGCAAATGACGAACGGATCTATTTCTTCCCGGATATCTACGGGTACGATCAGCTTCTGGAAAACGCCCTGCGCCAACGTAAACCGTCGACACTTGCCAACACGGCGTCGTCGAACTGAACGCACCGCATACGGACTTATGACAAAGACAACCGATACACTCTCTCGCCGCCATTTTCTCGGCCAAACAGCCAAACTTGCCCTCGCCAGCGCCACCTTGCCCCTGGCAGTTCCGAGTTGGGCATCATTGCAAACGACACCTTCATCCCCCGTGATCGAGCTGCCGAATGCACGAAAACTGGCACTGGATCATCTGCATACACGCGAACAGCTTTCACTGCTGTATGCATCCAACAGCGATTACATTCCCGAATCACTGGATACGCTCAACCACTTCCTGCGCGACCATTATTCCGGGGAAATTGGCAAAATGGATCCTGAATTGTTTGATCTGCTCTATCAGATCAGGCAGACACTGGGCAGCAAGGCTTCTGTCCAGATCATTTCCGGCTATCGCAGCCCGAAAACCAACACCCTGCTGCGCAATACGCGCGGCGGTGGCGTGGCCAAGCATAGCCTGCACATGGAAGGCAAAGCTGTGGATATCCGTCTGCCCGGCGTGCCGCTGAAGGATTTGCGCGATGCAGCGCTATCCATGCGCGGCGGTGGCGTGGGTTTTTATCCAGGACAGCAATTTGTGCACATCGACACTGGCAGAGTGCGCACCTGGCAAGGCTGATCCTTGCCTGAACATAGACTGACAATGAAAGAGGCCCTGATCAGGGCCTCTTTCTACTGACTTTGCATGATTCTCAAATGGCCGTGAATTTGCCCTCTGCAATCATGCTATCTATTTGTTTCTCGGCTTCCAGCCAGTCGCATTCAATGGAACCCTCGGCAAAACCACGCCGCTCGGCAATATAGTACGCAGCCACTTCAATCAGATGATGGCGCTCTTCCGCTGAAATGGTTGCTGCGGCTGCCTTGCGGGTCGCCCGTTTCTTGACGGGCTTTTCCGGTTTTTGCTCAACGGCAACGGCCGCTGCGGGTACTACAGCTTCCGCTTTCTTGCGGGGCGCCCGTTTTTTGGGGGCAATCACTTCTTCAGCCATGACACACTCTCCTTTGTAAAAACTCTGCTTGGCCTGACTTGCTACCGAGCAATTCCGTACCATGCAATTTCAATGCCACTATGCCGTGCGACTGTTATCGTTACTGCCATCCTGTCGCGTTTGGCAAACGCTATCTGCGTGTTTGCACGCCTCTGATCTGACTTTAGGCAAACAGCAGCGACCATCATCGGGGTTAAGTCCGTTGCTGTCACACCAGTTTGCATAGCGTTGCCACAGCTTGGAAATCCAGCAAAACATTGCATTCACCTCGCGCAGAACCCATTCATGGGCAACATGGATTCCATTTTAGACAGCGAATTCAAAAAAATCTGCGCCGCGTTAGCTCATTTTCCGGGCGATTAAGAATCGGGATGCAGCATATTGTCCGGCTTTACCCAGCGCTCAAAATCTTCATTGCTGACATAGCCGAGGGCAAGGGCCGCCTCTTTGAGCGTACTGTTGTCGCGGTGCGCGCGCTTGGCGATTTCGGCGGCACGATCGTAGCCGATATGGGGAGCCAGTGCGGTGACCAGCATCAGTGAACGTTCAAGCAACTCGGCAATGCGTTCCTGACGGGGTTCGATACCTCGCACGCAATGCGCCTCGAAGCTGTGCATGCCATCGGCCAGCAGACGCACGCTTTGCATGAAAGCATGAATGATCAATGGCTTGAAAACGTTCAGCTCGAAATTGCCACTGGCGCCACCGATATTGATAGCCACATCGTTGCCAAATACCTGACAGCACAACATGGTCAGCGCCTCGCACTGGGTCGGGTTGACCTTGCCCGGCATGATCGAACTGCCAGGCTCATTCTCCGGCAAGGCAATCTCCGCCAATCCTGCGCGCGGACCAGATGCGAGCCAGCGAATATCGTTGGCAATTTTCATCAATGCTGCCGCCAGCATCTTCAGTGCGCCATGCGCAAACAACAGCGGATCATGGCAAGCCAATGCAGCGAATTTATTACCAGCAGCCACAAACGGCAAACCGGTGCGAAGTGCCAGTGCTTGCGCCACGCCACTTCCAAATTCCGGATGCGTATTGAGCCCGGTTCCCACAGCCGTGCCACCGATTGCCAGCGCGTACAATCCGGGCAAGGTCGCCGCTATGGCTTCCTCGACCTGCCTGAGCTGGGCCACGTAACCGGAAAATTCCTGCCCAAGCGTCAAGGGCGTGGCATCCTGCAAATGAGTTCGACCGATCTTGATGATGGCTTCGAAAGCCTGCGCCTTTTCCGCCAGCGCAACACGCAACGCCTGCAAGGCAGGCAGCAGTTGCTGGTGCAGGGCCAGACAGGCCGCCACATGCATCGCGGTGGGAAACACATCGTTCGACGACTGCCCCCGATTGACCTCATCGTTCGGATGAATGCAACGCTGCATGCCTCGCTCGCCGCCCAGCAATTCGGATGCCCGGTTAGCCAGCACCTCATTGAGATTCATATTGGTTTGCGTACCGGAACCGGTCTGCCAGACAGAAAGCGGAAATTCATTTTCGTGCAGGCCAGCAAGTATTTCGTCGGCTGCCGAAATAATGGCATTCGCCTTGCCCGCATCGAGCAGGCCCAGTCTGGCATTGACTTGCGCCGCCGCGCGCTTGATCTCTGCCAGGGCCAGAATGACCTCTTTGGGCATGCGCTCTTGTGAGATATGGAAATACATCAGCGAGCGCTGCGTCTGCGCCCCCCACAGATGTTCGGCTGGCACATCTACAGGTCCCAGTGCATCGCGTTCTACTCGCCTCATCTACCCTCTCCTGCTCGTGCCCTGATTGTGTAATAAGCATGGCGGAGCAGGTCGGCAAGAAGCATCGCGTATCGTTGGGGATATGCGGCCTTCAGGCGGGATCAACGGTTGAATATGGGGTTGATTTCAACCGTCACGTGTACCAGTTCTTCATGAATGGCCAATTGTTGCCGGAAGCTATCCGGGTCGACCGGCTCCGTGGTTTCCAGGGCTAGAATGCAGGCGTACTTGCCCTTGCCTACCCGCCACACATGCAAATCGCTGATTCTGGCCGGAACTGGACTGGCAGCAACAAGCTCACGAATTTCGGCCACAACCGGCGCATCCATTTCGGCATCAAGCAGAACCCGGCCGGTATCGCGCAAAAGCCCATAAGCCCATATCGATACCATGAGCGCACCGACAATCCCCATGACGGGATCGAGCCAATTGGCCTGCCACAGCTTGCCTCCGAGCAGGGCGATGATGGCCAGCACCGATGTTGCGGCATCTGCAATGACATGCAGATATGCCGCGCGCTGATTCAGATCATGATGGTGCGCGTCATGATCATGGCCATGGTCGTGATGATGATCATGACCATGGTGATCGTGGTGATCACGTAGCAACCAGGCGCAGGCCAGGTTCACCAGCAGGCCGAGAAAAGCCAGCGCGATGGCCTGATCATAATGAATCGGCTTGGGTGAAATCAGGCGCTCGACCGACTGAAACAACATCAGTGCTGCCACCCCCACCAAGAAAATCGCGCTGGTATAGCCACCCAGAATTTCGATTTTCCAGGTACCAAAGGCGAAACGCTGATCAGTGGAATAACGTCTGGCTGCGGCATAGGCCAGCACAGATAACCCCAAGGCCAGGGCATGCGAACTCATATGCCAGCCATCGGCCAGCAACGCCATCGAGTTGAACAACCAACCGCCAGTAATTTCTGCCACCATCACGATAGCCGTCAGGATCACGGCCCAGCGGGTATTGCGTTCCGCCAGTGGATTGCCCGTATCAAAAACGTGTGAATGGTTCCTGCTGTTTTCGTAAGATAGCGTGTGCATGATCCGTACCCTTGATAATCATTCTCATGCGTATACTATACCCCAGTATAATTCCCGCAAATTGATTCAGGTGAAAAATGCCGCATACCATCAAGCACAAATCCAAATTGCTGACACGCGTTCGTCGCATCAAAGGTCAGGCAGCCGCACTGGAAAATGCACTGGAACAAGGTGTGGAATGCTCGGCGGTTTTGCAGCAGATTGCTGCTATCAGAGGCGCAGTGAACGGACTGATGCTGGAAGTACTCGAGGGGCATCTGCGTGAACATCTGGGCGCTGAGATACCCAGTACTGCGCAACGTGAAGAAGATCTCGAACAGGTGGTTAGCGTCTTGCGTTCGTACCTGAAATAACAAAAAGCCCTGCCGGTTTTCACCGGCAGGGCTCTTTAAGAACGCCAGAAACAATCAGCTACAGAACAGCGACGTCGCCGCACAGATCTGCGCATCGGATACCAACCCGCCCAGCCACGGCAGCAGCAACGACACCACCGGAACATAGGTCACAATCAGCAACACCACAAACAAACCCACATA
>NZ_JBVVOL010000038.1:0-19040 GCF_055810895.1 Formivibrio sp. oc-25 | reverse complement strand
CCACCAAGGAACTGATGCCGTTCTACCTCGTCGCCCTGCTCTCCGTCTTCGCCTTCGCTTACATCCCGGCCCTGACGCTTTAACCTTCATTCAACACTATCAACCCATACTGAGTGCCTCCCCTTCGGGGGAGGGACAGAGGAGGATTTTGCCATGACAAATGTAAACCCAAGCCAAATGGCCAATGCGATCCGCATGCTGTCGGTGGATGCCATTGTCCGCGCAACGGAAGGTCACCAGGGCGTGCCCTTGGGCATGGCCGAGATTTCCACCGCGCTGTTCGGACAGCACATGAAATTCAATCCGAAAGACCCGCTCTGGCCCGATCGCGACCGCTTCGTGCTGTCCAACGGCCATGGTTCCATGTTGCTGTATTCGTTGCTGTACCTCACGGGCTACGAACACATCAGCCTGGATCAGATCAAGTCTTTCCGCGAACTGGGTTCGCACTGCGCCGGCCACCCGGAATACGATCCGGCAATGGGCATTGAAGTGACCACCGGCCCGCTGGGCCAGGGTATTGCCAACGCTTTCGGCATGGCCGTCGCCGAAGCTTACCTGAACGCCAAATACGGCAAGGACATCGTCGATCACTATACCTACGCCTTTGTCGGCGATGGTTGCCTGCAGGAAGGTATTGGCCAAGAAATGATCTCGCTCGCAGGCCATTTGCGCCTGGGCAAGCTGGTTCTGTTCTGGGATGACAACCGTATCACCGACGACGGCAGCACTTCGCTTTCGATCAGCGAGAACGTGAGCGATCGTTTCCGCGTGGCTGGCTGGCATGTGATTGAGGTGGATGGCCATGACATTGATGAAGTTGCTGCCGCCATCGTGCTGGCCAAGAAAGATCCGCGTCCCTCGATGATTGCTTGCCGCACCATCATCGGCAAAGGCATTCCGCGCGTACAAGGTCAGCGTGGCGGCCACAGCGCCCGTCTGTACGAGGAAGATGCCGCAGCAACGCGCGAAACACTGGGCTGGCCGCATGCACCGTTCGAGATCCCGGCAGAAGTCCTGGGGGCTTGGCGTACCGCAGGCGAACGCAGCGCAGCCGAATACCAGGATTGGAAAGCCCGGGTTGCCGCCTTGCCTGCTCCGCAACGTGCCGAGTTCGAGCGTATTCAGGCGGGCAAACTGCCTGAAGGCTGGCAGGATGTGCTGATCGACTATCGCAAGCGCGCAGTGGAACAGGGCCTGCCCCAGGCCGGTATCATGCTCTCGGCCGAGATCAATGACCTGTTGCTGGAGGTGTTGCCCGAACGCATGGTGGGCTGTGCCGACCTGGAAGCGCCGACCAGCCACAAGCGCCGGCTGCAGGCATTCAACGCCGATGACAAGAGTGGTGCCTACGTACACTGCGGTATCCGCGAACATGTCATGGGCGCCATGGCCAACGGTATGGCAGCCCACGGCGGCGTGATTCCGCTGGCGGTGACCTACCTTCCCTTCTCCGATTACGAACGCCCGGCCATGCGCATGGCAGCGCTGATGAAACTGCCGGTCAAGTTCGTGTTCAGCCATGATTCGATCGGTATCGGCAAGAATGGCCCCACGCACCAGCCGGTGGAAATCCTCGCATCCCTGCGCGCCATGCCCAATATGCGTGTGATGCGTCCGGCCGATGCGGTGGAAGCTTCCGAATGCTGGGAAATCGCGCTGGAACAGCGAACCTGCCCGGTGAGCCTGGTTTTTGCACGCCAGAACCTGCCACTGGTCCGCACCAGCCACTCGGCCACCAACCTGACCCGCCGTGGCGCCTATGTGCTGGCAGAAGCCGAAGGGGGCAAGCGCAAGGTCACCCTGCTGGCAACCGGCTCGGAAGTTGCCCTGGCTGTCGAGGCTCGCAAGCAGTTGCAGGCAGAAGGCATCCCGACTGCGGTCGTTTCCATGCCATGCTGGGATCTGTTTGAAGAGCAGGATGACGCCTATCGCGCAGAAGTCCTCGGTGTAGGTACGGTTCGCGTTGGCGTCGAAGCCGCCATGAAATTTGGCTGGGAGCGCTATATTGGCGACAACGGCGGCTTTGTCGGCATGACCGGCTTTGGCGCCTCTGGCCCGGCCGATCAACTGTACAAGCTGTTCGGCATCACGCCGGAAGCTATCGTGGCCCAAGCCAAGAAACGCCTGTAACACACACGACATTCACAAGGAAAAGACCATGCACAAGATCGTTTTTCTCGACCGCTCGACCGTTGCCCCGCAAATCAACGTGCGCAAACCCGCCTTTGCACACGAATGGGTCGAATATGAAAAAACCAGCCCGGATCAGGTGGTGGAACGCCTGCAAGGTGCCAGCATCGTCATCAACAACAAGGTGGCACTGACAGCCGACATCCTCAAGCAACTGCCGGATCTGCGCCTGATTGCCGTGGCGGCCACCGGCACCGACTGCGTGGACAAGGTGTACTGCCAGCAACATGGCATCGCCGTATCGAATATCCGTGGCTATGCCGTCAACACCGTGCCGGAACACGCCTTTGCCCTGATGCTGGCGCTGCAACGCAATATCGTCGCCTTCCGCCAGGACGTGATCGATGGCGAGTGGCAACGCGCCAACCAGTTCTGCTTCTTCAACCATTCCATCCATGACCTGCGCGGTGCTCGTCTGGGGATTATCGGCGAGGGCGTGCTGGGCCAGTGCGTGGCAGATATCGCCAAAGCCTTCGGTATGATCCCGATGTTTGCCGCACACAAGGGCAAGACTGGCCTCGGCCCGCTCTACACCCCTTGGGATCAGGTACTGGAAACCAGCGACATCATCACCATTCACAGCCCGCTGACGTCCGAAACCCGCAACATGATCGCCATGCCGGAATTCCGCGCCATGAAGCGCAAGCCGCTGATCATCAACACGGCACGCGGTGGTCTGGTCAATGAAGAGGATCTGGTACGCGCACTGGATGAAGGCCTGATCAGCGGTGCCGGTTTCGATGTCACCGTAGGCGAGCCGCCGGCGCTGGATAATCCGCTGATGAAAGCCGCCAACCGTCCGAATGTGATCCTCACGCCGCACGTTGCCTGGGCATCTGATGAAGCACAACAGACCCTGGTCGATCAGCTGATCGACAACGTGGAAAACTTCGTGAAGGGAACGCCCAGCAATCTCGTGCAGGGAGCCTACTGAGATGGATGGCACGCCCAGGGAACTTCTGTTCAGGATGTTCGAGGCGGCCATCGCGGCCGCCAAGCCTGAACTGTGTATCCCGCCCCATCTGCCAGCCCCGCCCAAGGGGCGGCTGATTGTGATCGGGGCGGGCAAGGCCTCGGCCGAAATGGCACGTGTTTTCGAGCAGCATTGGCAAGGGCCGCTCAGCGGTTTGGTCGTCACGCGTTACGGCTATGCGGTTCCCTGCCAGCGTATCGAAATTGTCGAAGCCGCTCACCCGGTTCCGGATTTCGCCGGCTTGAATGCTGCCCGGCGCATGCTGGATATGGTCAGCGACCTGACGCCGGACGATCTGGTGGTCAGTTTGATTTCCGGCGGAGGCTCATCGCTGCTGCCACTGCCGGGAGAAGGACTGAACCTGGAGGAAAAGCAGGAAATCAACCAGGCACTGCTCAAGTCGGGCGCGACCATTTCGGAAATGAACTGTGTGCGCCGTCACCTCTCGGCCATCAAGGGCGGGCGGCTGGCCGCAGCGTGCTACCCGGCACGGGTGCTGACACTGTTGATCTCCGACGTGCCCGGCGATGATCCGATCAACATCGCTTCTGGTCCGACCGTACCGGATCCAACCACGTGCGAAGACGCGCTGGGCATTGTAAGGCGTTATGGCATCGAGTTGCCGGGTGCGGCACGCGCCCTGCTGGAATCGGGTGCAGGGGAATCGATCAAGCCAGGCGATCCACGTCTGGCCAAGGCCGAGACCCGCATCATCACAACCCCGCAACAGGCGCTCGAAGCAGCGGCAGTAGTAGCTCAGGAAGCTGGTTATGCCACGTATATCCTGGGTGATGCGATCGAGGGCGAAGCCAAGGATGTCGGCAAAACCCTGGGTGGTATTGCGCTGCAGATCGCCAACCGTGGCCAACCCCTGCCAGCGCCCTGCATCCTGCTGTCTGGTGGCGAAACCACGGTGACGGTACGCGGCTTCGGTCGCGGTGGGCGTAACGTCGAATTTCTGCTGTCATTGGGCATCACGCTGAATGGCCAGCCCGGCGTTCACGCTTTGGCCGGTGATACCGATGGCGTGGATGGGCTGGAGGAAATCGCCGGCGCCTATCTGGCCCCCGATACGCTGGAACGCGCCTGGAAGATGGGCTTGCGCCCGAAGGATAGTCTCGCCAACAACGATGGTCACGGCTTCTTCGGTATTCTGGGCGATGCCGTGATCACCGGCCCGACGCTGACCAATGTCAACGATTTCCGCGCCATCCTGATCGATGGCACGGACCAGACTAGCACGCAAAACCAACGTATTGACAGCAAGGCCGGCAAGCCACAGTCCGAAGTCACGCCAGTACTTTGATTTACCGGGGGTGGACGTTGAAAAGCCCAGCCATACATGGCTGGGCTTCTTTTTTAGAACTTACATTCAGGCGACAGGACAATCATTCCCACTCGATCGTTGCCGGCGGCTTGCCGGAAACGTCATACACCACGCGGTTGATGCCACGTACTTCATTGATGATGCGGTTGGATACCTTGCCGAGCAGCTCATACGGCAGTTCGGCCCACTTTGCCGTCATGAAGTCGCTGGTGCATACCGCACGCAATGCCACCACGTATTCATAAGTACGGCCATCTCCCATCACGCCGACTGATTTCACCGGCAGGAAGACAGCGAAGGCCTGGCTGGTCTTGTCGTACCAGTCGAATTCACGCAGCTCGTCGATGAAGATCGCATCGGCCCGGCGCAGCAGGTCGCAGTATTCCTTCTTCACTTCGCCCAGCACGCGTACCCCCAGGCCCGGGCCCGGGAACGGGTGACGGTAGACCATTTCGTGCGGCAAACCGAGCGCCACGCCGAGTTCGCGCACTTCATCCTTGAAGAGTTCACGCAGCGGCTCCAGCAGGCTGAGCTTCAGCGTTTCCGGCAAGCCTCCGACGTTGTGGTGACTCTTGATCGTGTGCGCCTTCTTGGTTTTCGCCCCGGCCGATTCGATCACATCCGGGTAGATCGTGCCCTGCGCCAGCCACTTGGCATTAGGGAGTTTTGCCGATTCAGCCTGGAAAACTTCAACGAATTCGCGGCCAATGATCTTGCGCTTGGCTTCCGGATCGGTCACGCCGGCCAGATGGCCCATGAACTGTTCGGTCGCATCGACGTGGATGACTTTCACGCCCAGATGCTTGTTGAAGATGTTCATGACCTGCTCGCCTTCGTTCAGACGCAGCAGGCCGTTATCGACGAATACGCAGGTAAGCTGGTCACCAATCGCGCGATGGATCAGCGCGGCAGCCACCGATGAATCCACACCACCCGACAGACCCAGGATCACTTCATCACTGCCGACCTGTTCACGAATCTTCGCCACGGCCTGGTCGATATAGTTAGGCATGGTCCAGGACGGCTTGCAGGCACAGATATCGAGCACAAAGCGGTTGAGCATATCGCGGCCCTTGAGCGTGTGCGTAACTTCCGGGTGGAACTGCACTGCGTAGAAGCCCTTTTCTTCGTTGGCAATCGCTGCGAGCGGGCAAGCTGCATTTTCGGCGATCATCTTGAAGCCGGCCGGCATTTCGGTGACCTTGTCGCCGTGGCTCATCCAGACTTCCAGATAGCCTTCGCCGTTATCGCCCTGGCGATCTTCAATGCCCTTGAAGAGTTTGCTGTGGCCGTGCGCGCGGATTTCGGCAAAACCGAATTCGCGCACCTTGCCCGGCTCAACCTTGCCGCCCAGTGCTTGCGCCATCCACTGCATGCCGTAGCAGATACCGAGCACCGGCACGCCGAGTTCGAACAGCTTCGGGTCCGCCTGGTAATCCGACTCATAGACCGAGTTCGGGCCACCGGAAAGGATGATGCCCGAGGGCTTGAATTCGCGGATAAAGTCGATGGAAACATCGAAGGAATGCAGCTCACAGTAAACGTGGGCTTCGCGCACGCGGCGCGCGATCAGTTGGGTGACTTGCGAACCGAAGTCCAGAATCAGAATCTTGTCCATGCCGGGCATTTCCGAAGGATCGTGGAAAACCCGGCATTTTACCTGATTGCGACCAGCTTCTGAATCTGCCATCCGGCAGGGCGTCATTCCCGGGTTGTGACTCCGCCAGCGTGAGCCATCCGCAGCACTTCGTCGAGCACCTCCTGGCCGGCACTCGCGCGTTCATGATTGATGATGGCCACCACGATGTGCAGGCGACTATCCGCAGCGCGCACGAAGCCAGCGATGGCGCGCACGCCACGCAGCGAGCCGGTCTTGATATGCGCCTGCCCGGCCAATGGCTCGTTTTTCAGCCGTTTTTTCATGGTGCCATCCACCGCCACCAGTGGCAGCGATGCAATGAATTCCGGCGCCAGTGGCCCACGTCCGGCATCCTGCAGCAGCATGGCCAGATGGCGCGCCGTAATGCGCGCATCACGCGACAACCCGGCGCCATTGTCGATGTTGAGTTCCGGCCAATACCAGCCCTTGCCAGCCAGCCATCGCGCCATCACGGCCACAGACTGCGCGGCAGTATCCGCATTGACATCTCCCCCGCCGGTTACCGCGCCCAAAGTCAGAAACAGCTGGCGAGCCATCACATTGTTGCTGTGTTTATTGATATCACGCACGATCAATGGCAACTCGGGCGAACGCACGGCGGCGATCACCGCTGCATTATCGGGCGCGGTGTCCAATCGCATACCGCCTTGCCATGTTCCGCCCATTTCCTGCCATAGCGTGCGCAGTATGCTGGCGGCATAAACCGGGTGCTCCAGCACTGCCAGATAGCGCTCACCCCGGCAACCGGCCGGCATGCGTCCAGTCAGGCGCAGGGTGGCCTGACTGCCGCGATCATCCACCTGCATCTGCACGCGCTGGCGCCACTGTACGCAATCGCCGGTTGCGTCAGCCTGTACATGATTTTCGATGCGTATTTCCGGCAAGGCCGGATCAAACTGCACCCGAACCGTATCCCCGCGCGAGTCGAACAAGAGGCGCAGGGATTTGAAATTGATCAGTACTGCATCCGGCGTAACCAGGTAGGGGCGCTCCGGACTATTGCCATCATCATCGAACGCTGCAGCAGCGCCATTTTGCACAAACAGGCTACGATCCAGCACCAGATCGCCGCGTATTTCTCGTACGCCCTGCAACTTCAATTCGCGCAGCAACAACCATAGCCGCTCCAGCGTCAGGGATGGATCGCCACTGCCTTTCAGGTACAGGTCGGAGGCAAGTACCCCGTGCTGCGGCAAAGCCAAAGCACGCAATTCGGTTTGCCACTGCCAATCCGGCCCCAACACTTCCAGCGCGGCGTGCGTGGTCAGCAACTTCATCAGCGATGCCGGATTTCTCGGCTCATCAGCCCGGCTTTCCCGCGCAGGTGAGGAAGCATCCAGCGGCATGATCACAAACGAAAGCGCATCAGTGGGCAATTTGGCACGCTGCATGGCGACAGTGAGACCTGCCGGCCATTCCTGCGCCAGCACAGGCCACGCCAGCAACAGGCACACGATACCCAGCAATCGTTTCATACCTTGCCCAGCCCAAGCTGCCTGGCTTCCCAAGCAGCCAGATCAAGGTAATACTGCCGTAATTCCTGGTTGTAGATATCCAGCACGCAGTTCTCGCAGCCACTGCCGCAGCATTGGTTCAGCATGTTTTCCGGCGGGGGGACGGGGCGCGGATCATCGGCTGGTATTTCTGTCTGTTTCATCTGTTAGAATCCGGCACCATGGCCTATCAAGTTCTGGCGCGCAAATGGCGCCCTAAAAATTTCGCCCAGCTCGTCGGGCAAGAGCATGTGATTCGCGCGATTGCGAACGCATTTACCAGCGCACGCCTGCATCACGCCTATCTATTGACCGGCACACGCGGGGTGGGCAAGACCACCATCGCCCGCATCATGGCCAAGGCGCTCAATTGCGAGACCGGCATCACGGCCGAGCCATGCGGCGTTTGCTCCGCCTGCACGCAGATCGATGCCGGACGCTTTGTCGACCTGCTGGAAATCGATGCGGCATCCAACACCGGCATCGACAATATCCGGGAAGTGCTGGACAACGCGCAGTATGCCCCGACCGCCGGGCGCTTCAAAGTCTACATCATCGATGAAGTGCACATGCTCTCGAAGAGTGCCTTCAATGCGATGCTGAAAACGCTGGAAGAGCCGCCCGGTCATGTGAAATTCATCCTGGCCACCACCGACCCGCAGAAAGTGCCGGTCACGGTGCTCTCCCGTTGCCTGCAGTTCAGCCTGCGCCAGATGACACCGCAACAGGTGGCCGGCCACCTGCAGCATGTATTGAATGCGGAAGGCATTGCGTATGAAGGCAATGCGCTCAACCTGCTCGGCCATGCCGCACATGGCTCGATGCGCGATGCCCTCTCGCTGCTTGACCAAGCCATCGCCTACGGTGCCGGCAGCGTCGAGGAAGCCGGTGTGCGCGCCATGCTCGGCGCGGTGGATCAGAGCTACCTGTTCGAAATTCTTGCCGCACTGATCGCCAAGGACGGCACGCAACTGATGGCCGCCGCCGATGCCATTGCCAGCCGCGGCTTGTCCTACGAGGCTGCGCTGCATGAACTGGCGCACCTGTTGCACCAGATCGCCGTGGCACAGCAGGTGCCGGCCGCGATTGCCGATGATCTGCCGATGCGCGAGAACATCCTCGCCGTGGCGCAGTCGCTCAGCCCGGAAGACGCCCAGCTCTACTACCAGATTGCCCTGCACGGCCGCCGTGACTTGCCGCTGGCACCTGATGAATACGCAGGCTTCAGCATGACCCTGTTGCGCATGCTGGCCTTTGCCCCGGCAGATCCGGCCAAGGTCAGCCTGCCGGCCACGACGCCCGTTTCCCGACCTGCAGCGGCACCTGAGCCACAGACTGTTCCGTCAGCCATGCCGAAATCGCCTGACGTGGCCAGCCTGGCGGCAGTCCAGCCTGACATTCCTGCTGCACCAGTCGCCGAAACCACATTGCCGGTTGTGCCCGCGCCGCAACAGGAAGCAGCGGCAACCATTGCGACACCCGATGCAAACCTGCCATGGCAGGAAACCAACACCAGCGTGCCTACTTTTGATGGTGACTGGCGCGGGCTGGTCAGCCAGCTCAAGCTGGGCGCTGCCGGCATGTTGGCGCAACACGCCGAATTGACAAGCTGGGATGCCGATTCGATCCAGTTGCGTGTAGCGGCCGAACATCGTGCTGTTGCCACCCGCGATTATCTGGACAAGCTCAAGGATGCACTGTCTGCGTATTTCAATCGATCCATCCGGCTTAATGTGGAAATTGCCAATACGGTCGATCACACACCCGCCGCGCAGGCGCAACGTGAACGCGATGCCCGGCAACAGGTCGCCAATGAATCCATCCAGAATGATCCCTTCGTGCAAGCCCTGGTGCGTGATTTTGGCGCCACGGTACAGCCAGATTCGATCAAACCGTTGTAATTCTCACTGATTCAAGGAGCAAAGATGTTCAATAAAGGTGCCCTCGGCAATATGATGAAGCAGGCCCAGCTCATGCAGGACAACATCAAGAAAGCCCAGGACGAACTGGCCACGACCGAAGTCGAAGGCCAGGCAGGCTCTGGCCTGGTCAAGATCACCATGACCTGCACCCACAATGTCAAGCGCGTTGCCATTGACGACAGCCTGATCGGCGACGACAAGGATATGCTGGAAGATCTGATCGCCGCAGCGTTCAACGACGCCGCACGCAATGCAGAAGCCACCACATCGGCACGCATGTCCAAGGCTACTGCCGGGATGCCGCTGCCGCCCGGAATGAAAATGCCCTTCTAAGGCTGCCGGCTGCGCCTTTGCATCTTGCAGTCGGGCGGTACTCGAAATCCTCATGTACGCTTGAGTACATTCCGGTTTCTCCGTTCCGTCCTTCTGCAACCTGCTTCGGCTCGCTCGCCAGCTCGATAGAAACTGGAATTCCTCCCCCTCAATGACTACCCCCTCTTCTCTTCAGCATCTGATACAGGCCCTGCGCGTACTCCCAGGCGTTGGACCCAAGTCCGCGACCCGCATGGCCTATCACCTGATCCAGAAAGACCAGACTGGCGCCAACAAACTGGCACAGGCCATCGGTCACGCACTGGCCAAGTTGCGTCATTGCCAGCGCTGCAATACCTTCACGGAAAGCGAGATCTGCGAGATTTGCGAAGATGAACAGCGCGATGCGAGGCAGTTGTGCGTGGTGGAAATGCCCACCGATCTGCTGATGCTGGAGCAGACGCTGGCCTTCCATGGCCTGTATTTCGTCCTGATGGGGCGCCTGTCGCCGCTCGACGGCATCGGCCCCAAGGATATTGCGCTGGAGGCATTGCTCAGGCGTGCCAGTGATGGCTTGGTCGAGGAAGTCATTCTGGCAACCAATTTCACGGTGGAAGGCGAAGCGACTGCGCACTATCTCACCGAGATGCTGCGTGCGCGTGGCCTGAAGGTCAGCCGGATTGCACGCGGTCTGCCCGTTGGCGGCGAACTGGAGCATGTCGATCCAGGCACATTGGCGCAGGCCATGGTCGAACGGCGCACACTGTGAGTCGCGTAATCAATAAAAAGCAAACAAGCGCCCAATTGGCGCTTGTTTGCTTTGGATAATCCGATTCAGCGGTCGCCCGTACCCGACATCACATCGATCCACACTGCCAACAACAGGATCGAGCCTTTCACGATCATCTGCCAGTAAGTCTCCACGCTCAACATCGACATGCCGTTATCCAGGCTGGCCATAATCAGGGCACCGATCAGAGCACCCAGCACGGTGCCTGAGCCACCACGCATCGAGGTTCCTCCGATGAAGCACGACGCAATGGCATCGAGTTCTGCCATATTGCCCGCAGCCGGAGATGCCGCAGCCAGCCGTGCAGTCGTGGTCAGGCCCGCCAACGCACACATCAGTCCCATCACGCCAAACAGCATCATTTTAACGAACCGGGTATTCACGCCGGATAGCCGGGTGGCTTCGAGGTTGGAACCCACCGCGTAGATGCGGCGACCAAACACCGTATTGCGCGCGACAAACGAAAACACGCCAAGGATGATCAACAGGATAAAGACCGGAATCGGAATTCCCTGATAGGAATTGAGCACAATCACAAAGCCGGCGATAACCGCACCGATCAATACCAGCCGAAGAGCCTCCTGCCAGACCGGCCGCAATGCCAGATTGTAGCGGGCCCGGTTACTGCGATTGCGCCAGGAAACCACCACCAGCACAGCAAACAGAGCCACGGCTAAAAGGTTGCCCATCATATGCGGCAGATAGGCTTGGCCAAACTCGATCAAGCCTTCAGATTCGACCGGTATCGTCGAGCCTTTGGTCACGGCAAGCAAAATGCCCCGGAACGCCAGCATGCCGGCCAAACCAACGATGAACGAAGGCACCCTGAGATAAGACACCCAGTACCCATTAAACATGCCAATCAGGAAGCCCAGCAGCAGGACCGTGGCAAATGTGACTGGCAGCGGTACTTTCAGGAAAACATCGAGCGCTGCGGCAATCCCGCCCAGAAGGCCAAGCAGGGAGCCCACGGAAAGATCAATTTCACCGGCGATGATGACGAAGACCATGCCGGAAGCCAGCATGCCGGTAATCGCCATCTGGCGCAGCAGGTTTGAAAAATTACGCGCTGTCAGGAAATCCCCATCGGTACGCCATGTGAAAAAAGCCCAGATGGCGATGATGGCAATCAGGAGAGCCAGTATTTTGTATTGGGAAAAAATGCGTTGGAGCTGTTTTAGCATCGCGACCATGATTGAACGCCTTTTTGATTATTGATCTGATTCACGCCGCCAGGGCTTCAGTCTGGCCGATCGCTGCGGCCATCACTTGCTCCTGAGTCAGGCCATCATTGACGAAATCACCACGCAACTGGCCCTCGCCTATCACCAGGACGCGATCACTGATGCCGAGCACTTCCGGCAATTCGGAACTGATCATGATGATGGATACACCCTGTTTCACCAGATCGAACATCAGCTTGTAGATTTCGTATTTTGCGCCAACATCGACACCGCGAGTCGGCTCGTCCAGGATCAGCACATGCGGTTTTGGCAACAGCATCTTGGCCACCACGGCCTTTTGCTGATTCCCCCCCGACAAACCTTTGATCGGCAGTATCGGCGTGGCCGTCTTGATATGCATGCTGCCAATCATTTGCTGGATGGTTTGCATCTCGGAAACCTGATCCAGTACGCCCCAGTGGCTATAGGTTTCCGGCACTGACAGCGTGATGTTGTAGCCGACCGCCATCAGCGGCACGATGCCGTGACGCTTGCGATCTTCCGGCACCAGGCAGATGCCAGCCTGCACAGCCTGACGTGGAGAGCGGATCGGCAACGATTTCCCCTCCAACACCACCTCGCACTCATAACGTCCCGGATAGCAGCCGAAAATCGCCATGGCCAGTTCGGTGCGCCCGGCGCCAACCAGACCGGCAATACCAAGGATTTCGCCCTTGTGCAGCTGAAATGACACATCGTCGACCCGCTTGCGCTTCGGATTGTCGACGTCATAGCAGGTAACGTGCTTCGCTTCGAAGATCACCTCGCCGATCGGGTGCGCCTCGCGCGGAAACAGGTTCTTGATCTCGCGCCCGACCATCATGGCAATGATCTGGTCGACCGAGAGCTCGCCCATCGGCCGGGTACCCACATGGGTTCCATCACGGATTACGCTGATGGTGTCGCAGACTGCCGCGATCTCATCGAGCTTGTGCGAAATCATCACGCAGGCCACGCCCTTCTTTTTCAGGCCCTTGATGATGTCGAGCAGGATTTGTGTTTCGGATTGCGTCAAAGAGGAAGTGGGCTCATCCAGAATCAGCAGTTTGGCCTGTTTGTTGAGCGCCTTGGCAATCTCGATCAGTTGCTGATGACCGCCACCGTAGTTCGAAACCGGTAGCGCCACATTGATATCGGGCATTTTGAGCTCGATCATCAGCTCGTGTGCCCGCTGGTGCATCGCGGCATAGTTGAGTACGCCGCCTACGGTAATCTCGTTGCCGAGAAAGATATTTTCGGTCACGGACAGATGCGGAACCAGCATCAGTTCCTGATGAATGATGACGATGCCCGCTTCTTCGGTTTCGCGGATCGAGCGGGCCTTGAGCTCACGGCCTTCCCATACAATCCGCCCTTCCCACTCACCATAGGGGTAGACCGCCGACAACACCTTCATCAACGTCGATTTGCCCGCACCATTTTCGCCGCACAGGCCGACACATTCACCGGGGCGAACTTTCAGATCGATACCATCAAGCGCCTTGACGCCAGAAAACGCTTTGACGATACCCTGCATTTCCAGGAGATATTCAGACACAGCCTTGCCTCCCTCGTTATCAGGCGACAGGAAGCCCGCGGGCAAGCGCCGCGAGCCTCCGGATACCTGTGTTATTTCAGGCCGAGTTGTGCTTTGGTATAGAAATTGTCTTTAACCAGCAGATCGACATTTTCCTTGGTGATGATGGTCGGGGTCAGCAACAGGGAATCCACTTTCTTCATGCCATTGTCGAGCTGGTGGGTATATTTCGGTTTCTCACCCTTGACCATCTGAATGGAAAGCTTGGCGGCTTCCGTGGCGATCAGTTTGAGTGGCTTGTATACCGTCAGCGTCTGTGTGCCTTCGATCACACGTTTGACTGCGGCCAGATCGGCATCCTGGCCGGAAATTGCCACCTTGCCGGCCAGCTTCTGCGCAGCCAGCGCCTGGATCGCACCACCCGCCGTGCCATCGTTCGAGGCCACTACGGCATCGATCTTGTTGGCATTCTTGGTCAGCACGTTTTCCATGATCTTGAGGGCTTCTTCCGGATTCCAGTCTTTCACCCACTGATCACCGACGATCTTGATGTCACCCTTGTCAACGTAGGGCTTAAGCACTTTCATCTGGCCTTCACGCAACAACTTGGCATTGTTGTCGGTAGGCGAGCCGCCCAGCAGGTAATACACGCCCTTCGGTACCTGCTTGACCACCCCCTCAGCCTGCAACGAGCCCACGCGCTCGTTATCGAACGAGATGTAGGCATCGACATCGGCATTGAGAATCAGACGATCATACGACAGCACCTTGATACCGGCTTTCTTGGCTTCCTTGATGGTATTGGTCAATACCTTGGAGTTGAAGGGAACGATCACGATCGCATCGACCTTCTTGGCGATCAGATTTTCGATCTGGGAAATCTGGCGCTGCTCATTGGCATCGGCCGATTGCACATTAACCTCGGCACCCAACTTCTTGGCGGCCTCGACAAAATAATCCCTGTCGCGCGCCCAACGCTCCACGCGCAAGTCATCGATACTGAAACCGATCACCGGTTTATCCTTGCTGGCATAGGCCGGCGCAGCAAACAGCACGCCACCCAGGGCCGTGGAAGCCAACAGCATCGAAATCAACGTTCTCTTCATGGTCCAACTCCTCAAATTTGACCGGGGTTCCCCCCGCATTCGAATCGAATAGTCCTGCACACCATCAGAACAACGACTGCAACTGGCGGTAAACCGCCTGAAACGTTGGCCTTCGGGCATTCCGGAAATAGGCATGCCGTTGGGCCGACGGATTGAAAATCTGTTTAACTGGGGGAACCGGGCAGATGGCGGCGAAATCAGCTTCCGGATGCAAAGCCAGATGCGCGAGACGCGCAGCACCCAGCGCAGGGCCCACCTCACCACCTGTCCTCTGACACAAGGGGCGGCCAAAAATATCGGCCAACATCTGCAGCCAGTAGGCGCTGCGTGATCCCCCGCCAATCACGCTGATTTCTCCCAGATTCAAGCCGGTTGCCTCCAGCGCCTCCAGGCCATCAAGCAAACCGAAACCCACGCCTTCGAGCGTGGCATTAGCCAGGTCGGCGCGATCGGTCGTGGCATCAAGGCCAAAGAAGACACCCTTGGCAGATGGATTATTATGCGGGGTGCGTTCGCCAGTCAGATACGGCAGAAAATACGGCAACGAGGACTTCATACCTGCCTGTTCGGCATCAACCAGCATGGCCGGCACATCGGTATGACCAGTCAATGCTGCAGTGAAATCCAGACAACTGGCTGCCGACAGCATCACTGACATCAAATGCCAGGTATGCGGCAAAGCATGGCAAAAGCTGTGTACTGCACTTTCCGGATTGGCCAGAAAACCTTCCGTCACAGCAAATGACACACCGGAAGTCCCCAGAGACAACATGCATTGCCCAGGTGCGATGATGCCAACGCCGATGGCGCCAGCGGCATTGTCGCTTGCACCGGCCACGACCGGAATGCGCTGTAAACCCCAGCGAGCGGCCAGTTCCGGCTTAATCCAGCCGGTAATCTGATTACCCTCATAGAGCGTGGGCATGTACTGACGGGTCAAACCGGTTGCCGCCAACAACTCGTCACTCCAGTCGCGTGCGGCCACATCCAGCCAAAGCGTACCCGCAGCATCGGAAAGATCGGTGGCATAGTCACCAGTCAAGCGATAACGCAAATAATCCTTGGGCAACAATATCTTGGCGACCTGCGCAAAATTGGCTGGCTCATTTTGCGCAACCCACAACAATTTGGGCGCAGTAAAACCTGGCATCATCAAATTGCCGGTTATCTCGCGGGACAGTGGAACCCGAACCTCTAGCTCACGGCATTGCGTGGCGGAACGACCATCATTCCAGAGGATCGCCGGGCGAATCACCTCACCATGAGCATCAAGCAATGTGGCGCCATGCATCTGCCCGGTCAGACCGATCGCCTCGATCGAATCCGGCGAGACTCCAGCAGCCCGCACTGTATCCAGCAGTGTGCTCATCGCTTGTTCCAGCGCGCTCCACCAGTCACGCGGACGCTGTTCTGACCACAATGGCTGCGGGCGTGAAACTTCCAGCGCCACCGTCACGCTGGTAACAACATGGCCTTGGCCATCCAGCAGGATCGCCTTCAAACCGGACGTGCCGAGATCGACGCCAACGAACATGTCAAATATCCCTTTTGAACACTGCCCGGACAAAACCTTTCCCTAGCAGCCATCACAATGTAGTTAATAGAAATCGATTACACAAGTTGCGGTAAACCACAATGTAGGCAATCCTCATTCACAACATGAGAATCGCCATAGCTAAGCAGATGCCTGCTTGCGTAAAAACCACAAACAGGCCACCTACCCATCAACCGAAGATGAAACGGTTAACCAGATTTTCCAGATACTCCTGACGGCCACTTTCATGCACTGGCGCCAATCCACTGGCAGTTGCGTATTCGGCCAACTGCGCCAGATTCAACTGGCCGGACAAGATCCTCTGGCCAAAATCACCGTCCCAACCGGCATATCGCTTGGCCTTCAACTCAGCCAGCACATCGTTTTCGATCATCTTGGCAGCATTTTTCAGTGCTATCGCCAGTACATCGGCCGCACCGATATGGCCATGGAGCAAATCGGCCAGATCAACGCTCTGACGCCGCACCTTGGCATCGAAATTGAAGCCACCCGTGCTGAAACCACCACCTTTCAGGATTTCATACATGGCCAGCGTCATTTCCTCGACGCTATTAGGGAACTGGTCGGTATCCCAGCCATTCTGCGGGTCACCACGATTGGCATCGATACTGCCGAACACACCTAGCGAAACGGCGGTGGCAATCTCATGCTGGAACGAATGGCCAGCGAGCGTGGCATGGTTGGCCTCGATATTGACCTTGACCTCTTTTTCCAGACCGAACTGCTGCAGGAAGCCAAACACCGTGGCGGTATCGTAGTCGTACTGGTGCTTGGTGGGCTCCTGCGGCTTGGGTTCGATCAGGATCGTGCCGGTAAATCCGATCTTGTGCTTGTGTTCGACCACCATTTGCAGGAATCGGCCGAACTGAGCACGCTCGCGCTTCAGATCGGTATTGAGCAGACTTTCGTACCCCTCCCGTCCGCCCCACAGCACATAATTTTCCCCGCCCAGTTTCTGTGTGGCATTCATGGCATTGAAGACTTGCGTGGCAGCCCAGGCAAACACTTCCGGATTGGGGTTGGTCGAAGCACCTGCGGCATAACGAGGATGACTGAAGCAGTTAGCTGTTCCCCACAACAACTTGACACCGGTTTCCTGTTGTTTCTGCTCCAGGTAATCAACCATGCGGGCGAAGTTATCGACATATGCCTTGATGGAATCACCTTCCGGTGCCACGTCGATGTCATGGAAACAGTAGTAAGGAAAGCCAATCTTGCTGAAAAGCTCAAACGCGGCATCGGCCTTGGCAATCGCCATCTGCATTGGATCATTTGATTGATGCCATGGCCGGTCGAAGGTCCCTGAGCCAAAAACATCGGATCCCGGCCAGCAGAAGGTATGCCAGTAGCAGATGGCCATGCGCAGATGGTCTTCCATGCGCTTGCCCAGGATTTTTTCATCAGGGTTGTAATGATGAAACGCCAGGGGATTTGCAGAGGCAGTACCCTCGTATGGGACATTCGCAAATGAACCAAATACCGATGCCATAACGATCTCCATGAGAATTAATATCGATATGAGCATCGTGCCAGATGTAGTACCACCACATCAATTACGATAAATTCCAGCAGCAATCATGTTTCCTGCCAAACACCCATGCAATGCAATCATGTTTTTGTATTGAACTTGGCGTACCATAGTTCAGTCGATTACATAAGGATCAACATCTTGCACAGCACAACCACTGCAGCCCACCGGATTGCGCTGCTTTTCAATGCCAACAAGATCTACGATCGTGAAATCATTGCGGGTATCGGCAGCTATCTGAGCTCAACGCGAGTGGTCTGGGATCTGTTTCTTGATGAGGATTTTCGCAGTCGGCCTGAAGAAATCCAGGGCTGGGAGGGCGATGGCATCATTGCGGATTTCGATGATCCGGACATTGTTGCAGCCTTGCTGGATTGCCCCATCCCGGTGGTTGCTGTTGGCAGTTCATACGAAGACGAAAGTCTTTATCCGGAAAAAATTCCATACATCGCCACAGATAACCGTCGCATAGTGCAACTGGCTTTCGAGCATCTGGTTGAAACCGGCCTGCCCAATTTTGCGATGTACAGCATGCCCGCCTCCATGCGTAACCGCTGGGCTCAAGAGCGCGAACTGGCTTTTCAGCACTTGGCCCAACGCGATGGATTGCAATGCGATATCTATCGCGGCCAAACAGCCAGAGCGCAAGACTGGAACGACGGTCTTCAGCATCTGATCGAATGGCTGCAGAGCAGGCCAAAACCCATTGGCATTATCGCGGTCACCGATGCACGTGCGCGCCACTTGATGCAGGCATGCCTGATCGCAGGTATTGCCGTACCGGAAGAAATCGCCATTGTCGGCATCGACAACGATTCGCTGACGAGGATGCTGGCCCGCATCCCGTTGAGTTCCATCATTCAAGGAACAGAGGAAATGGGCCGCACCGCTGCGCATGTACTGCACCAGCAGCTACACAAGGTCCCACATACGCAAACACGCATACTGGTACCACCAGCGGGCATCAACATCCTGGCGTCAAGCCTGCATCAGCGTCTATCGAGCCCCTATGTGATGCGGGCACGCCACTACATTCGCCAGTTTGCCGGACAAGGCATCAAATCCAAACAGGTAGCCGATTACGTCGGCATTTCCCGCTCATCACTGGAAAGCCATTTCCAGCGCGAATTGCAATGCACCGTACATGATGAAATTTTGCGGTTCAGGCTCGACATGGCCAGAAAAATGCTCGAAGATGGAGAAACATCCAGCCGTGATATTGCCGTGCGCTGCGGATTTACTTCATTGCAATACTTGCACACGGTATTCAAGCGCGAACTAGGATGCACACCACGGGAATACCAGGTACGCCATCAAACATCAGCGTAAATACAAAGCACCAAAGCAAAACCCCCAGCCTTTTGAGCTGGGGGTTTTTAAGGGGAGTCTGGCGATGACCTACTTTCACACAGGCAATCTGCACTATCATCGGCGCTGAGGCG
>NZ_JBVVOL010000037.1:0-20292 GCF_055810895.1 Formivibrio sp. oc-25 | reverse complement strand
GGTCGCGACGCGTTTCTCCCCGGCATAAACTTCGCGAGGCACCCCTATTACCAGTGACATTCTCGGTTCTCCATTACCAATACAAAAACAGTCGATCATGCACAATGCATTGATCAATAAATATTTAATTGCACGAACAAGGGCGGCACGATCACTTTATCTCGGACAGATAATTCCTGATCAAGGGAGCTGCCATCGGCACCCGCGCCAGATATCGATCCTGCAAGGGTTTGGTACGTGTGCGGATGTCCGCCATCATTTCCGGAGAAATCGGCACTTCTTCCATGCCGTTTGATTTCAGGATTCGCAAACTCTCAGCATTGGCAGCAGACGCTTCATCCCACAATGCGGTTTCGACTTTTGCGGCAATACGTTCAATCGATAGCCGATGCTTTTCAGGAAGCTTTTTCCAGACATCAAGATTGATGGTCACCATATTGCTCGACCAGGTGTGATTGGTGGCATAGATATATTTCAAGGATTCCCAAGCCTTCGCATCCACTGCGGTTGTAGCTGAAGTGGCCACGCCATCCACGAGGCCCACCGTCAACGCCGACTTGAATTCCGGAAGTGGAATCTGCACGCCTTTCAACCCGATTGCATTGCAAATTGACACAGTACTTTCATCAGCGCCTCTGACCTTTATGCCATTCAATGCATTCAGCTTATCTGCCCTGATCTTTAAAAACAGGTATTGCGGCGGTGACGGAACCATATAAAGAATTTTTTGCTTGTATTGGCTTTCTGCTATTCGCTCGAACTCAGCGCGAACAAACTTATGCAGAATTTTCAGATCCTTCTGGGATCTGACAAGAAATGGAATACCTTCAACACCCAGAAAAGGCGCATCCGAAACCTGCTGGCTGGCAACAATGTTTGCCATCTGGACCGTACCGTCCCTGACCGCACGTATCTGCTCAACGCCCTTCAATCCGAGCAAGCCGCCGGCAAACACCCGGATATAGACTTCACCGCCCGTCTCTCGATTTACTTCGGCCGCAAATAACTTTTCACCACGAACCAGGAAATTATCCTCAGGCAACACATCGGACAGGCGCAACTCGAATCGCGCCGCATGGGCCGGTGACAAGCCAATCAATATTGCGCAGAAGATCATCAGCAGCCAGAAATTGCGATACCGAGATAACATGGAAGCCCCCTGCCGTGATGAATAGGCCGATAAAAAATAACCCCAGATGCCACCATAGCACCTGGGGTTTCCATTATTTACAAATCAAGGATACAGACCACGTTCCTGACGCGCCATCAAGATGCGTTCACACGCAACCGCATAGGTGGCAGTACGCAGGGATATCTTGAGTCGATCCGACGCTTCCCAAATCTTGAGGAAGGCATCGCCCATGATTTTATCCAAGCGGGCATTGATCTCGTCTTCAGTCCAGAAGAAGCTCGAAAAATCCTGCACCCATTCAAAATAGCTGACTGTCACGCCGCCTGCGTTGCAGATGACATCCGGCACAACCAGAATGCCGCGCTCAGCCAAAATGTCGTCGGCTTCCGGTACGGTCGGGCCGTTTGCGCCTTCCAGCACCAGCTTGCATTTCACGCGCTGGGCACGCTGGGCAGTCAGCTGGCCTTCCAGCGCAGCCGGAATCAGGATATCGGACTGCAGATTCCAGAAGCCTTCGTTATCGATCAGTTCGCCACCGTTAAAGGTTGCAACCGAGCCGTACTCTGCCTGGCAAGCCAGCAGCCCGGCCATATCGAGACCATTCTTGTTGTAGATCGTGCCCATATGGTCTTGAACGGCAATGATCTTGGCACCGGCTTCAGCGAACAGGCTGGCGGCCACACTGCCGACGTTACCGAAGCCTTGCACGATCACCCTGGCATCCTGCAGATTCAGACCAATACGCCGTGCTGCCTCGCGCCCGGTCACGAATACACCGCGTCCGGTAGCCTTGACCCGGCCAAGAGAGCCACCCAGCTGGATCGGCTTGCCTGTTACCACCCCGGTAGCCGTAGCACCGGTATTCATGGAGTAGGTATCCATCATCCAGGCCATGATCTGGCCATTGGTGCCAACATCGGGTGCAGGAATATCGCGCTGCGGGCCGATGATAATGCCGATCTCGCTCGTGTATCGGCGGGTTATACGTTCAAGCTCGCCGCGGCTGAGGGCATGCGGATTCACACGGACCCCGCCCTTTGCACCACCGTAAGGCAAATTGACCGCAGCCGACTTGACTGTCATCCAGGCGGACAAAGCCATGACCTCTTCCAGCGTGACATCCGGGTGATAGCGCACCCCGCCCTTACCCGGCCCGCGTGACAAATTATGCTGCACGCGATAGCCCTCAAAATGCTCAACCCGGCCATCATCCATCTCGATTGGAATATCCACGATCAATGCTCGTTTAGGCCGCTTGAGCGTTTCCACCCAGCGTGACAAATTTCCGAGATAGGGGGTTACGCGATCAACCTGAGAAAGATAAGTACCCCATGCACTATTGGGGGTCGGGTTGACGTAAGAAAGGGAACTCATTGCAAACTCCTTGCTCATTCCATGAATTGATCGTTTCGATATGATGGATTCTTGCCACTGGCAGCTAAAATCAAGCGCTCTGTGCTTCCATCTCTGGACTTACTTTTCGGCAACAACCTGAGAACATCATACGATGTCTCTGCGCTCAATGAATAAGACGCTTTTTGTCTGGCAGGATAAGAAATTTGCAATAAGAAACAGGAATAACTGGGCGCATAAACATTACCTTATGCGATATATTTTGGAGGCGACACAAAAAGTACAGCCCTGACCGGAATGGCGCAGGGCTGAGTACTCTTCACCTGATCAAAATGTATTATCTTGCAGTCGACTCACACACTTGACCTGCTGCTTGAACGCCAGATTCCTCATCCGCAAACAATCCGATTTCTTCGATGGATTTTGCACGTGTCTCAATTCCCAGGAATGCCACGATGACTGCAACACCAAGCAATATTCCTGAAATTGTGGCAAATACCGCCACCGAACCGAAATTAGACAAAATCCAGGCCACACCGAAAGGCGTGAAAACGGTAAACAGGCGACCGATTGAGTTGCAGAAACCAGAACCTCTCAACTTGATTGCCGTTGGCCACAATTCCGGCACATACACGGCAGAGGCAAAACAGACATACATGAACAACACAACAGTCATGCAGAAACCAAACACGACAATCAAGGTTTCCGTGCGTTGCAGTGAATACACGTAAGCCAGGATAGCCAGGGATACAAGCAAAGTGATAGCGGTCGCCTTGCGCGGGAATCGATCAATAAAGCGTGAAGTCAGGAATACGCCGAGAGGCGCGCCGCAGAACATCAGCGATGTTAGCGCCAACGTTTTTTGAACAGTGATGCCGGATTGCACAAAAATGGTCGGGATCCAGTTGATAATGCTGTAAATCGCCGTATTCATGGCAATCAACACGCTGATTGCCAGAACAGTAGTTTTCAGCAAATGGCCCTTGAACAGCTGTGTGAACGGTATGTCTGCCACAACCGTATTCCGTGTTGCTGCCACTGCAGCAACCGGCGGAAGCTTGATACCTTGCTGTTCTTCAATATCTCTCTCAACCTTGGTCAAGATTTCATCGGCTTTTTTCAGGTCGCCGCGTGCTTCGTACCAGCGTGGAGATTCCGGAATACCATGCCGGGCAACCCACAGGATCAGCGCGGCTACGCCTGCAATCAGAAACATCGCACGCCAGCCAAAAATCGGCATGACCAGAAAGCCGGTAATCGTGGCGACAGGAGGTGCCATATTGCCCACCAGCGACAAGGATGAGGACCATTTTCCACGTGTTTTTGCCGGAACGAATTCGGTGAACGTAGCGAACCCCACCACAATTTCAGCACCGAGACCAATACCGATAATGAAACGGAAAATGGTCAGCATCAGCATGCTGGTGGAAAAAGCTGCCGCGATGGAAGCCAGGCCGAAAATCAGCAAATTGATCTGATAGGCAAACTTTCTACCCAAGCGATCCCCAGTAAAGCCTGCGAACAAGGAACCCACGAAAAGACCGGCCATCGTGACGGAATTGAATGTGGCATTCCACCAGTTGTTGGACCAACCACTCTTGACCAGTTCTGCCAGCGCCAAGCCACCGATATAGTTATCAAAACCATCAATCAGAAGGCCAAGGCCGATCAGCCAGAATACCTGGTAATGCCATTTTGAGGTAGGCAGCCTATCCAGCCGCGCCCCGATATTGCTCTGATTACTCATAAACCCCCCTCACTTTTAAGATTACCCTTATGCTTTCGATTTTTCCCAAACAAACCAAATCGAAATATTTTATTAATATTTAACATGAAATTTGCAACACAACACCCACCCAAACATAAATAAAACCAAGGCAAAATAGAAAATTAATCAAGCGAATCAATTTTATCCGCAGACAAAAACCAAAATACAATATCGTTTTTATATTCAACCATAAGAAACTTCGCTGAACCCAGCGGGCTGCCAGACAAAAAACACCCCCCCGACAAGCGGGGGGATATTTATTTTTTCAAAAAAATTTCTGGAATCACGACAAGGGATAATCCATCCCATGCCACATTCTGAATTACCGACAAATCACCCAAGAACCCAGTTAGGGAACCAGAGCACAATTTGCGGGAACAGCGCCAGCAATATAACAAATGCCATCATCAAGAACAGGAACGGCATGGTCACCTTGCACAAATACCCCATCGGATAACCCGTGATCCCTTGAATGATCGACAAATTGAATGCTACCGGCGGAGTGATCTGTGCCATTTCCACGACCAGAACCATAAAGATGCCATACCAAACCTTGTCGAAACCGGCAGCCGTCACCAACGGCAGTACGACAGGCAATGTCGTGGCAATCATGGAAAAGCCTTCCAGGAACATGCCAAGCACGAGATACATCAGCATCAGAACAATGATGAGTCCGATCGGAGGCAAGTTAATCGCAGTCACGAAATCAGTAACTGCTCCCGGAATTCCCAATGCTGCAGTGGATGCTCCCAGGATGGAAGCGCCGATAATGATCATGCCCATCATGCTGCAGGACTGCACCGTACCAATCGCAACCGCACGAATGGTTTCCAGCGTAATCGCCCCCTGCTTCTTGGCAACAGCAAATGCACCCAACACACCCAGCGCTGCTGCTTCAGTCGGCGTAGCTACACCGGCATACATCGACCCGATCACGCAAATGATCAGGAACATGGCAGGCGCAAGTTCTTTCAGTGCAGCAATACGGGCAGTAAACGGCAGGTTGCGCAAGTTGCGTTCGGATTCAGGGATCAACTCAGGTTTGCGCCATGTCACGGCCATGATCATGCCCATGAAGCACAAACCCAGCAAAAGCCCGGGAATCCAGCCTGCAGTGAACAGGCGCAGGACTGATTCTTCCGCCAACACGCCGTAGATGATCATCACGGTGCTCGGAGGAATCAGAAAACCCAAGGTACCCGCACCAGCCAAGCTGCCGATAACCACGTCTTCGCCATAACCGCGACGCTTCAACTCGGTCAGCGTCATCTTGCCAACCACCTGGGTGGTTGCGGCAGAAGATCCGGAAATCGATGCAAATATCGAGCATGCCAGCACATTCACGTGGATCAGGCGCCCCGGCAGCAATCCTGCCCAGGGAGCCAAACCATTGAACAGCGTGCGCGACAAATTGGTACGAAACAGAAATTCGCCCATCAAGATAAACAATGGTAACGAGACCAAGTCAGCATTCGACAAGATATTGAACGTATGCTGGGCAACCAATTTACCAATTGGAATATCGGTAAAAGATCCAGCCAATATCATGGCCGTCGAGGCCAAAGCCAGGCCAATTGCGACACCAGAACCCAGTAGCCCGAACAGCGCTACAAACATGGTTACAAATATGGCAGTCATTTTGTATTCTCTTATTCGGAGGCCGAGGCCACTTTAAACGACTCATTGAGCAGCGGTTTGTCCAGCAAGCAAGCAATCACACGCATGATGCACTGCAATGCAAAAACCGACGTACCCAGTGCGAGTGAAGCTTGCGGTACCCACAGCGGGGTGAGGCTTTCACCAGAAACCTGGCCGGAGTTGAATGAATCCACAGCAAAAAGACCAAGATTCCAGGCCAGGAAAACCACAAAAACTGCACCCACCGTTGAAGATATGATTTCAAGCGGGCGGCGGAAGCGCCCACCGAAAGCACGCAGGACAATTTCGACCCGAATCTGCATTCCGGCACGTAATGTCAGCGCTCCGCCCAGCATGAATGCAGTACCCATCAAATAAGCACTGTATTCCCAGCCCACAGCAATATGACTGGGGAAACCTTCAATCACTTTCGAAAGAAGTCCAAAAGTGATTTGGCCAAGCACCAGCAAAACCATCAAGCCCAGACACCCGGCGGCCGCATAGGCCGACACCAGTGCTATCCGGTCTATAACTCTTTGTACTGCCGCAACCGCTCCAGATTCAGCCGGCAGCGCGTCGAGATCCAGGCTCATGTTTATTTCCTTCCTGTTGCGGAGAGATAGTTATTGATGATCGGCGCAGCAGCCGGAGCCCGCTTCAGATATTCATCCAGCAGCGGCGTTGCCTTCTTGCGCATCTCCGTCATCATCGCAGCATTCACCGGCACCACCTCCATGTTGTTGGCAGCCAGCTTTTTCAGGCTTTCCACATCGGCATTGGCAGAAACTGCCCAGAATTCCGGTTCCAGCTTGGCAGCAATGGCCTCAATGGTTTTCTGATGCTGGGCCGGAATCTTCTTCCAGCTATCCAGGTTGATGTTCACCATATTGGTCGACCAGGTATGGTTGGTCGGATACACGTACTTCAGGAATTCCCAGAATTTGGCATCGACACCGGTAGTGGCCGACGTTGCAACACCGTCCACACGACCTGATGCCAGTGCAGGAATCAACTCGCCAAACGGGATCAGCACACCGGCCATGCCGATGGCGCTCACTGTATCGACCGTCATCTTGTCCGCACCGCGAATCTTGATGTTCTTCAGGCCATCAAGCTTGTCGGTCTTGGTTTTCAGGAACAGGTACTGACCAGGAGACGGCACCATGTACAGCACTTTCTGGTTGTACTTGGTGGCAGCCAGTTTTTCGATCTCAGGGCGGGCAAACTTGTGCAAGGCCTTGAGATCAGCCTGAGAGCTCACCAGGAATGGCACACCCTCAACACCAAACAAGGCATCATCACCAATTTGCTGGCTCAGCAGAATATCGGCCATTGGAACCATGCCATCGCGCACAGCGCGAAGCTGTTCCGGACCCTTGAAACCAAGAGAACCACCAGCGCGGATATTGATGACGACTTCACCATTGGTTTGCTTGGCGACTTCATCAGCAAAGCGCTTGGCGTTCTGCACCATGAAGTTACCTTCAGGCAGCACATCGGCCAGGTTCAATTGAATGGGCGCGGCAACAGCCGGCAGGGACATCATGGCAGCAGCAGCGCCAGCACAGGCGGTGGCGATGAAGTTACGTCGAGTGACCTTCATTGTCTTGCTCCTTATTGCTCGTTTGGTGAATGCGAGAAATCACAGCGGCTTGTTTTCTGAGTACATTGAGATCAACACGGACTTCCTGTCTCAATGCATTCAACCGTGTGTTCGGAAGAAATCGTATGCGCGTTGCTACGACATGGAAAAGACGCTTTTCATCTGGTTGTATAAGGTTATGCAATGTTTGCTCCCTCCTACCAGCGTCGCCCAGCCTTGGTGCAAAACACGATTTTTCATTCCGCCGATAAAAAAATAATAAATACTTTACAATCATAGACATAGAAAAAACCATTCGCCCAAAACAAGCCGGAATGGTGCATTCGACGCACCCTTTTTGCCCCCACATATCCAGCGATAAAATCGCCCTGGGCTCACCACCACATACAGCTTATTTGCAACAGACTGGATAAGTTTCCGGCATGTTGATCACACCCGGGTCAGCCACTTTATGAAGTAGGTTCCGGCCGGTTACAAAATAAAGATGAGAATCGCTACCGTTTTTGCACCAGGATTGCACTCGTGTGAGGGCATTGAACGTCAACTTGCAGGATGCCTTGTCGCCCATGCGCTTTGCTTCTTCCGTAGGTCGGAATTCACCCCGACACAATGATCAGTGCTGTCGGGTTGAAACCCGACCTACGGCGCCAGGGGAAAGGTGATGGGCTTGCGTAAAAAACCATCAAGCGTGAACAGGCTCTCAGGCAACATCGGTATGCAGTGGAAAAGGAGGAGAACTATTCGATCCCTGGCATGGCTTAAAACGCATGCCGTGGCTATCCGGCACCGGGCATCGGGCCAGGGACGCAGTGGATCGCGATCAGGCGCACCGCACGCCGCACACCCCAACCAGCAGGCAAAAAAAACGCCACCTTTCGGTGGCGTAACACTTCGCTTCTACAAAGGGAACTTGTTGCGTTAGTTGTGGGCGCGTGCTTCCAGGGCATCAACAAAGGATAGATCCCAGCGGTTTTCCAGAATGGCCTGGATGCTGGCCTCTTCCTTGGCTTGCTGGGCCAAGGCTTTTTCGATCAGGGTTTCAGCTTCTGCCGGATTGAAGGCCAGCAGGCCATCGTCGTCGCCCATGATAATGTCGCCCGGCATCACCACCATGCCGCCGATATTGACCGGCACATTGATCTCGCCCGGGCCATCCTTGTACGGGCCGCGATGGATATGGCCGCGTGCAAACATCGGAAAATCGCGCTCGCGGATTTCCGCCACATCGCGAATCGCGCCATCGACCACGATGCCAGCCAGACCGATACTGCGGCCATATAGAGACATGATGCCGCCCAGAATGGCTTGCTGCGTATCGCCGCCACCGTCAATCACCAGGACATCGCCCGGACGGCAGTATTCCTTCAAAGCACGCAGAACCGCCAGATTATCGCCGTGGCTGACGCGCACGGTGACAGCAGTGCCGGCCATGGTGCCGGTGCTGCTGTCATATTTTTTCAGATCACCGGTGCCGATAAAACGATGCAACTGATCGCTGATCAGTGCCACCTGGATGGTGCGCAGCACATCGATGATGGCCGGAGCTGCCTGGGGTACAGAAGGATTTCTGCGTGCGCCTGTAGACATGGTTTCTTCCTTGAATTCAGTAAACGGATGGTCGTATGCAATCAAACCGAACCCGGCTTGAGCGTGGTCAGGCCTGCTGCCACTTGCAGCGTGGGCAGGATTTCCATATTGGAAATGTTCACGGCAATCGGTGCGGCAATGGCAAATGCAATCGCATCGGCAATATCCGATGCCTGCGGCAATTCGAAGCCATCAATGAACTGGGCACGCGCCTCGGCCGGATCGGTGCCATTCACGTGGGCAAAAATATCGGTGGCTACGCGACCCGGGCAGATTTCCGTCACGCGCACGCGTTTACCCAATGCATCGGCGCGCAATTGGCGCGACAGCATATGCATGGCAGCCTTGGTGGTGTGGTACAGCGAATTGCTGCCAATGAAGTTATAAATGCCGGCGATCGAAGTGATATTGACGATATGGCCACGATCGTTCTGCAGCATGGAAGGCAGAATCAGGCGGACCAGATGCAAGGCGGCCTGCAGATTCACGCCAATTTCCGCATCGACCTGTTCCGGCGTCGCCGTCATGATCGAACCTGGGAAATTGATACCGGCGTTATTCACCAGAATATCGAATTGCACGTCCTTGGTCAGTTGCGTCACCGCGGCCAAATCGCGCACATCCATTACATGCGGGATGCAACCGGTGCGATCGGCCAGTTCCTGCAGCGGGCCGGCACTGCGCGCCAGCGCGTGCACTTCCAGCCCTTCCTTGCAAAAGCGTTCGACGATGGCCGCACCCATACCGGAAGAAGCCCCGGTCACCAATGCTGTTTTGTAATCAGAGAATGGCATCAAATAACTCCGTATCGGGCATGCACAGCAACAGGAATTGCTGTTTCAGATGAACAGGACAGTGGTGTTCCCACCAGCGTTGTGACGATCTTAGGACCTGCTTGAAGGATTGACCAAGACGGTTTGAGTTTGAAGGGATAGAGCTGGCTTATGACAGACGGCGGCCTGCGGATTTCAAATCCTGTGTCGGATATCAGCCATCGGAACTTTGATTGACCCCATTCGAATTTCGTGTGTCACGTTGACGATAGGCGTGTGATAGCTTTGTCATCGAACGAGGCAGCATCGGATTTGTGTCCCGAGAAACTGAATTGCGAAATAGGGTCGCGGCAATTGCGACAATTCGGTCTGCCCCCAATGCAATGTCAGCCAACGCAGGTGCGATAGGAAAACACACGATGGATCTTCAGAAGATCAAGGCGCTGATCGAATTGGCGTCGCAATCCAGATTGTCCGAGCTGGAACTGGAAGAAGGTGATTGCAGGATTCGGCTATCACGTGGCGCGGTGCCCGGTACAGCCCCCAAAACGGAAACCGTGGCTCCCAAAGCACAAGCCGTGACCAGCGGCGCAGCGATGCCCAAGGCTGCCGAACCGGCGCCACCGGCCCCCAAAGCCGCGCCTGCCGCTGCAGCACATTCGGTCACGGCACCGATGTTCGGCGTGTTCTGCCTGAAACCGGCGCCCAATGATCCCCCTTTCGTGCAGGTCGGCGATACCGTCAAGAAGGGACAAAAACTCTGCATGCTGGAAGCCATGAAGCTGTTCCATTCCGTGAATGCAGATCGCGACGGAAAAATCGCGGCGATTCTGGCTGAAAACGGTCAGGAGGTCGATGCCGGCCAGGCGCTTTTCCGGATCGAGTGAAAGCAGAAAAATTATTGAACTGAGCATTTGTTCAAAGTCTGCAGCCAGACCATGAACAAGCGCCAGGAAACAAAAGGTAGATTCCATGTTCGATAAAGTGTTGATTGCCAACCGTGGCGAGATTGCATTGCGCATCCAGCGTGCCTGCCACGAACTGGGCATACAGACCATCGCCATCCATTCCGAGGCTGACCGCGATGCCAAGCATGTGCGCCTGGCCAGTCAGGCCATCTGCATCGGTCCGGCCTCGCCCGGCCGCAGTTATTTGAACCAGGCCGCCATCCTGCTGGCAGCAGAGCTGAGTGGTGCGCAGGCGGTTCACCCCGGTTATGGTTTCCTGTCGGAAAACGCCACCTTCGCCGATCGGGTCGAAGCCGCCGGCATGGTGTTCATCGGCCCCAAGCCGAATGCGATCCGCACAATGGGCGACAAGGTAGCCGCCAAGCGTGCCATGCGCGAAGCTGGCGTACCGTGTGTGCCCGGCCCCGATGGCGCATTGCCGGAAGATAGCGCCGAGATCAAGCAGATTGCGCGTGAAATCGGCTACCCGGTTATCGTCAAGGCAGCCGGCGGCGGTGGCGGGCGTGGCATGCGCATCGTGCATGCAGAAGACGAATTGCTCGATGCCATCTCGGTCACGCGCGAAGAAGCGCGCCGCGCTTTTGGCAACCCGGAACTCTATATCGAGAAATTCCTGGAACATCCACGCCACGTCGAAATCCAGGTGCTGTGCGATACCCATGGCAATGCGCTATGGCTGGGATGCCGCGACTGCTCGATGCAGCGCCGTCACCAGAAAGTGGTCGAAGAAGCGCCAGCCCCCGGCATTCCTTATGAACTGATCGCACAGGTCGGCGAGCGTTGCGCCGAAGCCTGTCGCCAGATCGGCTATCGCGGCGCGGGTACCTTCGAATTCCTGTACGAAGATGGCGAATTCTTCTTCATCGAGATGAATACCCGCCTGCAGGTCGAGCACCCGGTCACCGAGATGACTTCCGGCATCGATATCGTGCAGGAACAGATCCGCATTGCCGCTGGCGAGCCGCTGCGCATCAAGCAGTCGGATATCACGGTCAACGGCCACTCGATCGAATGCCGCATCAACGCCGAAGACCCATATGCCTGCACCCCGTGCGCGGGCAAGGTTACCCGCTGGGATCTGCCCGGCGGCAACAGCGTGCGCATCGATTCGCATGTCACCGCAGGCTACACGGTACCACCCTATTACGATTCGCTGATCGCCAAGCTGATTGTGCATGGCGCCACCCGTGAAGAGGCACTGGCGCGCATGCGTCTGGCCTTGCTGGAAATGCAGGTGGAAGGCATCAGCACCAACATTCCGCTGCATCGGGAAATCCTGCAAGACAAAGGTTTCTGCTCCGGTGACTTCGACATTCATCACCTCGAACGGTGGCTGAAACAGCGGCAGGCAGCATGACCCGGCCATTGGCCTACATTTACGCAGACCGCTTTGGCCTGCACCACTTTGACGGAAATGCACAGGATGATGAATACAGTACCCACTGATCAGTCTCCTCGGATCAGCCTGCTCGGCACGACGGGCCTGCTTTTTGAAGCACCGGGCGAGATGGATTTGCACACGCAGCGCCGTATCTGGTGGCTGGCGCGTCATGTTGAAACCTGGTCCTGCATCAAGGAAGCCGTGCCGGGCATGAGCAACCTGATGCTGATCTTCGCCACGCCACCGCGCCACATCGCGAAGATTGAAGAGGATCTGGTCGAGGCCTGGCACAACGCGGGTGAACTGCAACTGGAAGGCCGGATTATCGAACTGCCTGCCATTTACGGTGGCGAGCATGGCCCGCATATCAACGATGTCATCGCGCACACCGGCCTGACGATTGAAGAAATCGTGCAGATTCATACCGAACCGCTGTACACGGTCTACGCCCTGGGCAGCCATCCGGGTTACTGCTACCTCGGCGGCATGGATCAGCGCATCGCCACGCCGCGCCGCAAGGTGCCAGTGCTGGGTTTGCCTGGCGGCGCCATTTCGATTGGTGGCGCGCAGACCGGGGTATCGGCATCGGCGGGCCCCAGCGGCTGGAACACGATCGGGCACACCGACATGTGTTTCTTTGATCCGCAGCGCGATCCGCCCGCCCTGCTCGCTCCCGGAGACATGATTCGGTTCCACGCGGAAAGGATAATCAAGTGATCGAGATTTTATCAGCCACGGCACTGGCCACTGTTCAGGATCTGGGACGCGATGGCTACCTGCGCTACGGCGTGGGTACCTCCGGCGCCATGGATCATATCGCGCTGGCCACAGCCAATATTCTGCTGGGCAACCCGGAAAATTCGGCCGCGATTGAAATTCCGATGTTCCCGTTCCAGGTCCGTTTTCTGGAAGACATCACCTTCGCACTGACCGGTGCCGATGCCCAGGCCGATCTGGATGGCATGGCCGTCCCTCCGTGGTGGACGCTGCAGGCCAAAAAAGGACAGGTATTGAGCCTGAACACGCCCAAGCACGGTGCGCGCTGTTATCTGGCGCTGGCTGGCGGCGTGGATGTGCCCATCGTACTGGGATCGCGCAGCACACAATTGCGCGGCGAATTTGGTGGTTTCTGCGGCCGCACCCTGCATCAGGGTGATGTTGTCGGTGCCATGCAATCGACCGAGCGCGAGAATCTCTTCGCCGAGCTGCCAGCGGCGGGATTTGGCGTTGAGCCGCCCGAGTTCGCGCTGCCGCTGGGTGACACCGAATCGATTTCCCAGGCCACCCGTACCTTCGTGCGCGTGCTGCCTGCTGCCGAATATGAGTGCTACGAGGATGCCTCGCAGCAAGCATTCTGGAGCCAGGACTGGAAAGTCACCTCACAGAGCGATCGCTATGGCTACCGCCTTGCCGGCGAAGCCCTCGTGCCGAAGCGAACACTGGAGCAGCGTTCGCACGGCATCGTACCCGGCGTGATCCAGGTTCCGCACAGCGGCCAGCCGATCATCCAGTTGCGCGATGCCCAGCCTTCGGGCGGTTACCCCAAGATCGGTACCGTGATCGAGGCTGACCTGTGGCGACTCGGACAAGCGCGCCCCGGCACCTGGCTGCGCTTTGTGCAGACCACCTACGAAGAAGCCGTGTCGGCACTCGATACGAATCGCGCCTACCTCGACAAGGTCGGCAGCCTGGCCAAGCTCTATCTGCTCTCGAAGCGTTAACCCCAACAGGAGA
This sequence comes from Formivibrio sp. oc-25, assembly GCF_055810895.1. NCBI lineage: Bacteria > Pseudomonadati > Pseudomonadota > Betaproteobacteria > Neisseriales > Chitinibacteraceae > Formivibrio > Formivibrio sp. oc-25. The sequence continues at coordinate 6,355 of NZ_JBVVOL010000037.1, read as the reverse complement.
GACCTGATGGATCTGAATGAATTGCAACAACTGACCGCCTGGCTGGAAGCCTCGGACCTGCAGACGCTGGAACTGAGCCGGCCGGGTGAGCGCGTCAAGCTGACCATTGGCGAGCATGGCACATCCAGTGCCAGCCCGCTGCAAGCCACGGAAGAAACGCTGGTCCTGCCAGATACAGCAGGCAGCGCAGCATCCGGCACCGCCGTATTGGCGGAAACGGCCGGCACCTTCCTGGCCACGCACCCGATGCGCGGCACCGCCTTTGCCCAGACGGGTGAAATCGTCAGGAAAAACGCGGTACTGGGGCTACTCAAAGTGGGCCATCTGTATGCGCCGGTTACGGCACCCATCGATGGCATGGTCAAACAGATCATTGCCGAGGATGGCGCAGTGCTCGGATACGGTTCGGTCGTGCTGGAGCTTGAACCGATTGCGGATGATGCCGTCACGACGGACAGCTAAAAACCCGGCCTTGTTATGTTTTAACTCGTCGCCCTGGCGAAAGCCGGGGCCCAGGTAGCCCACCTTTGCAGAGACTCAATTCCGGCCTGCGCCGGAATGACGGCTTCTTAAAACGGCAACGGGCCTAACCAAAAACCCATCAATATTCGGGAAAAACATCAATGAACATCGATCTGAATGCAGACATGGGCGAGGGCTTTGGCCCTTACCGCATGGGTGAAGACGAATCACTCATGCAGATTGTTTCCTCGGCCAATGTGGCCTGCGGTTATCACGCTGGCGATCCGGTCATCATGGACAAAACCGTGCGCATGGCGCTGGCCAACGGCGTTGACCTCGGCGCCCATGTCGGCTTTCCGGACCTGATGGGTTTCGGCCGCCGCCCGATCCAGGCCGACCCGGCCGAACTGGCCCAGTACGTGCTCTACCAATTGGGCGCATTGTCTGCGTTTGCCAAGGTGGCGGGACATCGATTGACGCACATGAGTTTTCACGGTGCGCTGGGCAATATGGCCGCTGCCGATTACACGCTGGCCGAACCGCTGGTGCGCGCCGTGGCCGCGTTTGATCCGAACATCATCGTCTCGGTTTCGACCAACACCCAGATCGAGCGCGCCGCCGACAAGCTGGGACTGAAGGTTGCGACCACCTTCCTGGCCGACCGCGCCTATACCGATGAAGGCGATCTGGTCCCGCGCAAGCTGCCCGGTGCCGTGATCAAGGATCGCGAAGCCGTGCTGCAGCGCGTGAAACGTCTGCTCGATGATGGGGTGATTACCAGCATCAACGGCAAGAAACTGCCAATCAAGGTGCAACAGATCCTGCTGCACGGCGATACACCCGGTGCCGTAGACGCCGCTCGCGCCATCCGTCAGGAAATCGAAGCCGGGAATGGCCGTATTGTTCCGGTTTCGCAGCTACTGTAAAAACAACTCTCAGACCCAGTGAATTTTAAGCATCGTCATTCCGGCGCAGGCCGGAATCCAGTACCCACGCGGATAGAAAGCCTGAACCGTGGCCTTCGCAGGGGCGACGAAGTAAAACATTGCCTGGATCAATAGTCCTGAAACCAGTCAGGCACTCAAATACCCCGCAAGCCATTGCGGGGTATTTGCATGATTTGAAACCACACCAGACCTGATCGAAAGAAGAACACTTGAACTCGTGGACGCAAGCCGTACGTTACGACACCATCATCACCCCTGCGGGCTATCAGTTCCAGGTGCCGGAATACATCATCCGCGTCGAAGATGAAGGCCTGCGAGGATGGCAGTTGCGCTATGGCGAATGGACCTTTTTTGAAGACCGCTCCCCCGACAAAAACGGCGCGGAGAAATCACTGCAACTGGCAACGGCAGAGATGAAATCCCGCATCGAGTACAAAGGAAAATAGCGGGATTCAATGTCTCGGCTGCGCATCGGCACCGAATGCAGCAACTGCAAAATCGATGAAGCTGCGCAGCTTGGGCGTCATGCGGCGATCCGGTGCGTAGACCAGATGAAATGGGCGAGTCGGTACCGGATATTCAGGCAATACCAGCACCAATCTGCCTGCGCTCACGTCCTCCCTCACCAGCTCGCAAGGTTGCAGCATCAGCCCCATCCCGGCGCGCGCCGCCATCAGCAATGCCTCACCGCTATCGACCATCAGCTTGCCCGAAACAGGAACGGTGATCTCACCTTCCGGCCCCGCGAAAGTCCAGCGTGTGCGCAGTTCCGTGTAGGAAAACCCCAGACATTCATGCTGCGTCAGGTCATTCGGATGGGTAATCGCCGTGTGGCTGGCGAGATAGGACGGCGCGGCGCACAGGCGCAGACGATACGGTGCCAGCGCCCGGGCAATCAGCCCGCTATCCGACAGTTCGCCCACCCGGAACGCCACATCGAAGCCCTCATCGATCAGGTCGACATAGCGATTGGACAACGACATATCGACCGAGACCTCCGGATAGGCGGCCATATATTCGGGTAAACGCCTGGACAGGGCGTGAATGCCAAACGAAACCGGGGCGTTGATACGCAGCCTCCCGCGCGGGGTTCCCGCGCTCATGGCGGCCATGCCCTCGGCCGCCTCGACTTCGGCAAGGATGATCTTCACCCGCTCGTAAAACGCAAACCCCGCCTCGGTCAGGCGATGCCGCCGCGTGGTGCGATGGATCAGGCACACGCCCAGATGCTGCTCCAGTGCCTGGACATGCTTGCCGACCAACTGGGAAGACATGCTCAACACCTCTCCTGCCGCAGAAAAGGACCCGAGTTCCACGGCCTTGGCAAATACGCTCATGCTTTGCAATCGGTCCATTTGAAACATCTCATTTCAAGTAATGGTCCATTTTGACCATTTATCCACATCTGCTTCAAGTCTTAAAGTACCTGCACCGATTCAATCAACAGGAGAACACAATGAAAGTCGCCATCATCGGAACAGGAAACATGGGTGCAGGACTGGCCGCAACACTGGCTGCCGCCGGGCACGAAGTCAGTATTGGCGCGCGCGATCTGGCCAAGGCTGCGGCGCTAGCGGATAAGGTTGGCCACGGTGCGATGGGGGGCGGGATTGCCGCTGCCGCCAAGCTCGCCGATCTGGTCATTCTGGCTTTGCCATTCGATGCTGTCGCAGATGCCATCAAGCAAGCGGGGGATCTGGCCGGCAAGGTGCTGGTCGATATCTCCAACCCGATCAGCGCTGACTACAAGGAGCTTGTGATCGGCCACACCACTTCAGCGGGCGAAGAAATCCAGAAGCTCGCGCCGCAAGCCAAGGTGGTAAAGGCCTTCAACACCATCTTCGCGCAGTTGCTGGCGCCCGAATCCCGCCCGAACAAGACGCTGCAAGTCTTTGTGGCCGGGGATGACGCTGCTACCAAGGCATCGGTGTCGGAATTGGCAAAGTCTGTCGGCTTCGAAGCCATGGATGCCGGCCCGCTATCCAATAGCCGTTACCTGGAGCCAATTGGCGAAATGAACATCCACTTCGGCTACTTCCTCGGCAAGGGCCCGGTCGTAGCGCCGGCCTGGGTACAGGTGTAAATGCTCGTTCGGGCAATGCGACGTGAGGTTCCCGCGGCCAAATGCGTTAATGACCGATCGCGGGAGCGGCCTTATCACCCCTTCACGCCACGCATCCCGACAAAGGCAACAAGCATTCAGCCCAAAAGAAACCGGGCCAACCCGCTGCGTTCAAAGAGGATTGGCCCGGCATGTTCTTTTGTTTTCTGGATTATGCCGGCAACTCTTCGACACCAAAATCAAACGTCTGCTGATCGACCAGTTCCAGGATGATGTCCTTCACCGCCTGGGCCGGTTCGGATAAGGGTAGATGGTCGGATTCGCACAGCGCCAGCGGGATTTCAATGCTTGGCGCCACAATCCGGCACAGCGGAACCTGTATGGTCGCGGCCATAACCTTGGCTGCGGACTCCGGCAGAATCGTGGCGCCCAGTCCGGCCGCCACCGCTGCGCTCAGCGTCGAGGCCGATTCGATTTCTGCCACGACATGCGTGGTCAACTGCAGGCTGGCAAACGCTTCATCCACATACTTGCGCAGATAGTTGTAGGGGCGTGGCAGCAGCAGATCCATCTCGTTGATTTTCGACAGCTCGATCTGGTCTGACGGAATCGGCGTACTGCGCGGAACCACGACGAACAGTTGTTCCTTGAGCAAGGGGTGGTATGACAGCCCGTGCACGACACTCTTTCCGGCATACAGCACGGCCATGTCCATGCGACCGTTCATCACCAGCTCGCTCAGTGTCGTGCCGAAATTCTCGTTGAGATAAAGCAGGATGGCAGGGTGGCGCGCGCGCACGGCCTTCAATAGCGGCAACGCCAGCGCCGATGCCGCAGTACCGGGCGCCAGACCCACCGACACCTGCCCGGACAGGCTTTGCCCGGAGTTGTTGACATCGCTTTGCGCTTGTTCGAACTGGCGCAGGATGATCTGCGCGTGCCGATACAGGATCTGGCCAGCTTCGGTGGGCGTCACGCCACGCTTGGTACGCACCAGCAGTTGCTGACGGAATTCACCTTCCAGCGTAGCCAGTTGCTGGCTGAGCGCCGGCTGGGCGATATGCAGGACATCGGCGGCCTGGGTCAGGCTGCCGATATCCACGATTTTCACAAAATACTTCAAACGTCTGAGGTTCATGCCTGCACACCATCATGAGACTGCACAATCGAAAGATCATGGCGTATCGGTCAAGTCACTGTCAATTCCAACCCCTGCCCGGTTCTTCATAAGCCAGCACTATACGACCAGATGAAAGTCATCTTTGCGGGAAATTTCCAGGGTGCTTAATGTATGTGCCACGACATCTCCAGCAAGGAACACTCACATGAGCACCTCACGCATTGCCAAACGTCTTTCCCGTGTAAAACCTTCCCCGAGCAGCGCCGCGCAGGATCGTGCCAACGCCTTGCGCCGTGCCGGCAAGGATATCGTCAACCTGGTCGTTGGCGAGCCGGACTTCGACACCCCGGCCCATATCCGCAAAGCCGCCATCGAGGCGATCGAACGCGGCGATACCCGCTACACGGCATCGGCCGGCACCTTGGCCTTGCGGGAAGCGATTGCCGCCAAATTCCAGCGCGAAAACGGCCTGACCTATTCCCCGAAAGACATCATCGTCACCATCGGTGCCAAGCACGCCATTTTCAATGCACTCTCCGTCACCCTGGAACCGGGCGATGAAGTCATCGTGCCTGCCCCTTACTGGGTGTCATATACCGACATGACGCTGGCGTGTGAAGGCGAGCCGGTTGTGGTCGAGTGCTCCGAAGATGATGGCTTCAAGCTGACCGCCAAGACACTGGAGGCCGCGATCACCCCGAAAACCCGCTGGCTGATCCTGAATTCCCCGAACAACCCGACAGGCGCGAGCTACAGTGCCGCTGAGCTGCGCTCCCTGGCGGATGTGCTGTTGAAGCACCCGAACGTCATGATCATGACGGATGACATTTACGAGCACATCCGTTTCGATACCGACGAAAACCCGCATATCGCCGTGATCGAACCGGAACTGAAATCGCGCACGCTCGTGATCAACGGTGTATCAAAAACCTACGCGATGACCGGCTGGCGTATCGGCTGGGCTGCAGGTCCGGAAGACCTGATCGGCGCGTTGAACATGCTGCAATCGCAATCGGTTTCCAACGCCACCTCGATCAGCCAGGCGGCTGCCCTGGCCGCGCTGACCGGTGACCAGAGTCTGGTGACCGAATGGAAAGAGATCTACAAGAAGCGCCGTGATGTTGGCCTCAAGCTGATCAATGATATTCCTGGCTTGAGCTGCCGCACGCCGGGTGGCGCGTTCTACCTGTTCGTGAACTGCTCGGGCATGATGGGCCGCACCACGCCGGATGGCAAGAAGCTCGAAACCGATACCGATGTGGTGATGTATCTGCTCGAAGGCGTGGGCGTGGGCCTGATTGCCGGTGCGGCTTATGGTGTTTCGCCCTACTTCCGCATGTCGATTGCCGCCAGCGTCGAGACCATCGAAGAAGGTTGCCGTCGCATTGCCCAGGCCGTGGCTGACCTGCGCGATTGAGCAGGCCCAATGAAGTTTTAATAGGTCGTCATTCCGGCGCAGGCCGGAATCCAGTCCTTGCACAGAAGGATTGCCTGGGCCCCGGCCTGCGCCGGGGCGACGAGTTAAAACATTAAACAAGCGAGCCAAAGCATCGCGTTGGCAGATGCAACACGATGTCTCATTCCGAAATCGAATACCGCTGAATGGCAGAAACTGCTTCGTCATCGTCGGTATTCGATCCTCCCTCTTCCAGACAGGAGAATTGCAATGCCCCGTATTTCCTTTGCCGACCTGAAAGCCGAATTCAAGCGCGTGCTGCTGAAAAAAGGCTGTAACGAAGAAATCGCCGATAGCTGCGCCCAGCT
>NZ_JBVVOL010000036.1:0-20610 GCF_055810895.1 Formivibrio sp. oc-25 | reverse complement strand
TTCGAGGCATGCGTGAAGGGTGTGCTGCCGTACCTGGGCGCCATGCTGGCCCTGTTGCTGCTGTTTGCCCTGTTCCCGGCGCTGATCCTCACCCCGTTGGGCTGGATGTTGTGATTCCCAAGAACATGCCCTGCTGTCAGTCCAACAACCATTTAATGGCAGCAGGTTGTGTGCAGTTTTGTGTGGTTTCTTAACTAGGAGAAGTTGAAATGAAGTTCAAATCTATCGCCCTGCGTTCCCTTCTGGCAGCCGGCCTGGTGACCGCCACCATCGGTGCGGCACAAGCCACCACCTCGCTGCGTTTTGCTTCCGAAGCCCCGCGTACCGATACGCAGTACATCGCCGGCCAGAAATTCAGCGAACTGCTGAAGGCCAAGACCAATGGCGCGCTCGATCTGAAGCTGTTCCCGGACAGCACCCTGGGTAACGCCCAGGCTGCCATTACCGGTGTACGCGGCGGCACCATCGACATGCTGGTTTCCGGCTCCAACAACTTCAGCGGCCTGGTCCCGCTGGTCGGCATGTTCGATATTCCGTTCCTGTTCAAGGATACTGCCCACGCCTACCGCGTGCTCGATGGCAAGGTCGGCCAGGACATGCTCGCCAAGCTGGATACGATTGGCCTGAAAGGTCTGGCCTTCTGGGATAACGGCTGGCGCCAGATGACCAACTCCAAGGGTCCGATCCGCACCCCGGCCGACGTGAAGGGCCTGAAGATGCGCACCACCGGCGCTCCGGTGCATATCGAAGCATTCAAGCTGCTCGGCGCCAACCCGGTACCGATGCCCCTGGCTGAACTCTATACCGCGCTGGAAATGAAGACGGTGGATGCGCAGGAACACCCGATTGGTGTGTTTGTGTCGGCCAAGCTGTACGAAGTGCAGAAGCACCTGACCCTGTCCTACCACGCTTACAGCGCTCTGATCGTGGCCGTGAACAAGGCCAAGTTCGATGCACTGCCGGCCGACCAGCAGAAAGCCTTGGTTGAAGCTGCGCGCGAAGCCGGCCAACTGCAGCGCAAGCTGAACAACGAAGCCATCGCCAAGCAGGTGGAAGAAGTGAAGAAGGCTGGCGTACAAGTGGTCGAGAAAATCGATCCGGCTCCGTTTGCCGACGCTACCAAGGGTGTGCGCGCTTCGTTCATCGGCAAGTTCGGTGGCGAAGCCGAACTCAAGGCAATCGATGCCGTGCGTGATGCCAAGTAATATCCGAGTGTGAGTATCCGGCCCGGTTTCCTCCTCGACCGGGCCGTTTTTTATTTCCGCTATCATTGAACAAATCATTTCTGCACTGACAGGAGTTGGCTCATGCAATACACATTACAAGAGATGTATGGGCTGCATGACAGGGTATGCATCGTTACCGGCGCCAGCCGTGGTATCGGGCGCGAGATCGCTTTCGGCCTGGCCCAGCTCGGCGCCATCCCCATTCTGGTTGGCCGATCCCAGCCCCTGCTCGATGAGGCGCTGTCTGATCTGAAAAACCTACAATTGGCTGGTGAAGCCATGGCCGTCGATATCACCGACGAAGCCCAGGTTCAACACATGGTGGAACAGGTGCTGGCCAAATACGGGCGGATCGATGGCCTGGTCAACTGTGCCGGTACCACGCACATCCAGGATGTCAGCCACTTCGATATCCAGAAATTCCGCGAAGTCATCGACAGCAACCTTACCGGCGCAATGATCTGCTGCAAGGCAGTCAGCCCGGCCATGCTGGCGCAAAAGTCCGGCCGCATCGTAAACATCTCATCGGTACGCGGTTCGCAAGGGCGTGCTGGCTATTCTGCCTACGCGGCCAGCAAAGGCGCACTCAATACCCTGACCAAATCGCTGGCAGTGGAGCTTGCTCCGCATGGCATCAACGTCAATGCCGTGGCGCCGATTTTCACGCTGACCGATATCAACAAGGACATTCTTGAAAACAAGGAAGTCTACAACTGGGTCATCAGCCGCCTGCCCAAGGGACGCCTGTGCGAAAAGCATCTGCTGGTCGGCCCGGTGGCCTTTCTGCTTGCACCCTGTTCAGAATTCATCACGGGCGAAATTCTGTATGTCGACGGTGGCTGGACGGCGGGCTGATGATCAAGATTCGTTTGCCGTTTGATTGTTTAAAGTTCAATCAAACGGCAAACGAATCCGGGGCAACCCGCACCAGATCAGGATCAGCGCAATTCAACCCGTTTCACTTCGCCTACCAGCAAGAGATAAACGGCAATGGCCGCCAGTCCATGCAAACCCACCCAAAGCAGCGCGCCATTGAATGAGCCGGTGGTCTGGACGATGTAGCCGATGGCAATCGGGGTGGTGATGCTCGAAATATTGCCACAGGTATTGAACAGGCCGCCGGACAACCCGGCAATTTGCCTCGGCGCAGTATCGGCATTCAAGGCCCAGCCCTGCGCTCCCACGCCTTTGCCGAAATATGACAACGCCAGGAAGAAAATGACCGCCGCTTCGGCATCGATATAGTTGCAGGCGATCATCGTCATCGACAGCAGCATGCCAATGACGATGGGCGTCTTGCGCGCCACGGTCAGGGAAAAACCGCGCCGCAACATGGCATCCGATATCACCCCGCCCAGTAGCCCGCCGGCAAAGCCGCACAAGGCTGGAATCACCGAAACAAAACCGGCTTTCAGAATGGACATGTGCTTTTCCCGGACCAGATAAACCGGGAACCAGGTGATATAGAAATACGTCAGCGCATTGGTGAAGTACTGGCCCAGATAGATGCCGACCATCATGCGGTTGGTCAGCAACTGCCTGATGTGGGCCAATGTCTGGCCTTTGGCCCGATTGCCGTTCTTGCGATCCTGATCCATGTTGACCAGAGCCCCTCCCTGCTCGATGAACGCCAGTTCACCAGCATTGGCCAGCGGATGATCCTTGGGATCATGAATCAGCTTGCGCCACACCAGCAGAAACGCCATCCCCAGCGCGCCCATCAGCACATAGACCGACTGCCAGCCAAAATCACGAATCAGCCAGCCGATCAGCGGGGCAAAAAACACCGTGGCGGCATACTGGGCGGAACTGAAAATCGCCGATGCGGTGGCCCGTTCGCTCGCCGGAAACCAGGAAGCCACAATCCGGCTGTTGGCAGGAAACACCGGTGCCTTGAAGATTCCGATCAAAAAGCGCAGAGAAAAAAGGCTTGCCACTGCGGCAAATCCGCTGAAGAAACCGATGGCCCCCGTCATCCAGGTCAGCAGCGACCAGATGAAAATGCAGGAGGCATAAACAAGTTTGGAGCCGAATCGATCCAGAAACCAGCCGCCCGGAATCTGGGCCACGGCATACGACCAGCCGAAGGCCGAGAACACGTAGCCCAATGTGACCGAATCGAAATCAAGCTCCTTGGCCATGATCGGCCCGGCCAGTGAAATCACGACATGATCGGCATAATTGATCACCGTGATCAGGAACAGGACAACGGCGATCAGCCAGCGCACCCGGGTTTTGCGCAACGTCGGTGCTTCTCCAGCTGATATGATGGCAAGCTCACTGTTGTTTTGCATGGTGTTTACCTGTAAACCGCTAAGGCAGCGGCCTGCTGAGAATGGATGTATCCCGGCGCCTTGCGGCAATGCCAACCGGCACACGAATCATCAAGAACAGAGCTGATGGCCGCACCGAGCAAATCTGCGGTCACGCCCTGATGGACGAACTGGCTCGCATGGTAATCCCTTACAGCCAGCCGGTCTAAACCAGAAATTGTATTACCGGATTCAGTTTTTAAATGGCACTTGATATCAACCAATTGAACTGCTTTGTAGCCGTTGCCGAAGAATTGCATTTCGGCCGCGCCGCCGTACGCCTGTGCATGACCCAGCCCCCCTTGAGCCGGCAGATTCAGTTGCTTGAGCAGACCCTTGGGGTGCAATTACTTGAGCGTAACAACCGGCACGTGCGCCTGACCGCAGCCGGGCGAATCTTTCTGCCCGATGCGCTTCGTATCCTGCACTTGACCGAGCAGGCCACCATCACCGCGCGTCGCGCCAGCACAGGCGAAGTTGGCCGTATTGTGATCGGGTTCACTTCGGTGACCGGCGTAGAGCTGATGCCACAGCTGGTAGTGGCCGCTCGCAAGGTATTGCCGCATATCGACATCATTCTCAAGGAAATGGTTTCGATCGAGCAGATTCATGAGCTGGAAGCCAATACCATCGATCTGGGATTCATGCGTTCGCTGCCCGCGCGCGAAAATCTCACACGCGAACGCATTGCCAGTGAAAAACTGATTGCGGCATTGCCGATGGATCACCCGCTGACGGAGAAGACGGTAATTCAACTGGAGGACCTGCATGGTTTGCCGTTCATTACCTATACCCCGACAGCCGGCAATTATCTTTACACCCTCATTTCCACCCTGCTGAACGAGCGCGGCATTGTGCCGGACTATATCCAGCATATTGATGAATCGCACACCATTCTGGGCCTGGTTCGCGCCGGGCTGGGGGTTTCGATCGTGCCGGAATCCGTGGCCATTCTCTATACCGACAGCGTGGCCTACCGCCCGCTGGGGCACGAAGCCATACTCGCCGAAACCAGCATGATCTGGCGGGCCGACAGCAACAACCCGGCACTGGCAACCTTCCGCGACTTCGCATCCAGGCACTTCGCTTCGCTGCGCACGCTGGCAGAAAATACACAGATGCAGCATGGCAATTGATCATGCACTCAATTCAAATACAGAATGACACGATCCAAAAATTGGATTGGACAAACCCTATACCGATTTTCTATCATCAACAGCAATCAGGCATCACTTGCATATTTGCCGCAGCCTAATTCATTTCAGATAAAAACACCGGCAAATACCTACGAAAAACACCTAGCAATTTCCCTCACGCCGACTCTTTAGGGAGTCGGTATTTTTTTGCAATTTCCCGCACCATTTCAATATTCCGAAAATCGATTCAGCCATCTGAATTGACAAGTCTTTGTGCCAGGAAATCCAGCAATACCCGCAAACGATGTGGCATGAAACGATTGCTGGGCAATACCGCGTAAATACCCAGTTCTGGAATGGGAAAATCACAGAGGATTTCGCACAGTACGCCGCCATCAAGCCACTCCTGTGCCGAAAAGGTTGTTTCATAGGCAATTCCCAGCCCAGCGGCGGCAGCGCGCAGCAGCACATCGCCGTTATTGGCCCGCAAACGCGGCTGGATCGGAAACATTTCCAGCTTGCCATCCACCATGAATCCCCAGCGCTGCCCGTGTGCCATTTCCGTATAGCCCAGGCATTGATGGTGCAGCAATTCGGAAGGATGGCGCGGTTCGCCATGGCGGGCGAGATAATCCGGCGAAGCCACGACCACCATGCGCCCGCCACCCAGCCGGCGCACCACATCGCCGGGATCCAGCCGGGAAGTAATGCGCACGGCCATATCGATCCCTTCCTGGATCAGATTGACGCGGCGATCGGAATATTCCATATCCAGCTCCACCTCCGGATACAGGCTGGAGAATTCCAGCAAAAGCGGCGCCAGATATTTCTGGCCATAGACCAGCGGCAGACTCAGACGGATCAGGCCGCGCGGGATTTGTCTTTCCTCGGCGATTCCGGTCTCCGCGACTTCCACCAGATTCAGGATCACCCGGCATTTTTCCAGATAGGCAGTCCCCCCAGGAGTAAGCGACAGCCGCCGTGTACTGCGGGCCAACAGCTTGACGCCCAGATGGGCTTCCAGCGCGGCAATCTGGCGGGTCACCACTGAACGCGCCACGCCCAATTGCTGCGCTACGGCCGAAAAGCTGCCCAGTTCTGCCACCCGAACGAATAACTGCATGGCATCCAGCCGATCCATCGCCCCCTCCTGTTGCATAAATAGCAACAATCATTTGCATATTGTTGGCTATTTAAGCACAAAAGAAATCATTAAAGTGGATTCCAAGACGGAGAACGATCATGAATGCCAGACTCAATCCTTTGCCCAGCCTGTTCGTGCCACATGGCGCACCGACATTTGCCCTGCATCCGGGCGCAACCGGCACCGCCTTGCGCAATGCCGCCATGCAACTGCCGCGGCCGCGCGCAATCATCGTGATCAGCGCGCACTGGGATACTCCGCAAGCCATGGTCGGCTTTGCCGAGCGGCCTGCAACCATCCATGATTTCTGGGGTTTCCCGCAGGATTTGTACGCCATCACCTACCCGGCCACCGGCAGCCGCGAGGCCAGCCAGGAAGTGCTGTCCGCACTGCAGGCCGCCGGCTTCCCGGCTCAGGCTGCCACTGAGCAGGGGCTGGACCACGGCGCATGGATTCCGCTGCGCATCATGTTTCCAGAGGCCGATATCCCGGTGCTGCCGCTTTCGATTCAAAGCCGGCTCGGCCCTGAACACCATTATCGGCTGGGCCAGGCACTGCAGCCGCTGACCCAACGTGGTTTTCTGGTTGTCGCCTCGGGCAACCTCACGCACAACCTGGCCGATTTCCAGCGGGCACATGGCAGCGACCATCAGGCACCTGACTATGTCCGCGCGTTTTCCGACTGGTTCTGGCAAAAACTGCAGGCCCACGATCTGCCTGCCCTGCTGGATTACCGCAATCAGGCACCGGCTGCCAGACAAGCCCACCCGCGCGATGAACACCTGCTGCCGCTCTATGTGGCACTGGGTGCGGCCACTGCAGATGCCCAAGTCATCCGCCTGCATGCCGGTATCGATGATTACGTCATCGCCATGGATGCCTTCGCCTTTCAACCTGCATAAATTCGAGTACGCCGATGAATACCCACCACAAATACTCCACTCCGGCCATGGCCCTGCACTGGCTGATGGCTGCCAGCCTGTTTGGCCTCTTGCTGCTGGGCTTCTACATGACCGGGTTGCCACTCTCGCCGCGCAAGCTGCAATTCTATTCCTGGCACAAATGGGCCGGCATCACCCTGTTTGCACTGCTCTGGCTGCGCCTGGCCTGGCGCCTGTGGCAACGCCCACCCGCCCTGCCCGCGCACATGAACCGCCTGGAGCAGTTCGTGGCGCATGCCGGCCATGCACTGCTTTACCTGCTGATGTTTGCAATTCCTGTTTCTGGCTGGCTGATGAGTTCGGCCATGGGCTTTCAGACCGTGCTGTTCGGGTTCTGGCCGATTCCGGATCTGCTGGAACGCAATCGCGAACTGGCCAGCGTGCTCGCCACCCTGCACGGCAGGCTGAATCTGCTGCTGGTTCTGGTTGTGCTGGGCCATGTTGGTGCCGCACTCAAGCACCATTTCATCGACAAGGACCACGTACTGCGCCGGATGCTGCCCGGCCATCACGCATCCTGATTACAAAAACTGGAGAACACCTTATGCGTATCGCCCACACGCTGCCAGCGCTCGCGCTGGCTGCCGCCCTCAGCCTGCCCGCCATTGGTCATGCGGTTGAATTCAAAACCGTCCACACCGACAAAAGCTCGCTTGGCTTTGTCTACAAGCAGATGGGCGTTGGCATGGAAGGGCATTTCAAGAAATTCTCGGCCCAACTGAGCTTTGATCCGGCCAAACCAGCCGCCGCCAAGGCCAGCATGGATGTGGAGCTGGCCAGTATCGATGCCGGATCGCCGGAAGCCAACGACGAGGTCGGCAACAAATCCTGGTTCAACACCAAGGCATTCCCTTCTGCCCGCTTTGTTTCCAGCGCGATCAAGCCGCTGGGAGGCAACCGCTATGAAGTCAGCGGCCAGCTCAGCATCAAGGGGCGCACGGTGCCTGTGGTAGCACCGACAACCGTGACGATTCAAGGCAAACAGGCCAGCTTCGATGGCAGCTTTGTGATCAAGCGCGCCGACTTTGCCATCGGCGAAGGCCAATGGGCCGACTTCGGCATTGTGGCCAACGATATTCAGATCAAATTCCGCATGCTCGCCAGCAGCCAATGATTTTTTGCACCAATCCCTGGAGATAAAACACCATGAAACGTACCCTGACCGCACTCCTGTTCACCACCATCAGCGCCGCCGCACTCGCCGCGCCGGAAACCTTTGTGATTGATGGCTCGCATACCTTTCCGCGCTTTTCCTACAGCCATTTTGGCTATTCCAAACAATTGAGCCGCTTCAACAAGACCAGCGGCCAGATCGTGCTCGACAAGGCAGCCAAGACAGGGGTGGTCGATGTCACCATCGACATGAAATCGGTGGATACCGGCTTTGAAGCGTTCAACGGCCATATTCAGGGGGAAGATTTCTTCGATACCGCCAAGTATCCGACTGCCACCTTCAAATCGACCAAGGTGCATTTTGATGGCGACAAGCCCACGGCGGTCGATGGCAATCTGACGATCAAGGGCATTACCAAGCCAGTTACCCTCGCCCTCGAAAGCTTCCAGCTGATGCCGCATCCGATGATGAAAAAGGATGCCATCGGCGCGAATGCGGTAACCAAGATCAAACGCTCCGAATTCAACGCCGGCAAGTTCGCCCCGCACGTGGGCGATGAGGTGACAATCGAAATCGCCGTGGAAGCCATCAAGCAGTAAGCTTTTGCCCGAAACCGGCGGGGAATGGGATCAATGAATGCCATCCCCCGACCAGGTCTGGCACAGGTTCAGCGCCGCCACCACAACAGAAGCAGCAGCACCGCAACGCCCGCGATCACCGGCCAGGGCAGTTCCCTGATGGCAGACCACATGGCGGAAGGCAGCCAGCTGAACTGGCCACCCGCAAGCAAACCATATTCGATCATGGTCGTTTCCCCGTTCGGGGGTGGAAAGATGCCAGGCCGGCGCGCGCCTGGCATTTCCATTTTAGGCGCTGTTGCCGATCATGTTTTCCCTGCCGGCTAGCCATTCATCCGCTGCTTGTCACGGGACGTCCGGCATTGCATCATGGCTCCCGGTCTGAACCTATCAACAAGGAGATTTTCATGCCAACCATGCATATCGAACTCTTCGCCGGGCGTACGCCGGAAAAGAAACGCGAACTGGTGGAAGCCCTGACCAAGGAAACCTGCCGCGTACTGGGTTGCGATCCAAGCGCGGTCGACATCATCCTGACCGACGTGGAAAAACATAACTGGGCCACGGCTGGCAAGATGTGGTCGGAACCGGACTGAACACCAGGCGCCAAAGGAAACGGCGAGCTTCAAAAGCTCGCCGTTTTTGTTTTGCCCAATTCAGTAACCCTGCTGGCGGCTGACCCGGGCCGCCACCGTTTCACCCCTTGCATGTGCCTGCAGGTTGGCGGCGATCTGCGCGACGGCATCTTGCGGCACGGTATCGGCGGCCACATGCGGCGTCATGATCAGGCGCGGATGCTGCCAGAACGGATGTTGCGGCGGCAGCGGCTCCCGGGCATAGACATCGAGCATGGCAAAACGCAGCTTGCCGCCATCCAGCCGATCCAGCAGGGCCGATTCATCAATCAGGCTGCCGCGTCCAGCATTGATGATGGCTGACCCTTCGGGCAACCACGACAGACTTTCGGCATTGAGCAGATGCCGGGTTTCGGCCGTGGCAGGCAGCACGCAGAACAGCACATCGGTCTGCGCCAGCAAGGCGCGCAGGCCATCCGCCCCGGCAAAGCACTGCACCTGATCGATCTGCCGGGGCTGGCGACTCCAGCCACAGACCCGGTACCCCATGCCAGCCAGGGATTGGGCCACCTTGCGTCCCAACTCACCCAGCCCGAGCACCGATACCCGCACATCGCGCGCCAGGCGGGTAGCCTGCTGAATCCATTGCCCGGCCAGCTGCTGCCGGCGGTAAACATCCATCTGGCGCTGGTAATGCAATACGCCATACAGGCAGTACTCCTGCATCTGCTGCGCCATACCGGCATCGGCCAGGCGGAAAATCGCCACCTGCGGCGGCACATCTTCGCGCTGCAGCAGCGCATCCACCCCCGCGCCCATCACATGGATCACCTGCAGATTGGGAAAGCGCGCAAAAAAATCGGGCGGTGGTGCCCAGACGGCCGTGTGGGTTACGCGGGTTTCATCCACCACTTCTGGCCAGGCCGCGATTTGCCAATCCGGCAGGGATTGCTGCAGTAGCTGCAAATACAGGTCTTGCTGGTCTGGCGTGTAGAGATAGAGCATGGCTGGAAAAATCCATGAAAGAGGTTGCTGAATTATAAAACACGGCCAAGATCAGCCACGACGATCCTGCAAAATGCATCGGCCAGATCCGGCCATGGCCAGAAAGCACTTGTGGCACGCTCCTTGCTCTGCAATCAACATCAACCATTTGCCGGGCCACGCCATGTTCCATGCTCCTCACGCCATTGCCTGCGGGCATGCCGATCCCTCCCCGCCCCTCTTAGAAAAGTTCTTGCGCCAGCGTTTGCCACGCGGCTATCTGGTCAGTACACCCCAAGATGCCCGCGACCGGATCCTGTGGCTGCGCGAAGGCCGGATCCGGGTCTTTATCGCCAGCGACGACAAGGAATTGACGCTTGCCTATCTGACCACCGGCGAGTTGTTCAGCACCCATACCCGCGCTTACCTGCGCTGCGAAACGGCCTGTGAAGTGTTGAGCATGTCCACGGTGGAGTTCGCCCGCACGATGGCCAATGAACCGGGCATGCTGGCACAAGTCATGCCGGTCTTGGGCCGCATTCTGGATAACAGCATCGCGCTGATCGAGGATCTGGCATTCCGCGATGTGGCCGGGCGGCTGGCGCGTTTTCTGCTCGTCTCGGCCCGACAGCGCGGGCTGCCCGTCAAACCCGGTATCAGTTTTCCGCTGGATCTGTCAGTCAGCGAGATATCGCTGCTGCTGGGCTGCACGCGCCAGACCGTATCCGGCCTCTTCGGGCGACTGGAGCAGGAAGGCGTGATCGCCCGCCCGGCACGCCGGCAGATCTGCATCCTGCATCCAGAAATCCTGCTGCGCTGGCAGGAAGGCGAAATGGAAGATCAGGCGCAAAGTGTCGGCTAGCCGACAGAAAGCGGTCGAGCATCTCCGTAGAATGAGGCTTTCCTTTCCTGCCGGGAGATCACCCATGTCTTGCGCTTGCCAGAATCCGTTCCAGGACGATCCAGACAAACAGGCCAAGCCGGATCGCTATGTCAGCTTTATCGGTCTGGATTGCGATATCAAGGCTGCCGGGCTGATGGCGCTGATTCGCCGCTATATCGACGATCCGCAGCACAGCAATGCATTCTGGGAATACTTCAAGAAAAAGGCTGCGGGCGGCAGCGGCCCGCGTCCGGACGATCTGTTTCTGATTCACAGCAACCTGAATCAGATAAGGGAACTGTTCGAGCAGAAGAACGACAGCGAGGCGCTGAAGCTGCTCGACAGCATCGAGGAGGAATGCTGCTGAATCTGCACGCAAAGGCCGGGATGTAACACCCGGCCTGTTCGCAATCAGGGCTTCAAAGTCTTCCACGCAGCAACGAACGCCTGCGCCCGTACCACCACTTCGGCGCGGGTCAGGCCCGGCTTGTACAGGGCCGAACCGAGACCAAAACCCGTCGCGCCGGCATCGACAAACGGCTGCATGGTATCCGGCGTGATACCGCCCACCGGCAACAGCCGGGTGGCCTTCGGCAGCACCACCTTGATCGCCTTCAGGATCTGCGGCGTGACCAGTTCGGCCGGAAACAGCTTGAGTGCATCGGCGCCGGCATGCAGCGCGGCAAACGCTTCGGTCGGCGTCACCACGCCCGGCACGCACAGCATGCCGGCCGCCTTGGCGGCGCGGATCACTTCGGTATCGGCATGCGGCATTACGGTCAGATCCCCTCCGGCGGCCTTGAGTTGCGCCACCTGTTCCAGCGTCAGCACCGTGCCGGCACCCACCAGTGCGTCCTGCGGCAACGCCTGACGAATGGCGGCGATGCTGGTAAACGGATCGGGTGAATTGAGCGGCACTTCGATCAGGCGAAAGCCGGCCTCAAACAGACCTTGGCCAATCTCGACCGCTTCTTCCGGTTTCAGGCCGCGCAGGATCGCCACCAGCGGCAGTTGTGCATTGGCCGCGTCAAAACGGCTGGCCAGGGTGCTATTCGTCATAGTTGGATTTCCTTGAATTCTGTTGATGTTATGGAGTGGCAATCAGCCCGGCAGCGCAGGCCAGGTTCCAGAGTCCGGCCGGGGCGGTATTGTCGAGCACGATGGCATCATGTTTGCCCAGGTACGCCAGGGCGCGTACATAGCGCTGGCACAGCTTCGGCTCGCCGATCAGCACCAGCGGGGCATCCGGTGCAGCGTGCTTGATACCCGCAACCAGTTCATGCCCGATCAGCAGGCCGGACAGATACTCAGCAAGCGCCGCGTGCGGCAATCTTCCCGTCAAGCCAAGGGTGCGAGTGGCGAAGATCTGGTGCGGGAAATCGCCCGGGCCACTATCACGCGCCGTGGCCAGCCCCAGCTCGAAAGCAGATTCTGCATCGCGCGCCAGCGGCTCATCGTCCGACATCAGACGGCCAAGAATCGAGTGTTTCTTCAGCACGGCAAACAATTCGCCGGTCAGGTAGGTGGCAAAGTCGACGATCTGGCCGTTTTCGATCCGCGCCCATTTCGAGTGCGTGCCGGGTAGCACGATCGTGGCACAGCCTGCCCATTGCGGATTCATGAGCAGCGCACCCGCGATCTGAATTTCCTCGCCGCGCATCACATCAGGCAATTGCTGCGGATCATCGAACAGTACGCCGGGCGCGATCAGGATATCCGGCCCCAGCCCCGACGGCACCGCCACGCTGCGTTCGGCCAGCGTCTGCACATCGGCCGGGCAGCGCACATACGGCGCCTCGCACCAGCCCTGCGCACTGCCGACCATGCCGCAAGCCACCACCGGCAGATGCGGCCACATCGCCAGCCAGCCGCCCGCAATCAGGCTGAATGCAGTTTCAAATCCGAGACGTTCGGGCTGTGGCAAATGCTGGATGCCATGTGGCGAGTGGCGGGTTTCCAGCACCTTGCCATCGGCCATCAGGAAGGCACGCAAGCTGGAAGTGCCCCAGTCGAGGGCGAGCAGTTGAGGATTCATGGATTCACATCACCAGCAACAAAAAAGAAAAGATACTGCCTGAGTCAAAGCAGCGAGAGGGGTTTCATTAAACCAGCGCTGCCGTAGGTCAGGTTTTAACACGACAACCTGTAGGAATTGATATCAGCAACAGGATCGACGGACTGAAGTCCGTCCTACGGCATAGCCAAGAATGGTTTTACCACTCGGCCACGGCACCATCGGCATGACGCCACACCGGATTGCGCCAGTCCGGGGCCTTCTTGCTGTTTTCGATCACCAGCTCCTCGTTCACTTCCACGCCCAGGCCCGGTTTCTTCGGCGGCAGCATATAGCCGTTGTGGAACTGGAAGTCTTCCTTGTTGAGCACGTAATCCATCAGTTCGGCGCCCTGGTTGTAGTGGATACCCATGCTCTGCTCCTGCAGCACAGCATTGCGCGAAACGAAGTCGACATGCAGGCAAGACGCCAGTGCCAGGGGGCCTAGCGGGCAATGCGGGGCAAAGCCGATATCGTAGGCTTCGGCCATGGCAGCGATCTTGTAGCATTCGGTAATACCACCAGCATGCGACAGATCAGGCTGCACGATGGAAAGTCCGCCAGCGGCAAACACGCGCTTGAACTCGAAGCGCGAGAACATGCGCTCACCGGCAGCAATCGGGATGTGGGTCATCTCGGCCAGCTTCGGGTAGTACTCGGCCTGTTCGGCCAGAACCGGCTCTTCGATGAACAGTGGGCGATACGGTTCCAGCTCCTTGATCAGCACGCGCGCCATCGGTGCAGCGACGCGGCCGTGGAAATCCAGACCGAATTCGATGCTGTTGCCGAAGGCTTCGCGGATTTCTGCAACCACGGCCACGGCGGCATCGACGGTACGACTGTTGTCGATCAGGCCCATTTCCTCGCAGCCATTGAGTTTGAAGGTATCAAAGCCGATGGCCTGCAGTTTCTTGATGCCGGCAATGGTGTCGCTCGGACGATCGCCACCGACCCAGCTGTACATTTTCATCTTGTCGCGCACCAAGCCGCCCAGCAGCTCGTACACCGGGGCACCCAACACCTTGCCCTTGATGTCCCACAGCGCCTGGTCGATACCGGCGATCGCGCTCATCAGGATCGGGCCGCCGCGGTAGAAGCCGGTGCGATACATGGCCTGCCAGATATCGTTGATGCGCGAAGGGTCCTTGCCGATCACGTATTCGGACAATTCGTTCACAGCCGTTTCCACGCTGCGTGCGCGGCCCTCGATCACCGGCTCACCCCAGCCGGTGATACCTTCATCGGTTTCAATCTTCAGGAACATCCAGCGCGGGGCCAGACGGTAGGTAGTGAGCTTGGTTACTTTCATGACATCAATCCCCAACAATCAACAGCGCAAGGTTAGCGCTAACACAGTTAAAAAAACGGCACTTATCAGCGACATACCCGGCAATTCAATCAGCCAAACATTCGCACACAAACAATAAATAAAGCGAGATAACAAGTTTTTTACAGATGCCAGACACCCTGCCGGGCCTTCCGCAACAAATTTCAGTCAAATGTTAGCGCTAACCAGTGTAAAATGCAACCAGATTACCCAGACAGCAGGAGCCACCTGTACCACCATGGCAGAACGAAAAACACGAGCCTCCGGACGCACCAGTCTTGCCGACGTCGCCGCATTGGCCGGCGTGAGCATGATGACTGTTTCGCGCGCCCTGCGCGGCACAGGTCAAGTCACGCCAGAACTGACCGAAAAGATCAAGCTGGCGGCCGAGCGACTGAATTACATCCCGGACCAGGCCGCCCAGGCACTGGCCTCGTCCAAGAGCGCAGCCGTAGGCGTACTGGTTCCAGCCTTGAGCAACACGGTTTTTTCCGATCTGCTAGAAGCCGTGCACGGGGTTTTGTTCCCGCAGGGCATTCAGGTACTGATCGGCAACACTCACTACGATCCGGAACAGGAGCTGCGGCTGTTGCGCAATTTTTTGTCCTACCGCCCGAGCGGCCTGATCGTGACCGGATTCGACCAATACCCGGAAACACGCAAGCTGATCCAGGCCAGCGGCATTCCGTGCGTACATGTCATGGAAATCAGTGACGACAGTACCCGCTACAGTGTGGGCTTATCGCACACCGCGGCGGCCATGCAAGCCGTGAATTATTTGCTGTTGCAGGGGCGGCGGCGGATTGCCTTTATCGGCGCGCACATGGACCCGCGCACCCGGCAGCGCCACCATGGCTATCAAACCGCGCTGATCCAGCATGGATCGCTCGATCTGGCGCTGGAATGCTGCGTGCCGCAAGCAGCATGCGTCGGACTGGGCAGCACACTGTTTCGGGATCTGCTGGCCAGCCACCCCGATGTCGACGCCATTTTCTGCAGCAACGATGATCTGGCACAGGGTGCCATGTTCGAAGCCTTGCGCTTGGGCATCCGCATTCCGGAACAGGTGGCAGTGATCGGATTCAACGATGTGGAACAGAGTGCGCATTCGGTACCGCGCCTGACCACGGTGCGCACGCCGCGATCGGAAATCGGCGATCAGGCCGCGCACATGCTGCTGGATTTGATACGGGGAAAACCCGTAACGCAGCGAACCATTGATGTCGGGTTTGAGCTGGTTATCAGGGAAAGCGCCTGACGCTGCCACCAATCGGAGCAGGGTCAGGCGCAGTCAAGTCAGGACTATCGGCCGTCGGCCGGGCCGGCTGGGCCCACTTCGACCAGTTTCACCACCTGGCGCACACCATTGACCTTGCTCGCAGCCACGGCCGCGCGTTCGATCAGGTCTGCCTTGGCGATACCCATCAGGTACACCACCTGGCGCTCGGTCGTCACCAGAATATGTACGGCGGTCGCATCGCCGGCTTCTGCCAATACCGCCGTTTTCACGCGGGCACTGATCTGGCTGTCATTGAGCCGATCCATGGACGCGGAAGGTGCCGCCACGACGGTTTCGTTGTAAACCTTGCGCGGCTTGCGGGCGAGCTCCCAAGCGAACTGCTCGATCTGCTGGCGCGCCTTGGCATCGGGCACCTCACCGGTCAGCAACACCAGATCGTTGAACACATTGACATTGACATGGGCGCGCTCCTTGTAGGTTTCGGAGATTCTCGCCTCCAGCTGTGCATCCATGTCAAAGTCCGTCTTGATCGTCTCCGGCCTGCGCGGATCAGAACCAATCCACATACCGACTGCCGCGCCACCGACAAACACCAGCGGGACACAGGCAGTCAGCGTTGCCAAGGCAACCAGCGCCGCAATCAGTTTCTTCATGGCTTATTCCCCTCCCAGCAGCATGTAATCCACGGCATCGCACAGGGCATGGATGATGGTGATATGCACTTCCTGCACGCGGCAGGTACGTTGCACCGGCACACACAGGTGGACATCATCACCGGACAGGAGTTCACCGATCTGGCCGCCATCGCGCCCGGTCAGGGCGATCACGTTCATGCCACGATCATGCGCGGCATGAATGGCGGCGATCACGTTGGCCGAATTGCCAGAGGTGGAAATCGCCACCAGCAGGTCACCGGCGCGCCCCAGCGCATGCACCTGCTTGGAAAAGATCAGGTCGTAGTCGTAATCGTTGGAAATCGCGGTAATCGCCGAGGTATCGGTCGTCAGCGCAATTGCACCCAGACCCGGGCGTTCACGCTCAAACCGGCCCACCATTTCGGCGGCAAAATGCTGGGCATCGGCAGCCGATCCACCATTGCCACAGATCAGCAGCTTGCCGTCGGCAACCAGCGTCTGCACCATTTTTTCGGCCGCCTGAGTCATCAGGGGAGACAGGGTTTCCAGCGCAATCTGTTTGGCCGAGATACTTTCGGCAAAATGTTGCTGCATGCGTTGCATCAAATCCATGCTTTCCTTTCCGGCGTCACCATGACGCATCAATACAATTTTTCAGCCAGTCCAGTTGCCCGCCTTCAAGGCAGACGACATCAAAACGGCAAGCCGGCATGACCGCCAGCGTTTGCAGGTAGACTTGCGCTGCGGCCAGAAGTTTAGCGCGTTTTGTCGCACCGATGCTGGCCGCTGCGCCACCGAAGCGACTGGAAGCACGCTGGCGCACCTCGACAAAAACCAGCGTATCGCCATCACGCGCGATCAGATCCAGCTCGCCCTGGCGACAAGACCAGTTGCGCGTCACAATGCGCAAGCCCTGCTGCTGCAGATATCTGGCGGCAGCGGCTTCCGCCTCGGCACCCAGCTTGTTCACCGCACCACACTCGCCGGCTGCGAGGCATCTGCGGGCGGCGGCGCCAACGCAACGGCCGCAGATGCCTGCACCGGCACCATTTCGCGCACGATAACGCCATCCGGCTGCAAGCGCAGCCAGCCAGTCAGCCCATCCACCGCACTGAAGTTTTCCCCGCGCGCCAGCAATTGCACCAACCACCAGGCATCCACACCCAGCGCGAACAAGCGCTCTTCGTCATCCGAACGATTGAGCTCGCGCGGATAAGCGGCAAACTCGGGCGCTTCCGGATTAAGTAGCCAAGGCATTTCTACATAATGGATTCCGGCCAGATCCACTGGCACGGTACGCCCCACCGCCACCTGCGAGGTGCCGTAAAGCTGGCAATGCGCCGGCAAATACGGTCGCACCAGGCTGGCATTGCGCCCGTTCATGGCAAAAAATACCGCATCGGCCTTTCCCAGCCTCGACTGCAGTTCATTGGCCTGCTCCGCCGCATTGCGAATGGAAATGACAGCAGGCTCGACGCCCGTCTCGGCACGCCAGGCTTCAGCAAATGCCCGCTGCATGCGGGTGGAAAGCGTATTTTCCAGCTTCAGCACCACCGGAACGCTGACCTTTTCACTGCGCATTTCGCGCACCATCTGCTGCACTTCCGCCTCGATCGACAAGCCGAAGCTGTACAGCTTGGGGCGCCGCAGGGTGTCCTGGTCAAAACTGTTGAGTGCCAGCACCGGTACGCCGAGATCAGCCGAATCCGCCAGATAATTAACAGCACTGCGCGTCAGCGGCCCCACCACCGCAACCGCACCTTCGTTCTGTGCCTGATTGAATGCTGCCAGGGTGGAATCTTCACGTTCATCCACATCGAACACACGCATGGGATAGGTCTTGTGGCCACCATGCACCTTGTCGGCCGCCTTCAACCCAGCCTTGATACTATCGGCAGCCAGCTTGAAAGCCTTGTTCTGGCTTTTGGCCGGCAGAATCACCGCGATATAGCGCATGGCCGGCTCGGCCGCAACGGCACTGGCGCCGGCCAAGGTCGCGCCGTATAGTACGGCGGCCGCACCCAGCATACGCAGGCATCTGCCCCAAGCGGCCGGCTTGTTACCCAGGAGAACATCAGCGTGCATCTCGAACCCCGCGCAATCAGCAATTCCACATTATATGTGGTGGCCACCCCGATCGGTAACCTCGGCGACATGACGCCCCGCGCGATCGAGGTACTCAAACAGGTTGACCTGATTGCCGCCGAAGATACCCGGGTCACCGGCCACCTGCTCAAACACTTCGGCATCGGCACCCCCATGGTCAGCTTGCGTGAACACAATGAACGCGCCGTGGCAGACAAACTGGTACAACGCATCAAGGCCGGGGAAAGCATCGCCCAGGTTTCCGATGCCGGCACCCCGGCCATCTCCGACCCCGGAGCGGTGCTGGTTGCCACAGCACATGCGGCCGGCATTGCGGTTGTGCCCGTAGCCGGCCCCTCCGCACTGGCCACCGCGCTCAGCGCATCGGGCTTCACCGCCCCGCACAGCCTGTTCTACGGATTTTTGCCACCCAAAAGCAACCAGCGTCGCGAGACCTTGGAACAACTCAAACATCTGCCCTGGATCAGCGTCTTTTACGAAGCGCCGCATCGCATCGCCGATTGTCTGGATGACATGCAGGCGGTTTTTGGCCCTGAACGTGAAGCGGTGCTCGCACGCGAGCTGACCAAAACCTTTGAAACCATCCGGCGGCTACCGCTTGGCCAACTGGCAGACTGGGTGAAGCAAGATAGCAACCAGCAACGCGGCGAGGCCGTGCTGGTGATCGACGCCGCACCAGCAGTCGAAACTGCCAGCATTGCCGAGCACGATCACGTACTGATTCCGCTACTGGCTGAACTGCCGCTCAAGCAGGCCGTCGCGCTGGCGCAGAAAATTACTGGCGCACCGCGCAACGCACTGTACGAACACGCGCTGGCCCTCAAAAAAAATGACTGACACCTGCTTGCCAGAGAGGGGCGTCTCGTGGATAATCCCGTTCCTCTGCCCGGGTGGCGAAATCGGTAGACGCAGGGGATTCAAAATCCCCCGCTGAAAGGCGTGTCGGTTCGAGTCCGACCCCGGGCACCAAACAAAAAAAGCACTTACGTTTCGGCGTAAGTGCTTTTTTCTTTTGCCCCCCCACAAATTGGGGCATTCCAATCTGATACCTGCCCAAGAATTATTCAATAAGCGCGTTATCAATCGTCCGGGACTGGGCATATATCGCGCATCACAGAGGCCAGCTCTCAGCCCAAGCCAACACTGGCTGCATACTCGTTCCTGCGTGAATTTATTCAGATGCAGTCCGACCATGCAGCAGGCTTGGTCCACTGTGCTACCCAAGCAGGAATTTTCTCTGGCGCCATTGGCTTGGCAATACCGTAACCCTGTGCCTGATCACAACCAAAACGAATGAGAGGAATCGCATGTTCGATTGTTTCCACTCCTTCGGCAGTAACTTGACGATTGAGCGTGCGAGCCATGCTAACGACCCCCTGCACCAGAACTTGATCCTGCTTATTATCGAGGATGTCATAGATGAATGATCGGTCGATCTTGACCACATCAACCGGCAATTGTCTCAAATAAGTCAGCGATGAATATCCCGTACCAAAATCATCCAGGGAAAATCGAATACCAAGATCTCTGCACTCCTGCAGGCGCTGACTTATTTCTTGCAAATTTTCCATGGCCGTCGTTTCAAGAATTTCAAATTCAAGCGAATACGGATCAACATCCTTATAGTCTGCCAATATCAGTTTTAGTCGCTCGACAAAATCTGCTCTCTGAAGATGCTTGGCAAAAATATTAATGCTCACAGGGAGATTAATTCCGAGACTAGACCAGCACTGTTTCTGCCGCATGACCTCATGCAGGATCCACTCCCCTACTTGAAGTGTCAAATCTGTCGACTCAATAACCGGCAAAAATCTCGCGGGTGATAGCAATCCCTCTTCAGGATGCTGCCAGCGTATCAAAGCCTCAACACCAGACACAGCTCCAGTATGCAAATCAATTTTAGGCTGATAAAACAGACAAAATTCTTTTGCCATCAATGCATCTGCCACACGTTGATACTGTGTTTGACGCTCCAGGGACTCACGCTCACTAACAGGATCAAAAAAGTGCATGCAATTTTTGCCACAGCGCTTGGCTTGATACATTGCCTGATCCGCATGTCGAATAAGGGTATCAGGATCATGTACAGCATCAGCAGGATAGACAGTCACACCAATACTTACAGTAAGCGTTACCTGGAATCCATCCAGGCTATACGGCTCGGTCAACCTTTGTAACAGCCGGCCAGCCTCATCCTTTATTTCTTTTTCATGTTTGAAACCGCAGAACAATACAATAAACTCATCCCCGCCTAACAGGATGGTGAAAAACCAAACCCCACCTTCGGTTTTTCACCCCTGAATTTCAAAAAACTGCTTCCTCTTCAAAATCAGCCTGATTTTTCGTCAAATCAGAC
>NZ_JBVVOL010000035.1:0-21120 GCF_055810895.1 Formivibrio sp. oc-25 | reverse complement strand
TTGGTAGACATGTGGACTCCGGACAATGCGGCAGTTTCCTGCCAAAGGTCCGTTTACACAAAATTCTGCACAGGCCCGTTTTCTCTCCTGCGGCGGAAGAACAACTCGCGGCCCTGTTCCGCTATATCGCGGACGCAGCGTCACCAGACACCGCTGCCAAGTACACAGAAGCTATCGTTGGCTATTGTGAAAGTCTGCGCACTTTTCCTCTTCGCGGCACAATGCGCGATGACGTGAGGCCAGGACTTCGTACTACCAACTACAAAAAACGCGTAGTCATTGCCTATGCGGTGGACAATGATCTCGTTTCAATTATTGGCATTTTCTACGGAGGCCAAGATTATGAAACGTTTCTGCAGTCTGATTCAGACAATGGCAACACTGGGCACTAAGTCGCATGCCCCTCCTTATTGAAACTTTGCCATGAGCAACGTTGACAAGTATCTGCAAGCTGCGACAAGAGAAAACACTCAGCGCAGCTACCAGTCTGCAATTTCTCACTTCGAAATTGAATGGGGCGGATTCCTGCCAGCCACCGCAGACAGCATGGCTCGTTATCTTGCAGACCATGCAGACAAATTGTCGATCAACACCTTGAAACAACGTTTGGCGGCATTGGCTAAATGGCATATTGACCAGGGTTTCCCCGATCCAAC
Organism: Formivibrio sp. oc-25; assembly: GCF_055810895.1. NCBI lineage: Bacteria > Pseudomonadati > Pseudomonadota > Betaproteobacteria > Neisseriales > Chitinibacteraceae > Formivibrio > Formivibrio sp. oc-25. Next base: position 20,464 of record NZ_JBVVOL010000035.1, on the reverse strand, counting down.
CAAAACGCCGGTCGTGCGCAAGGTACTCAAAGGCATTCAGACCTTACACCCAGCGCAGGAAAAGCAAGCCAAGCCACTTCAGATTGATCATTTAACACAAGCAGTCGCCTGGCTGGATCAAGCCATCAATTCGGCAAAATTGGAGGCTGACCCGGTAGCGCAACTGCGCCATACCCGGAACAAAGCGCTGTTGCTATTGGGATTCTGGCGTGGCTTTCGTGGCGATGAATTGAAGCGACTCCGGGTAGAGTTTATAGAACTGGCGCCAAACGAAGGCATGAGCTGTTTCCTGGCGCAATCTAAAGGCGATCGCCAGCTTCAAGGTCGGACTTTCAAGGTGCCGGCACTTTCTGTACTTTGCCCTGTTGCTGCCTATAACGACTGGATTGCACTTGCAGATCTCAAAAGTGGTCCGGTATTTCGAGGCATTGATCGGTGGGGGAGGATCAGCGACTCAAGTCTGCATGCAAATAGCTTGATTCCGCTGCTGCGTAATTTGCTCTCCCAAGCAGGATTGCCAGAACCCGATAGATTTAGTGGCCACTCATTGCGTCGCGGATTTGCAGGTTGGGCGAATGCCAACGGCTGGGATATCAAAACACTGATGGAATACGTTGGCTGGAAAGATGTGAAGTCAGCTATGCGCTACATCGATGGCGCTGATCCTTTCGCGCGCACGCGCATAGAGCACGGCTTGTTGACTTTGACCTCTCAGTCGCCAGACTGATCAGGTCGCAGATCAGCCAATGGCTGCAATTGTTCCGCCGCTCGCAGGAAAAAATCGACCATGTCACGAAACTCATTGGTCAGCGCCTCAGCTTCTTCCCAGAGGTCTTGCTCACCAGGTGGTCGCGTCAACGGGCCGCCATTGAGGACCGTATGGACCATGCCATGCAATTGGAGTAAATCATCCCGAACGCCCTCGCAGGAGGCAAATCGTTTCCGTAGCCCATCCAGTTCATCCACCAGCTTCAGCAACGCTGCCGTATCAAAGCTATCGCGCAACTTTTCAAGTTGGGCAGCATCAACATCACCATAGGGTGTTACGCGAAACGTTGGTTCAGGTAAATCCATAGTCATTGCTCTTGGGCTTGTGAAGCTGGCCACTGGTTTCGCGCAGTAGCGGCAGCTTGTTGAAATGCTTCGTCCTGAATCCACGCTTCAGGGGTACGATCGAGTTTCAAGTTGTACTCGCCAAAACGTTTAACATGGCCAACCAGATAGGGACTCAGGAAAGACACGTCATCCTCGGAAATTTTCCAGCCTTCTTTTTGAAGGACATGCAACGTGCGCATCATGTCCACCGTGTTTTGCAAAATCAGCGACGAGGCAATCAGGTCGTTGTAACGCAGCCGCTTCTGCTGTTCATCGGGATCGTTCACCGCAATGACATCCCCACCGAATGACAACCACTTGGCAAATCCGTTGTAGGACTCGATTTTGTTGGTATTGGCCGTAATTTCCTGACGTAATTCACGACTACCGATCCATTCCAGCAAGAAACCCGTGCGCACCACATTACCTAACTGCTGGGCCGCGCAAGACAGGCGATTTTGACGGCTGTATGAACCAAGTTTTCGCAGCAGCGTCGCAGATGAGATTTTTCCGGCATTGATCGACAGCGCGACCTGCATCAGGTCCTGCCAGTGTTTTTCAATGAGATCCCAGTCCGCCGTATCGCCGAACAGGCCGTTGATATGCTGATACTTGGAGGCCTTGTCAGGGCGGTACAAAATCAAGTTTTTCCAGTTGCGGATCCGTGGCATCAGCTTGATACCCAGCAGATGGGTGAATGCAAAAACGGTGGCAGATTGGCCCTGGGTGTCGGCGTGAACCGTATCGGCCTCAACACTCAAGCCGGCCTTCATCAACCCTTCGATCACGTATATGGCTTCCCACACGCCAGGTGGTATGAAGTGACGGAACACAGCGATGTAATTGTTGGCCACATGCCGATATGCAACAGCACCCATTTTGCGATATCGGAAATGGTATCCGGCGAGGAGATTTTCATCATAGAAGTCGTATTGCGTACCATCCGCAGCTACCGTCTTTCCATCGCCCCAGACTTTGGGCAAATCAAGCCGTAGGTAGACTTCATTCAACTCACGTTGCGCAGCGTCCAGTGTTTCCAACGAAATATGCCGCCGATTCACGAATGAGAGCATGTGGGCGCTGACATTGGCATTGGCAAGATGTCGAGCAGCCTGCGATGGCCCGAGGTTACAGCCCATGGCAAAAATGGTCATCAGATAACGCTCTGCCGGCTGTTTCAGCTTGGTCTCATTGCCGGATAACGGGCCGAAATGCCGGGTGAATTTCATCCAATGTTCAATGTTGGCCAATACATCCAGGATATGCCGTGACGGCATGCGCGGAATCAGTGCATTTTGTAGTGAAACAGCTGACTGCGGGATTTCTCTCGCCGTGACTTTCCGCAAAACAGGTTCTCCATTGGCATTGAGCGAGACATCGCACCGACACTCTGGGAATTTGTCATCAAGCTGCTTGGCGGTCTCGGCTAGCCAGTCGCGCAAACTGGCGACAAAATCCTTGGCATTGGACGGGAATCCAATTTTTTCACAGTACGCAGGCAGAAGCGCCTCACACTCATCCCATGACAATAGCTGTTCACGGTAATCAGCAAATTCCTCTGAGCCCCTGACACTGAGATCCCCAGCCCGCAGTTCTTCCGCTAGATAAGATAAAACACAAATCTCAAGTACCCGCCGATTTACTCCCGAGCCTTCGCCTGAAGAGGGGCGAAGTAATTTCCGCCATCGATCGGACGTAAAAGAAAGATCGATTTTTTCTTCGATCCATTCAATTCGATGTTTGTCCTGATAGGTTTTGATAACGTCGAGGGCGTCGACCAGAGTGGTTTCCTGGCTGGTCGGCGCAATATCAAGCAAGTTAACCAAGCGGAACAGAATCGCGCGATGACTCTTGAAGTGCTTCCAGATCAGGGGCAAATAATTGTTGCCGCTGTTAGCCTGCAATTGCGCACAAGACATGCGCAACTGATCGATGCCTCCAAGAGGAACAAAATACTTGCGTATTTGTTTACCTGCTTTTGTGTCATCAGGCTCCTGCTCAAGAATTGCCAGTACATTATCCAGCGAAACAATCATGCGTTCTGCTTCGCCGCGCTGTTTGCTCTGTATCTGTTCAAGATCTTCCTTTGCGCGCTTGTGAATAGTGGATACTCGGCGCAGGAACATCTCGGCGAGCTGATCCCGGGCGCGCACCTGCATGCGGTGAATCAAGGCGAGAATGAGTGTGAAGCGCTTTGACTCGACACACTCTCGCAACTCAGAAGCATCGTATGCCATTGCCTGACTGGCAAAATGTCGAATCTTGGAATCTGGAACGCCAGCAAACATGGCACTAACAGGCCCAAATGTCTCAAGCCATTCCAGATGGTCTACCAGCATTTCCAGGTGTTTCCTGCTTGAGCGCTTGGCCGATTTTTTCAAATCGTTATATTCGCTCATCCGACCTTGCAAAGTGTCGGTTCGGATCAGTGTCTCAAGGGCGAAAATGTCACTGGATGAAAGTCTGCCAGCCACGGTATCAAAGATGCGCCGCAGGACCGCTACATGAGCTTTTTCTGCCAAATCATCCAAGGTTGAAAAAGCAGGGAGTTCATACTTCTGCAAAATAAGATCGTCGATTACCGCATTGATAATGTCGGTACGCTGATCAAGAAGCTCTGCTGCTGAAGAAGCGAGATTTTGCGCCACTTCGGTAGAGGCCTGCCCGTAAGCGGATGTGACTTGTAAATATTCGCGCACAGCCACCATGTGGCGGTAGAGAGTGTTCTTGCTGGCATAGTCGATCCGAACGCGTTCGCTATAGCCAAAGATACTGCGCACAAAATCAATGATCGATGATGGAATGTCATCGAGAGTGGGGAAGTAGTGCAAATACTGGAAGCATTTCAGCTGTACCGCGAGACCGAGGCGCAGCGTGGCAGAAGACGATTTTGACTTGATCCACTCAAGCTCATCATCCTCAATGGAAAAGTGTTGCTTCAGTTCCTTTGGCCCATAGGCGCGGGCAAATACTGGATATGCGGTACGTTCAATTAACGCCATGCAACCTCCAACACGGTCCTCGTCAAAAGACTACCACACCACAAAAGGTAAGAGTGAATATTTATATATATCAGTAAGTTATGCTATCAAATGTGGAAATTTTCCCTTCATCCCGGTCATACCCCGGGTAGGGCTGTTCACTATGGCATCGCTGCTATGCAGCTATCCGTCATTACCGGTGCTGATCGCGGCCCGATCCATCCAAGGACTTGGTGCAGCGCTGATGATGGCGCTGAGCATGGCCTATGTTGCTGACATAGTGCCCAAGGAAAGAACTGGAAGTGCCATTGGGCTGATGGGCACAGCCTCGGCCATCGGTACCGCCCTGGGGCCATCACTGGGCGGAATGCTGATTGGTAGTCTGGGCTGGCAGGCGGTGTTTGCGGCCAACGTACCGCTGGGTATCGTGGCTTTCTTCCTGTTGAAACGCCATCTGCCGGTTACCACCGCGCCACGGCAAGTAGTACATAGCAACTACGACTATACCGGTACCGCATTGCTGGCCCTCACATTGGCCGCCTATGCGCTGGCGATGACCTTGGGCCGTGGTGAGTGGGGTCTGCGCAATAATGGCCTGCTGATACTGTCACTGATTGCCGCCACTTTCTTTGTCATCAGTCAGCAGCGGGCCAGCGCACCATTGATCCGGTTGTCATTGCTAAGTAGGTCGCTGTTGCTGTCCAGTCTCGTTATGAGTTGCTTGGTTGCTGCAGTAGTTATGACCACCTTAATAGTAGGCCCGTTCTACCTGACACGCACGCTGGCACTCTCTACGACTCAACTGGGCTTGGTAATGTCGACGGGTCCGTTGGTGGCCGCATTGATTGGTGTACCCGCTGGCAAGCTGGTTGACCGCTATGGCGCACGGCGCATGATGCTACTCGGTCTGCTGGCGATGTTTGGCGGCTGCGCCAGCCTCGCATTACTACCCATATCCCTTGGTGTGGTGGGTTATGTGGTGGCCATCGTTACCACCACCGCTGGGTACGCGCTGTTCCAGTCGGCCAACAATACCCAAGTCATGGTCGGTGTCGCCGCAGAGCAGCGTGGACTCATTTCCGGCCTGCTCAACCTGTCGCGTAATCTGGGGCTGATTACCGGCACTGCAGTTATGGGAGCAGTGTTCGCGATGGCGAGCAAGGTCAACACAGCGATAGCTTCTAGCCCACTGGCCACCGGCTACGGCATGCAAATTACCTTTGCAGTGGCAGCGACACTGATCGTGCTGGCACTGCTGGTAGGGCTGAACAGTCGCTCCTCACAACTGCAGGCTGTGTAACCTCATTATCGCAGCGCTCTGACTTTTTCATCTCGGTCGTAAAAACAGAGCAATTTAAATAACAAAATGATGACCTGCAAACCCGCATAGATACACGGATTCTTGCCTTGGACACTCAAGAGGAGGATAGAGAACGGAGAGAGAAAAACGGCAGAATGGGCGTCGAAAACGATAACATCAGGAGGCGCGTGCTCAAGAGGCCATGGCCGGAAACCGCGCCAACACTGGCGTTCAGAACAAAAAAAATCCCAACCGATAAGGGTTGGGATTTTGTGTATTGGTGGAGCCGGCGGGAGTCGAACCCGCGTCCGGAAGCACTCTACAGTGAGTTCTACATGCGTAGTCTGGTCAACTTGAATTTAACGCATGAAGCGCCGACCGACAGGCTCAGCATACGCGAGTTACCTTGAGTTTGACGCTTTGCCAAGTAACCCGACCAAGCGCGATCCCATCTAAATGACTCTGCTGCTGGTTTGACCCAGCCTACCCGATGGGAGAAGTAGTGCAGAGCCTGGCGCGATTAAGCAGCCAGGGCGTAAGTTTCGTCGTTTGCGACTATATAAATACAGCGTTTTACGGGAATCTGCGATCCCGGCATGCCCCCATCCGCTTTGCAACCCCCGTCGAAACCATGGCGGCCCCTAGGGTAAAACCGATGAAAGAACCGGTATTATACTCGATTAGTCAGGCAAGTGGTCGACGAGTTCCAGTGGGTGGGCAATTCGTATATCTGCACCCCATTCATGTGGGGAATCTGTTTCGGCAATATATCCGTAATCAGCCAGTACGGTAATCATTCCAACCCTGTGACCAGCCTCGATGTCGCGTTCGGCATCACCCACATACAGACAATCCTCTGGAGAAACACCTAAAAGTTCGACAGCGTGATACATCGGGCGCGGATCTGGCTTGGCTACGCCGACTGTGTCACCTGACACAACTACGGCCGGGGGTGGGCATAGAGGCAAGGCGGCGACGAGAGGATCGGTGAATCGTGCTGGTTTATTCGTCACAATACCCCATGGCAGGCCTCGGTCTGCGATGGTTTGCAGCAGTGCCGAGATGCCTTCAAACAACTGGGTTTCCACGCAATAGCATTCCGCATAGATATCCAGAAAGCGTTCACGCAATCTGCAAAAATCAGGGTGATCCGGGTCAATATCAAAACCAAGCTTGATCAGCCCTCGTGCGCCATGGCTGGCGATGGGGCGTATCTTTTCATACGGCTGTGCCGGCTGCCCCTCCTCTTTGAGAAGTCTGTTCAATGCAAGGGCAAGATCCGGGGCTGTATCGGCCAGTGTGCCGTCGAGATCGAATAAAACGGCAGAGATCATGCTGGCTTCCTGCAGGCAGCGATATAGTTTACAGATGTGTTGTGATCGATTGCCACGGCTCGATTAAAGGGGTTGTATTGCAGTCCAGCAACTTCAACAGAGTCCAGGCCTGCTTCCCGAGTCATGCGAGCCAGTTCTGATGGTTTGAGGAAACGTGCGTAATCGTGGGTGCCGCGCGGCAATAGGCCAAGTACATATTCTGCGCCCAGCACTGCCAAAGTGTAGCTCTTCAAATTGCGGTTGAGCGTTGAAAAAAACACCCAGCCACCGGGCTTTGCCAGCAAGGCGCAGGCATGAATGATGCTGGATGGATCTGGCACATGTTCCAGCATTTCCATGCAGGTGACGATGTCAAAAGTTTCCGGTGTTTCCTGCGCCATGGCTTCTACGGGCTTGAGCTGATAATCAACTGCATGACCGGATTCCAGAAGGTGTAGCTTGGCGATTTTCAGCGATTTTTCCGCCAAATCGATGCCGGTTACCTCTGCGCCTTTGGCGGCCAGTGCTTCGGATAGAATCCCACCGCCACAACCAACATCCAGAATGCGTTTGCCTGACAAACTTCCTGCATGGTGTTCAATCAGAGATACACGAGCGGGGTTGATATCGTGCAGCGGTTTGAATTCACTGTCTGGATCCCACCACTTGTGGGCAAGAGCAGAAAATTTGGCAATCTCGGAAGTATCAACGTTGATGTCATTCATCGGGGTGTCGGTATGGCTGAAATGCAATGCAACAAGCATAAAACAAAAAGCCGACCAGAAGGTCGGCTTTTTGCTGCGCTGGCAGGTATTACTGAGCAGCGGAAGCAGCGGATGCATCAGCAGCCGGAGCGGAAGCAACATCGGATGCAGCTTCAGCGGCCGGAGCGGAGGCTTCAGCAGCCGGAGCAGCTTCCGGAGCGGAGGCTTCAGCAGGAGCTTCTTCTTGCTTGGAACAAGCGATCAGACCGAGAGCCAGCAGAGCAACGAGCAGAAACTTTTTCATTTCTATTTACCTTTAATGGTGGTTGGGTTGGACACGAACTTAACTAATTCTAGTTATTTCACTTTCATTGTGTGACAAGAATGTGAAACGAACCGATGAAGCTACTTAGGCACCAATGAAGTGCAACGGAACGAATTCTAGCACGATTGCCCAAGTGGCATAGGTTGAAGGGGCGATTTCATTGTTAATCTTTCAAATTGAATTGTAACGATATTTACCGGTTTCGGCCGCTGGCTACGGACAGGGTATGGTCATCGGTGCTGTCAAATATGGCTGGAGATACGTGAAAGCCAGCCACATCTTGTTGCATTTCCAAATCGCCAAGAATTTCCTGAAGCGGCTATATAGGCAAATTTACTTACGTAATCTGGTAAGCATTTTTCCATCTAAGAAAATGGTACAAATGTACGATCAAGCCAAGCCTTTGGGCAGCGAAAATACGACATTTTCCTCGATGCCCTCCATGGAATAAACATTTTGTGCGCCGCACTCGCGGATACGCTCGATCACTTGCGTGACCAGTATTTCAGGGGCTGATGCGCCTGCAGTGATGCCGATATTTTGCTTGCCGGTTAGCCACTCCGGCTTGAGTTCCGATGCATTGTCGATCATGTACGCATCCACGCCAAGGCCGGTAGCGACTTCACGCAGGCGATTGGAGTTGGAGCTGTTGGGCGAACCCACCACGATCAGCAGGTCCACCTGACCGGCCAGTTGCTTGACCGCATCCTGGCGATTTTGTGTGGCATAGCAGATATCATCTTTTTTCGGGCCGACAATATTGGGAAAGCGTGCTTGCAATGCCTCGGTGATCACGCGTGTGTCATCGACTGAGAGCGTGGTTTGCGTAACCCAAGCCAGCTTGTTTTCATCAGTCACCTGCAATCGGGCTACGTCCTCGACATTTTCCACGAGGTACATGCCATTGGGAGACTGACCCATGGTGCCTTCGACTTCGGGGTGGCCCTTGTGGCCGACCATCACGATTTCCAACCTCTGATCGTGCAGGCGCTTGACCTGCAAATGCACCTTGGTCACGAGCGGGCAGGTGGCATCGAAAACGGTAAGACCGCGCGATTCTGCCTCGATGCGAACGGCCTGCGAGACGCCATGGGCAGAAAAAATCACGGTTGCGCCCGCAGGGACCTCATCCAGCTCCTCGACGAAGATGGCACCCTTGGCTTTCAGTGATTCGATCACGTATTTGTTGTGCACGACTTCATGGCGCACGTAGATAGGCGCACCGAATTTTTCCAGTGCCTTTTCAACGATGGCAATGGCGCGATCCACACCGGCACAGAAGCCGCGGGGGGTGGCCAGCGTAATTTGCATCTTCATGCGAGTTCCTTCTTTTCGCGCTGCAGAAAACCATCGATCAGCATCAGAACGACACCGATACAGATGGCTGAATCGGCAATATTGAATGCAGGGTAGTACCACTGCTGGTAATACACCTGGATGAAGTCGACCACGTGGCCATATAGCAGGCGGTCAATGGCGTTGCCCAGTGCACCACCCAATACCAGCGACAATTGCAGACAGAAGCGGGGTTCATCAGCGTGCTTTCTCAAAAGCCAGACAATGCCTGCGGAAATGACAATCGCCAGGATGGTGAAAAAATGGCGCTGCCAGCCGCCGGCATCCGCCAGAAAAGAAAAGGCAGCGCCGGTATTGAATGCAAGGGTCAGGTTGAAAAAGCCCGGGATGATGGCCAGTTGCTCGCCGTAGACAAATTTTGCCAGCACGGCCTGCTTGCTGGCCTGGTCCAGCACAATTACCCCCAAGGCCAGCAACAGCCATTTACGCATGCGCACGTACCTCGCCATTGCCGCTCACATTTTCAACACAACGGCCACATAGCGTCGGATGCTCGGTATGGCTGCCGACATCTTCACGGTAGTGCCAGCAGCGGTCACATTTCTGTGCTGCGGATGGCGAAACGTTAATGGAAAGTTCGGCGCCGGTATGCACGGTTGCTTTCGAGGTAATCATCACGAACTTGAGATCGTCGCCGACCTTCAGAAGTTCCGCGGCCACGTCAGCCGGAGCGGTGATGGCCACTTCTGCCTGCAGGCTGGAGCCGAGCTTGCCATCTGCGCGTTGTACTTCGATTTCTTTCTGTACCATGGCACGTACTTCGCGAATTGCAGCAAACGAAGTGCGGAGAGATCCGGCATCGGCGACTTGTGGAACCTCATGCCAACGACCAAGGAAGACGTTCTCCGGGTTGCCGAGTACTTCAGATGCTTCGTGCGCCGTGAACGACAAAATCGGTGCCAGCAAGCGCACCAGCGCCTGAGTGATATGCCACAGCGCAGTCTGTGCCGAGCGGCGGGCGGCCGAATCCGCTTGGGTGGTGTAGAGGCGATCCTTGATGATGTCGAGGTAGAACGCGCCAAGTTCATCCGCGCAGTAGGCGTGGATTTCCTGCACGGCGATGTGGAATTCGTATCTGTCGTACAGCGCGGTGATTTTTTGCTGGAATTCGGCCAGCTGTGCCAGTTCGTAGCGGTCCAGTGTTAACAAATCATCGACTGTCAGCGCATCCTTGTTGGCATCGAAGTCCGACAGGTTGGCGAGCAGGAAGCGCAAGGTGTTGCGGATACGGCGATAGGCGTCGGTGGTGCGCTTGAGAATTTCCTTGGAGATGCACAGCTCGCCTGAATAATCGGTGGACGCAGTCCACAGGCGCAGCATGTCCGCGCCCATTTCACTGATGACTTCCTGCGGCACGATCACATTGCCCTTGGATTTGGACATCTTGTGGCCTTGGCCATCAACAACGAAGCCGTGGGTCAGCAACTGATCGTATGGCGCACGGCCTTGTGTCGCGCAGCCGGTGAGCAAGGAGGACTGGAACCAGCCGCGATGCTGGTCGGAGCCTTCAAGGTACAGGTCGGCCGGCCACTTCAGCCCACGGGCCTTGATAACGGCATAGTGGGTGGAGCCGGAATCGAACCAGACGTCGAGCGTATCCTTCAGCTTTTCGTAATTGGCGGCATCGTCGCCGAGCAATTCCGTTGCTTCAAGCTTGAACCACGCTTCAATACCTTCCTTTTCAATGCGAAGCGCCACCTGTTCAAGCAGGTTCAGCGAATCCGGGTGCAATTCACCGGTTTGCTTGTGCACGAAGAAAGTCATCGGCACCCCCCAGTTACGCTGGCGTGACACGCACCAGTCCGGGCGGTTGCCGATCATGGCTTCCAGGCGAGCACGACCCCAGGCCGGGAAAAACTGGGTGTCTTCGACGGCCTTGTTGGCTTGTTCGCGCAACGATTTGCCCGAGGCATTCTGGTGATCCATGCCGACAAACCACTGGCTGGTGGCACGGAAGATGATCGGGGTCTTGTGGCGCCAGCAATGCGGATAGCTGTGCAGCAGTTTTTCGTTGGCGAGCAGTACACCGTTGGCTTCAAGTGTTTCCAGTACCAGCGGGTTTGCTTCCCACACACTCTTGCCGGCAAACAGCTCGACATTGGCCAGAAAACGGCCATCGTTGCCGACGGGGTTGTCGGTTGGCAGGTGGTAACGCATGCCGACGTGATAGTCATCCAGACCATGGGCCGGCGCGGTATGCACCATGCCGGTACCGGCGTCCGTTGTGACGTGTTCGCCCAGAATCATCGGCACCTGGCGTGCATAGAACGGATGCTGCAGTTGCAGGTGTTCCAGATGCGCCCCCTTGGTCTGGGCGATGACTTCGTTGGCATCGATGCCGTAGCGCTTGAGCGCGGCCTCTGCCAGATCGCGAGCCAGGATCAAGAGGCCCTTTTCGGTGGCGATCAGGTCATAGGTCAGTTCCGGGTGGATGCAGACCGCCTGGTTGGCCGGCAGGGTCCAGGGTGTGGTGGTCCAGATCACGGCAAATGCCTGTTGGTCACCCAGTGCCACGCCGCCGAATGCCTTGGCCAGCGCATCCATGTCGATCACACGGAAACCCACGTCAATCGCTGGCGAGGTCTTGTCTTCGTATTCGACTTCAGCCTCGGCGAGCGCCGAGCCGCAGTCCACACACCAGTGCACCGGTTTCTGGCCCTTGACCAGATAGCCATTAGCATGAATTTGGCCCAAGGTGCGAACGATATCGGCTTCGGTCTTGAAGTCCATGGTCAGGTAGGGATTGTCCCAATCGCCCATCACGCCCAGGCGGATGAAATCTTCCTTCTGGCGCGCAATCTGGATCGCGGCATAGTCGCGGCACAGTTCGCGAATGAACGAAGCCGGCAGGTGCGTGGCTTTCGGGTCCAGGCCGTTGGTCTTGCGGTATTCGACGATACGGGCGTGAATGGTCGGGCAATCGCTGACCGCTTGTTTATCACCCTTCACCAGTTTTTCGATCTGGTGCTCGATCGGCAGGCCGTGGCAATCCCAGCCGGGAATGTAGGGCGCATCAAAGCCGGACAGCGATTTCGACTTGATGATGATGTCTTTCAGGATCTTGTTGACGGCATGGCCGATATGAATCTTGCCGTTGGCATACGGCGGGCCATCGTGCAGCAGGAATGCCGGGCGACCTTCTGCCTTGGCTTTGGCGCGCAATTGTCCGTAAATGTCCTCATCCTGCCATTTTTTCAGGAAACCCGGTTCACGCTTGGCCAGGTCGCCACGCATGGGGAAGGGGGTATCAAGCAGGTTGACGGGGTATTTGCTGGCGTCAGACATGGTCGTTCTCTCGTTACGATACGGTTGCGTTAGCGGGCTGCATGCCACGCACGGGCGTTTTCACAATCTTTGGCGATCTGGGCGGTGAGGCTCGCCAGATCCGGATATTTTTCTTCATTGCGCAGCTTGTGCAGGAAATCCACGCGCAAATGCTGGCGATAAATGTCGCGGTTGAAATCGAACAGGTGGACTTCCAGCACCGGCAGCGCGTCCGGGTTTTTGACCGTGGGCCGGCGCCCAAGGCTGGCTACTGCCGGCAGTGGTTTCCCCAGACCATGCACCTCCACCACGAAAATGCCTGCGAGTGGCGGGCGATTGTGCTTGATCATGAGGTTGGCGGTAGGAAAGCCCAGCTTGCGTCCGAGTTGGTCGCCCTGCACCACGCGGCCGGAAATGGAGTAGGGGCGGCCGAGCAGATGCTGCGCAAGTTCCATATTGCCGGCCACCAGCGCAGCGCGCACTGCGGTAGAGGAAACGCGCTCGCCGTGGTAGGCCACCGTCGGCAAATGGTCGGCGGTAAAGTTACTGCTTTGCTGCAGGAAAGCAAAATCACCGCTGCGTCTGGCCCCGAAGCGGAAGTCGTCGCCCACCAGTACATGCCGTGCATTCAGGTGTTGCGTCACGATTCGATCACGGAAATCACCGGCGTCGATCCCGGCAAAATGATGATTGAAGTGCTGGACAACCACATAATCTACATTGGCCTGCGACAGATATTCCAGTTTCTCGCGCAGGCTGCTCAATCGCGCCGGAGCTGAATCCGGCGTGAAAAATTCACGCGGGTGCGGCTCAAATGTCAGGACGGCCGTAGCCAGTCCACGCTCAGTGGCAATGGCCTTCAATTCGCCAAGCACGCTGGCGTGCCCGCGGTGCAATCCATCGAAATTGCCGATGGTCAGTACACAGGGAGGAAGACTGGCGTGATTTACGCCGCGAACTACTCGCATCAGGGTCGGACGTTGCGTTGGAAAACCCGTGATTGTAGCGGCAAGGGACTGATCTGTCAGGTTTTGCTGGCCTGCATGATTTGAGCAGTGTCCGGAACTGGCAGTAGTACCGTAAGCATGGCGCCACCGTCCGGGTGATTGCTGGCTTGAATTTTTCCATGATGATCGCGAATGATTTGCCGGCTGATGGCCAATCCCAGCCCCGTACCGCCTTGGCGCTGGTTTTTACTGCTTTGCGTAAAGGTTTCAAAGATATGATCCAGATCGGATTGCGGAATCCCCGGGCCGCAATCCCGCACCACCAGTCCCACCGCTGGCTTGCCATCGGCAAATCGGGCATCGCCAAGAAAGTGAATATGGATCTCGCCCTGCTCGGGGCTGAACTTGATCGCGTTTGAGAGCAGGTTGACCAGTACCTGGGTCAGTCGTGCTTTGTCATAACAGGCAGGCAATGGGGCCGTCCGGCTATCCAGACGCACCTTGAGTTGTTTGGCGGCAAGCAAGGAAGACATCTCGGACAGTGCAGCATTGACAGTAACTTGCAGCACATGGATGGTCTTGTCATAGACCATTTTGTTGGCTTCCAGCCGCGACATGTCGAGCAGATCGTTGAGTAGCCCCAGCAAACGTTTTCCGCTGGCCTGGATACGCTCGAAATAGCGCATGGTTTGTTCCGGTTCGACCTGCCCGGCTTTTTGCATGCCCATTTCCGAGAAAGACAGGATCGCGTGCATGGGCGTGCGCAATTCATGCGACATGTTGGCCAGGAAGGTGGTCTTGGCCTGGCTGATACCTTCCGCAGCCTCCTTGGCCTCCAGGAGCGTGTATTCGATTTCCTTCTGGCGCGAAATATCGGTCAGAAATACAAATGTATGCTCGATGAGGCCGTTTTCATCTCGAATCATGCCGCTATTGGCCAGATAAGGATGTGTTTCTCCATCTGGTCGCAAAAGCAGGATTTCCTGAAAATGCTGGTTATGGTCCGGATCGTGCGGTGGAGGGAAAAGCTGTTGGGCCAACGCGCCCCAAAGCGTATCGACATTGCGTCCAAGCAAAGTCTGGCGTAACTGACCGAGTTGCGCACACAAGGCCGGGTTGATTTCTATCAGCGTGCGATCGGCATCAATCAGGGCAAATCCGTCAGCCGTGGTATCAATAATAGTGCGCTTGAGTCGTTCGGACTGGCGAATGGCCTGAGCAGCCAGGCGCTGCGCGGTAATATCTTCGATGACCAGAATGGTCCCGCGTTCCGGGTGGGATGGACCAATTGCGCGTGCAAACAGCAGTGCCCAGAAATCGGATCCATCGCTGCGCTGCAGTTGCAGTTCACCTCGATAGGTGTTGCCGAGCGCCAATTGTTGGGTGATCAATTGCCGCAGTTGCTGGTAGCGTGTTTCCGAGCCACACAGAGCGCTGGTCGCAACACCGAGCGGGGCGGTTTCATGTCCGAACAAGGCCATGAATGCCGGATTGACCAGCCGGATGTGATCCTGCACAGACAGGGCAATCGCCAATGGGCTGGCGTCGAGTACGGTGCGGATTTCCGCCGTGCGCTCATCCACCAGATCCTGCAGGTGATCACGGTGTTGACGCAATTCGTATTCGGCCTGCTTGCGCTCTGTGATATCGCGTGCCGAAATGCACAGATAGACCTCACCGCAGTACTCAATCAGTGACAACGTGATTTCCACCGGGATGCTGCGCCCATCCTGCCGGCGCAGGTGTGATTGCAGAATCTGGCGGCGTTGGGCCTGCAGTTCAGTGCGCAGGGTCTGGTTGGTGGGCTGGCGCTTGAGCATCAGCATCTGCACTTGCAGGCTTTCCCATAGTTCCCGACTGTCCGCCATCAGGTCGGAAAATTTCAACTGAAGCAGCTCTCGGGCCTGGTACTGGCTATTTTCTGCCAGGCAGCGGTTCGCATAGCGAATGCGCCCACCATGATCGCACCACATGATCATGTCTGGAGATTCATCGACCGAAAACTGGGTGAAATACAACTGTGAATCAGAGACTTCTACGCGTTTGATCTGGCGCAGTAGCAGCCAGGTCAGGAAACTCAGCACCAGCAACAACAACAGGCCCATGCCAACCTTGTCGCGCGTGTCCTGGCGAAACTGGGCAAACGCATGCTCGTGTTCAACGCTGATCCGTATTGCCAGGGGATGATCCGATGGACTTTTCAGTTGCGCTATATGCAATTGCCGGCCCTGCTGATCCCGCTGGCTATAAAATATTGGGCCGGATTGACCCAGATGCTGGCTTGTATCCGGATCGATATCGCGCAGGTTTTTACCCAGTTCGCCGGTCTGTAACGGATAGGTGAGCAGGATTGTGCCGTCGTTGCGCAGCAGATGGATCTGTGTACCGGCGATCAGTTTCAGCGAGGCATAGAACTGCAGGTAATAGTTGGGTTCGACCCCGGCGAGCAGCAAGCCGCCGAAACTGTCATCGGCGCTGTTGACACGCATCGTTACCGGAATCAGCCATTGGGCATCGGTCCGGCTAATGATCGGCGCGCCAATCCGGCCGCGCTTGTCTGGGCTGTCGCGGTGGAAAGCAAAATATTCCCGATCGGATAAACTGATCTGCCGGGTTGGATATTCCAGGCCGTGAACACGCAACAGGCCTTGGGCGTCGGTGGCAATGATCGCGCGGATGTGAGGGGTGAGCTGGATTTTTTGTTGGAACCGCTGGTGTTCCTGATATTCGTTGATCCAGGGCACGCCCCCCGCGCGCTGGATATCTTCAGTCAGGTTTTGCATGGCCAATTCGGCCGAGCTGATCGAACGCAGTGCATGTTCCTGCAGCAGGCGGGCAATCGACAGCGTTTCATGCTCGAGGTCATGCAAGGTGCGCTGGTAGTCGTGCCAGGAGGACCAGGCAATTGCCGCAGGCAGGGCCAGCATGGTCAAGGCATAGAGCGCCAGCATGCCCTGGCGCAATCGCACCAGGGGTGTCCGGCTATTCTGACGTGGACGAAAAAAAGCCTTGAACCTGTCTGTTTGCACGGTTGGCGTGTGCCTTGTTTAGAACCTGTTCACGATCTGTAGCGAGTTGCTGCGTCAAGTACTACTTTGCGCAGCGGCCTGCTTGGCCTCCAGCGCTTCCCAGCGCTCGAACAAAACCAGCAGACTTTCTTCCAGCTGCTCGATCCGGCTTTGTATGTCGCGTACCTTGTCCGGCGTGTCACGATACAGTGCCGGATCGTTAAGGCTTTCCTGCAGGCTGATCAGTTCCTGTTCCTGGCTGGCAATTTCATCTGGCAGTCGTTCCAGTTCACGCTCTTCGTTCCAGCTCAGTTTGATTTTTCGAGAACGTTCAGGCTGGCGACGTTCCGTCACCGCAGGGGCAGGATCAGCCTTTTTGCTGATGATAGGCTGGGCAGATTGCATGCGTGCCCGGGCTTCGATCCAGTCGACATAGCCACCGGCATTCTCGTACAGCTTGCCTTCACCCTCAAACGCGATGACCTGGGTGACGACATTATCAAGAAAGGCGCGGTCATGGCTGACCAGAAATACCGTGCCGGGATAATCGGCGAGCAGTTGCTCGAGCAACTCCAATGTATCGATATCCAGATCGTTGGTCGGCTCGTCAAGTACCAGCACATTGGCGGGTTTTGTGAATAGTCTGGCGATCAGGAGCCGGTTTCGCTCTCCGCCCGAGAGCGATTTGACCGGGCTGCGCGCACGCTCTGCCGGGAAAAGAAATTCTTCCAGATAGCCCATCACATGCTTGCGGGCACCGCCTATCTCAACATAATCATTCCCCTGGCCAATTGTGTCGAATACTGATTCTTCTTCGTTCAGCACTTCGCGGAACTGATCGAAGTAGGCGATCTGCAGGTTGGTGCCGCGCTTGATCTTGCCGCTATCTGCCTCGATTTCTCCCAGTATCAGCTTGAGCAGGGTGGTCTTGCCTGCGCCATTCGGGCCGATCAGGCCGATACGGTCCCCGCGCATGATCCGGGTGGTGAAATTCTTGATCAATACCTTGTTGCCGTAAGCCTTGTCGACATGCTCCAGCTCGGCGACCAGCTTGCCGGATCGCTCGCCGGCATCGAGCTGGAAACTGACATTGCCGACGCGATCACGCCGGGCGGCACGGTCGCGCCGCAATTGCTCCAGCCGCCGTACCCGTCCTTCATTGCGGGTGCGTCTGGCTTCGATGCCTTTGCGAATCCAGACTTCTTCCTGTGCCAGAAATTTGTCGAACTTGCGGTTGACCACGTCTTCCTGGCCCATTTGTTCGGCTTTGCGTGTCTGGTATTGGCTGAAGTTGCCGGGGAAACTGGTCAGGTGTCCCCGGTCGAGCTCGATGATGCGCGTGGAAACGTTGTCCAGAAAACGCCGGTCGTGCGTGATGAACAGCACACTACCCTGGAAATTGTTGAGCAGGCCTTCCAGCCATTCGATGGCGGCTACGTCGAGGTGGTTGGTGGGCTCATCCAGCAGCAGTAGCTGTGGCTCGCACACCAGCGCACGCGCGAGTGCCACTCGTTTTTTCCAGCCGCCGGATAGCTCCCTGATGCGCGTATCAGCCGGCAGGGACAGATGCGAAAGTATCGAGGCGATCAGGGAATCCAGGCGCCAGCCGTCACGTGCTTCCAGTTCGTGTTGCAGTTCGGTCAGATGTGCCAGCGCGGATTCGCTGCCATCCAGTGTTTGTGCGGCTGCATGGTAATCCAGCAACAACTGGCGTACATCGCCAAGCCCTTCGGCGACTGCTTCAAACACGCTGTGCTCGGGGTCGAACTGCGGCTCTTGCGGAACAAAAGCCATCTTCGCCTGGTCTGCGATACGTATCTCGCCATCATCCAGTCGCGTCATGCCGGCGATCGCCTTAAGCAGCGAAGATTTGCCGGCGCCGTTGCGTCCGATCAGGCCAACCCGCTCGCCAGGCTCAAGGGCAAAGGTGGCGTGATCGAGCAAGGACCAGTGGCCAAAAGCAAGCTGGGCGTTTTCAACAAGCAGCAAGGGCATGAGTAATGATTCGTGAATTCAGGAAACCAGCGATTATAGCCGCAGCGTGGAGTCTGGGCTGCAAGAAGCCGGTGGAGCGGCTAATATGCGGGGTGTCCTTCCGTAAAAATACCCAATGAAACATCTGCTTGCCTTGCTGATGCTGTTGTGTACGCTGTTGCCCGCCATGGCGGCAACAGCTTCGTCACGCCCGGCGCCGGCAAAGGTAACAGGCCCTGCAACGGTACGGGTGCTGGTTGCTTTGGGGCCCTCGACCTATTTCTTTCGTGATGGTCGTCCCCATGGTGTTGAGCATGCCTGGCTGCAGGATTTCGAAAAGTTTGCCAATACGGGCCGGGACAAAACCCATCAGATCCGGCTGAAATATGTCCCAGTGGAGGCCGGTGAGCTCATCCCTGCCTTGTTCGACGGTCGGGGCGAAATGGCCGCAGGCCTGATTCCAGCATCGGATGGTTTACGCCAGCTGGTAGCGTTAACCGAGCCATTGCTGACCGATCAATGGTGTGCTCTGGGAGGCAAGGATGCGCGCTTGCCCTCCGATCTTGATGCGCTGGCACAGCAGACGGTCCGCTTGCCGATGTCCAGCTTTGGCAGGCGCCTGTTGCTGGATATCAATACCGAGCGGCGCCTGGCCGGCAAAGAGGAAATCAGCATTGACGATGCACCCATCGGCACCACCAACGAGCAGTTGCTGGCGGACGCGCATGATGGAAGCGATAGCCTGACCCTGGGCAGTCGTTTTGTGGCTTCGTTGTGGAGCAAGGTTTTTCCCCGGGCACGACTGGGAACCTGCCTGAATGAGGCTGTACCCATTGTATGGGCAGTACAGCGCGATCAGACCGGCCTGTTGGCCGACCTTAACCGCTTTATCACCAGCAAAAAAAGCCAGTTGATCAAGCGTGCGACGGATCTGACCCGGCCGCATTTGCGTGCCAATGGCGTTGGCAAGCCTTCACAGACCATTGATCCGCTCGGGAAGTTGGCATTTTTTGCACCTGTTTTCCAGTTGGCGGCCAGTGCCAATGATCTGGATTGGCTGTTGCTGGCAGCCATCGGCCAGCGCGAATCCGGATTATCGGCCGTCAAGAGTCAAAGTGGGCCGACCGGGGTGATGCAGGTTGATCCCGCGACAGCGCGAAAAATGGGGGTGAAAGATCCGCATGATACTCGGCAGAATGTCACTGCCGCAGCACGTTATCTGGGCTATCTGCGCGATATGTTTTCCAAGCCGGGTATCGCCGCGGAAGACCAGCTTTACTTCATGCTGGCCGCCTACAATGCAGGCGAAGGGCGATTGCAGGGCTTGCGCAATCAGGCAGCGGCAGAAGGGCTCGATCCTAATCGCTGGCATGGCCATGTCGAGGTGGTTGCAAAGCGAAGCGTTGGTGAAAAGCTTCTCAACTATGTGACGGCGGTCAGTCGCTATTATTCGGCCTATCAAGCAGCAGAACGCAACAAGCAACTTGATTCGACGCGAACTGCGAGCAAGCCAGTCGCAGCACGTTAAGCGTGAATCTCCCATCATCAGGTTCAAGTCGTTATTCGAGTGCGGTATTCCTGATCTGAATCAATTTTTGTAACCGGTTAATTTTGGACTACTTGCTTTTATCTTCCGATTCTCTTATTTTGCTAACTCGAAATAGCTTGGTGTGCTAATCAGTGCGGCCAGCGAATGTCGATGCCATGAAGACCTGAATCTGGCTCGACATTTTTTTGGTTAATCGTGCTAACACGTTTTAGCTTGCGTGTGGTTGTTTATGGAATGCCCATCCAAGCAGTGATCCCGTTGTTTTCTTCTTAAACGCGTAGCGAGGTAAAACGTGAAATTACCGCTGAATCAAGAACTGTTGTCCAAGATGCACACCTACTGGCAGGCGGCGAATTACCTGTCGGTGGGGCAGATCTACCTGCTGGCCAACCCGTTGCTGAAGGAACCTTTGCAGCGCGAGCACGTCAAGCCGCGCCTCTTGGGCCACTGGGGCACCACACCAGGGCTGAATTTTATCTACGTGCACCTGAACCGGGTGATCAAGGAACGCAGCCAGCCGATGATCTACATCACCGGCCCGGGCCATGGCGGACCAGGGCTGGTGGCCAACAGCTGGCTGGAAGGCACCTATGCCGAGATCTACCCGGATATCGATCACAGCGAAGCCGGCGTGCAGAAACTGTTCAA
>NZ_JBVVOL010000034.1:0-22528 GCF_055810895.1 Formivibrio sp. oc-25 | reverse complement strand
GTCTGATTTGACGAAAAATCAGGCTGATTTTGAAGAGGAAGCAGTTTTTTGAAATTCAGGGGTGAAAAACCGAAGGTGGGGTTTGGTTTTTCACCATCCTGTTAAACTCGTGAGCTATACAATCCACCAACGCAACAGTCCGGAATGGGTAGGACAGCGGAACCATCCCCAAAAAAAGACAATTCACTCATAAAACTCCCAGAACCCATTAATAACAACACCCGCTCAAGGCCATTAATGCTTTGATTTACTATCTTCGCACTACCCTTCTTCAGCAGGCAAATCTTGCCAAAATTCTACCCATCAAGCCTTATTTTACTACCACTCTTCCACAACTTCTCACAGCCCAAATGCAATTGATTCTTCCACGCATCTTCATAATCAAATGAAACCCACATTGCGTGGAAACTGATTATTACTATTATTATCAATATCAGCCAGCATGCCACATGCCACATATATTATAGTTCGCAAATCATAGTGCATTCCTATATCTTAATTTGTAGCGGCAACTATATATAAATTCTCCCGATACCAACTTGTGGATTGCTGCGAAAATCAATCAATCTTTGCCGTAGTTGCAACCCATTGCAGCAGCGGTATCGAGCCCAACCTGATCACACACCAAAGTTGCTGAGAAATGACTATCTGCGGAAATTTCTGGTCGTGTCCGCTGCCGGGCGATGCTCCTCACCACTTCCTTTGACTGTTATGGCCGATCTGATGTGAGTGTTTTGACCCCAATCCAACTCTGTAAGCAAATTTCACGACA
This sequence comes from Formivibrio sp. oc-25, assembly GCF_055810895.1. Lineage (NCBI taxonomy): Bacteria > Pseudomonadati > Pseudomonadota > Betaproteobacteria > Neisseriales > Chitinibacteraceae > Formivibrio > Formivibrio sp. oc-25. The sequence continues at coordinate 21,756 of NZ_JBVVOL010000034.1, read as the reverse complement.
AAAAAGCCACTTCATGGGAAGTGGCTTTTTTGTTCGGTTGAATTTCACGGTTTTATTAGGTCAGAACACCCATCAGGCAGCAGTCGGAAAATCACTCCACTGTGACGCTCTTGGCCAGATTACGCGGCTTGTCGACATCGGTGCCACGCATCAGGGCGGCGTGGTAGGCCAGCAGCTGTACTGGAATGGCATGTACCACCGGGGAAAGCACGCCGACATGGCGCGGTGTACGAATCACGTGCACTACGTCCGATTCGCTGAAATGGCTATCCAGATCAGCGAACACGAACATTTCCCCGCCGCGCGCACGGACTTCCTGGATGTTGGATTTCACCTTTTCCAGCAATGCATCATTTGGCGCGATCACCACCACTGGCATTTTTTCGTCGACCAGCGCCAGCGGGCCATGCTTGAGTTCACCAGCCGGGTACGCTTCGGCATGGATATAGGAAATTTCCTTGAGCTTGAGCGCGCCTTCCAGGGCGATCGGATAATGCACACCACGGCCCAGGAACAGGGCGTGATCCTTGCCGGCAAATTTCTCGGCCCAGACACGAATTTGCGGTTCCAGATTCAAGGCATGCTGCACGCTGCCCGGCAAATGGCGCAAGGCATCCAGATAGGCATTCTCGGTTTCGACAGTCAACGTTCCACGCAATTTGGCCAACGTGCCGGTCAGTGCAAACAGGGCGATAAGCTGGGTAGTGAAGGCCTTGGTCGAGGCCACGCCGATTTCTGCACCAGCTCGGGTGTAGATCACCAGATCCGACGCACGCGGAATAGCGCTTTCCTTGACGTTACAGATCGACAGCGCCCATTTATGGCCAAGCGATTTGGCGTATTTCAGTGCTTCCATGGTATCGAGCGTTTCGCCCGACTGAGAAATGGTCACAATCAGCGTATTGGGGCGTGCCACGGCATCGCGGTAGCGGTATTCGCTGGCAATTTCGACGCTGGTCGGAATGCCGGCAATGGCTTCCAGCCAGTAACGCGCAGTCAGACCGGCATAGTAGCTGGTGCCGCAGGCGAGAATCTGTACGCCATCGATCTGGCTCAGGATTTCAGCGGCGTTGGCGCCAAACAGTTCCGGCACAAAGCCATCATCCAGTACTTGCTCGATCGTATCGGCCAGTGCCTTGGGCTGTTCGTGGATTTCCTTCTGCATAAAGTGGCTGTACGGCCCGAGTTCCAGCGAAGCCAGCGAGACATCCGAGATATGGATCTTGCGATCGGGAACCTGGCCCATACGATCCAGAATGGTCACGCCACCGCGGCGCAACTCGGCCACATCACCCTCTTCCAGGAAAATCACCTTGCGCGTGGACGACAGGATGGCGGACACATCGGAAGCAATGAAGTTTTCCCCATCGCCCAGGCCGACCAGCAAGGGACAGCCCATGCGGGCACAGGCCATCACGTCCGGTTGATCAAGCGCGATGACGGCAATGGCATAGGCGCCGGAGAGCTCCTTGACCGCAGACTGCACTGCGACAAACAGATTGCGTTCGCCCGTGGTGTAGTAGTGGTGAACCAGATGGGCGATGACTTCGGTATCGGTCTGCGATTCGAACACATAGCCGAGTTGCTTGAGGTGATCACGCTGTTCGTCATGGTTTTCGATGATGCCGTTGTGCACCACTGCCACCAGGCCGGATGAGACATGCGGGTGAGCGTTGTATTCAGTGACGCCGCCATGGGTTGCCCAGCGCGTATGACCGATACCCAACAGACCGGTCAGATTGATCTCGGTTGCCGCATTTTCCATTTCGGCCACACGGCCAACCCGGCGCACACGGGTAATTTCCGTGCCGGTATGCACCGCAATGCCGGCGGAATCGTAACCACGGTATTCCAGCCGCTTGAGCCCTTCGACCAGAACAGGCACCACATTACGCTGGGCAATCGCACCGATAATCCCGCACATCTTTTTCTATCTCCTGAATGTATCCGGCCACCCGCCGGAATCATCATATCTACCGTGAGCAGCAACCCTGATTTCACCGCCTGTTGCACAGGCTGAATGGGGTGCAACTATACGCCTGAGCCGGCTGCGCTGCCACGGCAAAAAGCTGGCTGATCGCCGTCCGACAGGCGGTGCCACTGATTGGCAAAGCCGGGTCTAGAGTGAATTAAAGACTTTCTGAGGATAACGATCATGTCAGATCAGTTACTCGCGCTCGGCGTCATCGGTGTGCGACTTTACGACTGCATACTGACCGCGCCCGCCATCTTCCCGGACGAGCTCGCCGATCGCGTGATCGACGAAATCAACCATTATCTTCCGCGCGCCACCCAACACGAAAAAGCATTGCTGTTCCATCTGGCCTGCGATATTCACGAAGCCTTTTCGCTGGCTTTCGGCCGCATCGATAGTCTGGAAAAACGCAAATCCCTGCTTATTCTGGTCAATGTCCTGCTCAGCCGCGCGCGGGTCATGGCCAAGCCTTGCGGGCGTTGACGTCACGCAGGCTGCTCCCATGGTCTGACCAGCGCAGGCTCGTGTAAGATCACCTTATCTCCATCTTTGCAGTGAGTTTACCTATGCATGCTCAGGTTCGCTGGGGCGTATTGGGTTGCGCCCGCATTGCCCGTCTTCAGGTCATTCCCGCCATGCTGCGCTGTGACAATGCCATCCTGCAGGCGGTTGCCTCGCGTGATGCGAACAAACTGGCGGAATTCAAGGCGCAATTTGGCAGCTTTAACGAGCATGCCAGTTATGAAGCGCTGATCCATGATCCCAGCGTTGATGCCATTTACCTGCCCTTGCCGAACTCCATGCACTGCGAATGGGCCATCCGCGCCATGCGTGCCGGCAAGCATGTGTTGTGCGAAAAACCGCTGGCAATGAATAGTGATGAAGCCGAACAGATGATTCTGGTAGCGCGCGAATGCGGTGTCCTGCTGATGGAAGCATTCATGTATCGCTATACCGCCCGCATCCGACAGATCGTGAACATTGTGGCCAGCGGCGTACTCGGCCAGATCCGCAACATCAACTCCACCTTCCGCTTCCTGCTCGACCGGGAAAACACCATCAAGGAAAATCCTAGCCTGGGCGGCGGGGCACTGTATGACGTGGGATGCTACCCCCTCAATCTGATCGGACTGATCACCGGCAAGTCTCCGGTTTCCTGTGTGGTCGAATGCGACAAGCACCACGGCGTGGATGTGAATCTTTCAGCAATCCTGCGTTATGGCGATGGGCTGATCGCATCGCTGCACTGCGGCTTCAATGCCTTTGGCCGCATGCACAGCGAAATCATTGGCACCCAGGGCGTGCTGGAGTCGACGGATACGTTCCTGGATACGGCGGGCGAACTCATCGTGCACAGTCAGGCTGGCCGTGAAGTGATTCCAGTGCCGGCATCGGATCGCTATGCTGAAGAAATTCGCGATTTCTCTGCGGCCATCCTGGAAAAGCGGCCACCGCTGCTTACGCTGGAAGAGTCCTTGCGCAACATGCGCATCATGGATCAGTTGCAAGCCCAGGCAGCCCGAGTCCTTTGAGGCCAGGAACACACGACATGACCTATGCCTATCCTGCCTGCCACGCGATCGTCTCCCGGGAAACCTCTGGCCTGCCACGAGGCACCCCGGTCTTTACCAGCATCAATGCGGCACTGGATGCCGCTCCCGCTGCCTCGGCAACGCCCTACATCATCCATATCCGCAACGGGCGTTATCACGAAAAATTGTTCATCGATAAACCGCATATCGTGCTGCTGGGGGAGAGTCGCGACCACACTATCCTCAGCTACGATGACTATTCCGGCATCAAGGACGCTGAAGGCAAAAGCCTGGGGACATGGCGCTGTGCCAGCGTGATTATCCGCGCAGCGGATTTCCATGCCGAATCACTGACGGTGGAAAACACCTTCGATTACCTCGGCAACGATGCCAAGCCGGATGACGACCCGACCCGCACCAACGAGCCGCAAGCCGTTGCCCTGATGACCGATGTCGGGGCGGATCGTACCAGCCTGCACAACGTTCGCCTGCTCGGCTACCAGGATACCCTGTTCACACTGGCCGGTCGTACCCATATCCGCCATAGCGAGATTGCCGGCAATATCGATTTTATTTTCGGTGCTGGCCAGACGGTAATCGACCAGTGCGATCTCGTCAGTCGCCCGCGCGGCCGCGATTTACCAATAGGCGAAATGACCGGTTTTGTGACCGCACCGAGTACACCACTGGTCGATCAATTCGGGTTGGTGGTCATGAACAGTCGCTTGCTGCGCGAGAGTGATCAGGTGGTCGATGCATCCTGCCCGCTCGGTCGCCCCTGGCACCCGACCACTTCGTTTCCGGATGGGCGCTACGCCAACCCGAATGCAATAGGGGCGGCCGTATTCCTGAACTGCTGGATGGATAGTCACATCACCGCGGCAGGATGGGACAAAATGCACGGCACGGCGCGCACGCCAGGCAAGAAAGACTGGTTTTATCCGGATCACCCGGCACATGCCCGCTTTGCCGAATATGGCAGCAGCGGACCTGGCGCACGATCACATCCGCAGCGCAGGCTGTTATCGGCAGACGAAGCTGCTGCTTACACCCCGCAACGAATCCTGCGCGGCTGGCGGCCGTCAACGCACTGATGAAAAAAACGCCTTGCATGTAAACACAAGGCGTTTTTCTTGGCGAGATAAAAACCTATTTGGATTTCTTCTGCGGCCGCACCCAGCCAGCAAGCGTAACTTGCTTCGCACGCGACAGCGTCAGCTCTCCAGCAGGGGCCGGCTTGGTAATCACCGAGCCGGCGCCGGTTGTGGCCCCTGCGCCCACTGTCACAGGTGCGACCAGGCAAGTGTTCGAGCCGATAAATGCATCGTCCTCAATCACCGTCAGCGATTTGTTCACGCCATCGTAATTACAGGTGATGGTGCCGGCACCGACATTTACGCCCTTGCCGATACGGGCATCGCCAATATAGGTCAGGTGATTGACCTTGGAACCAACGCCGACTTCGGCCTTCTTGATTTCAACAAAATTGCCAACATGCACGTTCTCGGCCAAGGCGGCACCAGGACGTAGACGCGCATACGGCCCAATCAGGCTTGCTGCACCGACTTGTGCATCTTCAAGGTGGCAGAACGGATGCAGCACGACATTGTCAGCCAGCTTCACATTCTTCAGAACGCAGTTGGCACCAATCCTCACGTTGTTGCCCAGCTCGACGTGTCCCTCAAAAACACAATTCACATCGATCGAAACATCTTGGCCGTGGGCCAATGTTCCACGGATATCGATACGGGCTGGATCGGCCAGTGTCACCCCGGCCGTCATCAGGGCTGTTGCCTGGTTTTGCTGATAGATCCGTTCCAGTTGCGCCAGCTGCAGCTTGTTGTTAACGCCCTCGGCCTCCCAGTGATCTGCAGGCTGCACGGCGTTCACTGCCAGGCCATCGCGCACTGCCAGGGCAATGATATCGGTCAGATAGTATTCACCCTGGGCATTGTCATTGCGCAATTCATTGAGCCATGCCTCCAGGCGTGCCGTCGGCACCGCCATCATCCCTGTATTGATCTCACTGATGGCACGCTCGGCTTCGCTGGCATCCTTGTGCTCAACGATACGGATCACGCGATGGTCGGAATCGCGCACGATCCGACCATAACCTGCCGGCTCGGGCAGATAATCCGTGAGCAATCCGACAGCGGTACAGTGCTGTGTTGCTGCCAGCAAGTGCTCCAGTGTTTCCTTCCGGGTCAGGGGAACATCGCCATACAGGATCAGTGTCACGCCACCTTGCACATGCGGCATGGCCTGGCGCACCGCGTGGCCTGTTCCCAGCTGCTCTGCCTGATGCGCCCAGACCAGATCCACTTGATCAGCAAACGCGGCCTTTACCTGATCGCCCCCATGGCCGAATACAACCACCAATTTTTCCGGACTGAGTGCACGCGCGGTATCCAGCACATGCCCGAGCAGTGGCTTGCCCGCTATCGGGTGCAACACCTTGGGCAAGCTTGAGTGCATACGTTTACCCTGGCCTGCTGCCAGTACGATGATTTGAAGTGACATATTCAGTACATTCCGGAAAAAGATTAGCGGATTTTAAATCAGACGAATAACGCATGACATCGCAGCATCCAAAAAGAATAAAGGCAGCTCGCAAGCTGCCTTTATGTTCGACCTGCCACATCTAATCAGTGTGCGCGTTTCTTCAGTTTGTCTACCACACCCAGCTTTGCAATCGCTTCGGCCAATTCTGCTTGGGCACGTGCAAAATCCATCGCACTAGCGCGGTTGTGCAGCGCTTCTTCCGCATGGCGCTTGGCTTCCATCGCTTTGGCTTCGTCGATATCCGCGCCGCGGATTGCCGTGTCGGCCAGCACCGTCACGACATGCGGCTGGATTTCCAACAAGCCGCCAGACACAAACAGAATCACATCTTCTTCGTTGCTGTTTGCAATCCGGATACGGACTGCCCCGGGGCGAATACGGGTCAGCAGCGGTGCATGGCGCGGCAGGATACCGATTTCACCAACTTCGGCAGGTACACTCACAAACTCTGCAGTACCGGAGTAGATCAGCTCTTCCGCGCTGACCACATCCACATGCATTGTCATTGCCATATCTAAAACCTCGTGAGGAGTGAGGGAGCGGGGCGAGGGACTGGACAACTAACCAGCCCCTGCGACCTCACACCTGGCGTTATTGCAGCGTCTTGGCCTTCTCGATGGCTTCTTCAATACCGCCGACCATATAGAATGCCTGCTCCGGCAGATGGTCATAGTCACCATTGAGAATACCCTTGAAGCCCTTGAGGGTTTCCTTGAGCGGCACATACTTGCCAGGCGAACCGGTAAACACTTCCGCCACATGGAACGGCTGCGACAGGAAACGCTGGATCTTACGGGCACGTGCAACAGACAACTTGTCTTCCGGGGACAATTCATCCATACCCAGAATCGCGATAATGTCTTGCAGTTCCTTGTACTTCTGCAGGGTCTGCTGCACACCGCGAGCAACCTGATAGTGCTCTTCACCCACCACTTGCGGATCAAGCTGACGCGAAGTGGAATCCAGCGGATCAACTGCCGGGTAGATACCCAATGCGGCAATATCACGGCTCAACACAACTGTTGCATCCAAGTGGGCAAAGGTGGTGGCCGGCGACGGGTCAGTCAAGTCATCCGCAGGTACGTACACGGCCTGAATCGAAGTAATCGAACCGGTCTTGGTCGAGGTGATCCGTTCCTGCAGCACACCCATTTCTTCGGCCAGCGTCGGTTGGTAACCCACGGCCGACGGCATACGACCCAGCAGTGCCGATACTTCGGTACCTGCCAGAGTGTAGCGATAGATATTGTCCACGAAGAACAACACATCACGGCCTTCATCACGGAAAGATTCAGCCATGGTGAGCCCGGTCAGCGCTACGCGCAAACGGTTGCCCGGCGGCTCGTTCATCTGGCCATACACCATGGCCACTTTGTCGAGCACGTTGGATTCTTTCATTTCGTGATAGAAGTCGTTGCCCTCACGGGTACGCTCACCCACACCAGCAAACACGGACAGACCCGAGTGCGCCTTGGCGATGTTGTTGATGAGTTCCATCATGTTCACGGTCTTGCCCACACCGGCACCACCGAACAGACCCACCTTGCCGCCCTTGGCAAACGGACAGATCAAGTCAATCACCTTGATACCTGTTTCGAGCAAATCGATGGTCTGATTCAACTCATCGAACTTCGGTGCCGGCTGGTGAATCGAGCGGGTAGCTTCGGCCTCAACCGGACCTGCTTCATCAACAGGAGTACCCAATACGTCCATGATGCGGCCAAGTGTTGCTTTACCAACCGGCACCATGATCGGCGCGCCGGTATTGAGCACAGCCAGACCACGTTTCAGGCCATCGGTTGAACCCATGGCGATGGAGCGAACCACGCCATCACCCAATTGCTGTTGTACTTCCAGTGTGAGCTCGCCTTCGGCAAGCTTCAGAGCGTCATAAACCTTGGGCAGGGCAGCGCGCGGGAATTCCACGTCAACAACCGGGCCGATGATTTGTACGATTTTACCTTGGCTCATCGCAGTTCCTAATCCTGTTAATCCGTCCGCAATCCATTAAACCGCTGCGGCGCCCGAAACAATTTCCGACAATTCTTTGGTAATGGCTGCCTGGCGGGTCTTGTTGTACAAGAGCTGCAAGTTGCCGATCACCTTTTCCGCATTATCCGTGGCGGCTTTCATGGCCACCATGCGAGCTGCCTGTTCCGAAGCCATGTTTTCAGCTACAGCCTGGTAGATCAGCGCCTCAAGATAACGATTCATCAAGTCGTCGATGACTTCCTTGGCACCCGGCTCGTAGATGTATTCCCAGTTGTAACCATGCTCGGGCTGCCCAAAAGCATCACCGGACAACGGTAGCAACTGCTCGCATACCGGTTCCTGCTTCATGGTATTGACGAAGCTAGTGTACACAATATGTACTTCATCCACTTCACCCGCGATATAGGCATCAACCATCACCTTGATCGGGCCGATCAATTGCTCAAGGTGCGGGGTATCACCAAGACCCAGTGCCGAGGAAATGACCTTGGCACCGTTGCGGGTCATGAAGCCCAAACCCTTGTTGCCAATTGCACTGACCGCGATCTCGGTGCCAGCATCGCGCCACTCCTTCATGCGGGTGACTGCCAGACGCAGCGAGTTGGTGTTCAAGCCACCACACAAGCCTTTGTCGGAAGTAACCACAATCAGGCCCACACGCTTTACCGACTCACGCACCAACAGGTACGGGTGCGGGTATTCAACCAACGCCTTGCTCAGGTGGGCCGCTACATTACGAATCTTCTGGCCATAGGGACGCGCAGCTTTCATGCGGTCTTGGGCCTTGCGCATTTTCGACGTAGCGACCATTTCCATAGCGCGGGTGATCTTTTGCGTATTTCTTACGCTTTTGATCTTGGTCCGAATCTCTTTTCCGCCTGCCATGATTTGATCCTTGTCTTTATCTCAAATCAGAAGGCTGAACTGGCTTTGAATGTCTCGACCGCCTTGAGAATCGTGGCCTCGTCGTCAGCTGCGAGCTCCCCCTTCTCGTCAACGCGCGCCAGCACATCGGCATGCGAGGTCTTGAGGTGGGAGAGGAACGCCGATTCAAACGCCAGCGCGCGATCAACCTTGACATCGTCATAGCAGCCCTTATTGATGAGCAACAAGGTCACGGCCAGTTCCGAAACCTGCAGCGGCGAGTATTGCGGCTGTTTCATCAGCTCGGTCACCATGCGACCACGGTCAAGCTGCTTGCGGGTGGCTTCATCAAGATCCGAAGCAAACTGGGCGAATGCTGCCAGTTCGCGGTACTGGGCCAGCGCCAGACGCACGCCACCACCGAGCTTCTTGATAACCTTGGTCTGCGCAGCACCACCGACGCGAGACACCGAGATACCAGCGTTCATGGCAGGACGGATACCGGCGTTGAACAAGTCGGTTTCAAGGAAGATCTGACCATCAGTAATCGAAATCACGTTGGTCGGAACGAAGGCAGATACGTCACCGGCTTGCGTTTCGATGATCGGCAGTGCAGTCAACGAACCCGTCTTGCCCTTCACTTCACCATTGGTCAGACGCTCAACATATTCCGGGTTCACGCGTGCAGCACGCTCAAGCAGACGCGAGTGGAGATAAAACACATCGCCCGGGAATGCTTCGCGGCCCGGTGGGCGGCGCAGCAGCAGGGAAATCTGGCGGTAGGCTACGGCCTGCTTGGACAGATCATCATAGACAATCAGCGCATCCTCGCCGCGATCGCGGAAGAACTCGCCCATGGCACAACCGGAGTATGCTGAAATGAACTGCATTGCTGCCGAATCGGAAGCAGCGGCGGCTACAACGATGGTGTGACCCATCGCGCCATGCTCTTCCAGTTTGCGCACAACGTTGGCAATCGAAGAGGCTTTCTGGCCGATCGCTACGTAGATACAGGTACAGCCCTTACCTTTCTGGTTGATGATGGCGTCAATCGCCACCGCAGTCTTACCAGTCTGGCGGTCACCAATGATCAGCTCACGCTGGCCTCGACCTACCGGAACCATGGTGTCGATGGCCTTGATACCTGTTTGCAGCGGCTGCGAAACGGATTGGCGGGCAATAACACCTGGAGCGATTTTTTCGATCGGGCTGGTCTTGGCGGTATTGATCGGACCCTTACCGTCGATCGGGCGGCCCAAGGCATCCACGACACGACCGATGAGTTCACGGCCTACCGGCACCTCGAGAATGCGACCGGTACACTTCACCTCATCGCCTTCTACGATATGCTTGTAATCGCCCAACACCACAGCACCCACGGAATCACGTTCCAGATTGAGCGCCATCCCGAATGTATTACCCGGGAATTCCAGCATTTCACCTTGCATGACTTCGGACAGGCCGTGCACGCGGACGATACCATCGGTTACCGATACGACCGTACCTGTGGTGCGCGTTTCCACGCCCGAAGACAAATTCTGGATCCTTGCCTTAATCAGTTCACTGATTTCAGACGGATTGAGTTGCATGTTTTCTCCTAACTCTTCAGGCTAGCGGCCAATGCAGCAAGCTTGCCGCGGACAGACGCATCGACGACCAGATCGCCAACTGTTACTTTGACGCCACCAATCAATGCCGGATCAACGCTTACCTCAGCATTGACCTTGCGTTTGAACTGCAGCGTCAAGCTGGCAACCAGCTCCGCTACTTGCGCGTCTGTAAGTGCAAAAGCCGTTTCCACCCGTGCCACAACCTGTCCTTCACTGGCAGACTTCAATTCATGAAATAGCTGCGAGATAGTGGGCAAAGCGGCGAAACGGCGGTTCTGCAAGACCATAGCGATAAAATTCGCCACTTCCGGACGGGTGCCATCTCCGAGCAAACCCAGCAAGAGCGATTGCACTTGCTCGGCAGTGAAGCGGGGGTTGTTGGCCACTTCCAGTGCGTCAGGATTGGCGGCAATTGCAGCCAGCTTCGTCAACGCATCGGACCAGGGCTCTAGCGAGCCAGTCTCTTGCGCCAGGCGGAAAACAGCTTCGGCGTACGGACGTGCGATGGTAGTGAGCTCAGCCATATCCAGCCTTACAATTGCGCTTTGATTGATGACAACAATTCAGCATGCTTGGCTTGATCGACTTCGCGCAGGAGAATCTTTTCTGCACCGACGATAGCCAGCTCGGCCACCTGCTGGCGCAGGGCTTCCTTGGCGTGTTGAATTTGTTGTTCGATTTCAGCCTGGGCACCGGCCAACAAGCGATCGCTTTCGACCTTGGCTTGTCCTTTGGCTTCATCTACGATTTGTGCAGAGCGTTTTTCTGCTTGTGCGATAACTTCTGCCGCACGAGCCTTGGCTTCACGCAATTTCTCGGCAGCCATCTTCTCAGCATTTTCCAGATCCTGACGGGCACGATCTGCTGCAGTGAGGCCATCGGCGATACGTGCTGCGCGCTCATCCAGTGCCTTGACCAGTGGCGGCCAGACAAATTTCATGGTGAACCACACCAGGATGGCGAACGTTATCGCCTGCCCGATGAGTGATGCATTGATATCCATGAGTGCGTTCCCCGATTACTCGATTACTGACTAAAACTCAGAATTAGCCAGAAAATTACTTGATGACTGCGAGAAGCGGGTTAGCAAATGCAAACATCAGGCCAACAGCAACAGTAATAATGAAGATGGCGTCAACCAAGCCAGCAATAACGAAGAGCTTTGGCTGCAGCGCATTCATCATTTCCGGTTGGCGTGTAGCGGATTCAAGGAATCGAGAACCGACCAAAGCCACACCCAAAGCAGCACCGAGGCCAGCAAGACCTACCATGATGCCGATAGCAATGGCGGTAATCGATTGAATCTGTGCCAACTGTTCCATATGTTTTCTCCTGAATAAAAAGTAAGTACTACGTTGCTACAAGATTGGAAAAACCAACTGATTAGTGATCCTCAACCGCCAGACTGCAATAAACGATCGTCAACATCATGAAGATATAGGCCTGCAGTAGGACAATCAGGATGTGGAAAATTGCCCAGGGTGCACCACCCATCCAGGATGCCCACCACGGAATCAGGGCAATCAGCATGAATACCAATTCCCCGGCAAACATATTCCCCATCAACCGCATGGCCAGCGACAACATCTTGGAGAGGTACTCAACCATCTGCATGAAGAAGTTGATCGGGATCAGCACCAGAATCATTGCGGGGCTGTGGGCATGGAACGGCGCAGTAAACAGCTCCTTCACAAAACCGCCCAATCCTTTGGCACCAATACCAAGACCTACCGTGCACAACACCACAGAGATCGACATGGCCAAAGTCTGGTTGATGTCGGCAGTGGGCACCACACGCAGGTAGATATGATGCGGATCAGCATGGAAAAAAGTCATACCAACCCATTGTGCAATCTTTGGCAACAGGTCTACCGGCAAAAAGTCCATGGAATTCATCAACAGAATCCACATGAACACTGTGAGCGCCAACGGGCCGACCAATTTGCTTTTGCCGTGGAAGGTGCCCTTTACCTGGGTATCAACCATCTCCACGATCATTTCGACCATGTTTTGCAGCCGCCCTGGAACACCAGAGGTGGCGCGTCGCGCCACCATGCCGAAGACAAACAGGAAGACAAAACCCACAATGAGGGCAACCCAGAAGGTATCCAGGTGAAAAGCCCAAAAGCCTTCGCCTGTCTTCCAGAACTGCAAGTGGTGCTGAATATATTCAGTTGGATTGGCGGGTACGTATGCGTGCTCTGATGACATAGTCTTTTAACAATTAGTTTTTTATCAAAAGCCCGAACCAGTAGGTACTGTAGGCCGCAACAAATCCGGCAAACAACCACACCCAAGAGATGCTGTGCCGAAAAAAAACAAACAAAACCACTGCAACCAAAAACATGGCGGCTAGCTTGGCCGCCTCAGCCATAAAATGCAAGTGCAATATGGCCGAAGATTTAGCGAAATCAACCTTGCACAGAACCAGTGCGTACATTACGGTACCAAGCACTGCAATGGCGCCACCTACCAAGGATGACCATGCCAACCTTGCATCCAGTCCAATCCAGACGACCATTGCCACTACGACAGATATGGACAATTGCGCTAGTACGAACCGATTCAGAAAACGGTTTAGCCTGTATAAGGGATTTATGCTGGTCACTTCTGAGAACCTTGCGGATTATGCGGTGCAGCGTAGTACAGCGTCAAACATTTGGTCAGACCATTGTACGGGTGTGGTTAATTTCGTTGCAAATCAGTCACACCAACTTGGATAACAACCCATCCAGCTGATCCAGGCTTGCATACTCGATCGAAATCTTCCCCATGCCCTTGCGCCCTTGCATGATGCTCACACGCGCACCAATCCGACCGGAGACCTCCTCCTCCAACCGCCTGACATCCGGATCAATCTCTCGTGGTTTCTTGATCGATGCCGGCATCAGCATTCGCCGCACCAATGCCTCGGTCTCGCGAACTGAAAGCCCTTTCAGCGAAACCGTTTTCGCGGCATCAAGCTGCTGCAATGGGTCCAGGGAAAGCAATGCACGTGCATGCCCCATGTCCAATTGCCCGGCCATGAGCATTTCCTGTACAGGCTCCGTCAGGTTGAGCAAGCGCAGCAAATTGGTCACTGCTGTGCGTGACTTGCCGACGGCTGCCGCAGCCACTTCATGCGTCATCTCGAACTCATCCACCAGACGCTGGATACCAATGGCCTCCTCCAGCGGATTCAAATCCTCACGCTGAATATTTTCGATAAGTGCCATCGCCAGTGCAGAATCATCCGGGATTTCTCGGACCAATGCCTGGATTTCACTCAAGCCAGCCAACTCGGTAGCTCGCCAGCGACGCTCTCCCGCGATAATTTCGTAGCGATCGTTGCCCAGGGGACGAACCAGCACCGGCTGCATCAATCCCTGTTTTCGGATCGATGAGGCCAACTCTTCCAGCGCCTCGGGATCCATATGCGTTCGCGGCTGATATTTTCCTGGCTGCAACGCCGATATCGGCAAGGTTTGCAATGTTTCTGCTGCGGAGGTATCGCCCATAAGCGCATCCAGTCCGCGTCCAAGCCCCTTGAATTTCTTGTTCATGCCATTTCCATTTCTCGTGCACTGCTGCGCGCCAGCAACTCTTCTGCCAATTGCAGATAAGCCTGCGCCCCCTTGGAATTCTTGTCATAGGCAAGAATAGGTCGACCATAACTTGGCGCCTCGGCCAAGCGGATATTGCGCGGGATTACCGTATGATAAAGCTTTGATGTAAAGTGCTTGACCAGCTGATCCGACACCTGCTGTGACAAAGTACTACGCGGATCAAACATGGTACGCAGCAAGCCTTCGATTTCGATCCGCCTGTTCAATGACTGCTTGATTCGCTTGAGCGTATTGACCAGATCAGTCAACCCCTCCAATGCATAGTATTCACACTGCATGGGAATCATCACGGAATCAGCCGCCACCAGACCATTGAGCGTCAGCAAATTCAGGGCGGGTGGGCAATCTATCAAGGCATAATCATATTCACCGGCCAATTCCTCCAACGCCTGCTTAAGACGGAATTCACGCTGTTCAACATCAACTAACTCCACCTCTGCGCCGCCCAAATCACGGCACGCAGGCAGCAAATCGAAATTTCCCGTCTCAGAACGCTGTCTTGCCTGCCGGACATCCGACTTTCCGATCAGCAAGCTGTAAACCGAGTGTCTGAGGTGCGCCTTGTCGATACCGCTTCCCATGGTGGCATTAGCCTGAGGATCGAGATCCACCAGCAACACGCGCTTACCCAGATGAACAAGACTGGCCGCCAGATTCACCGCCGTTGTGGTTTTGCCGACACCACCCTTTTGATTGGCAACGGCCAATACCCGCATCATCCCCTCCTGCACTTAGCTTGGCACTACATGTACCAGATGGCGCTCGGCATCAATACCGGGCACCATCAATTTATCCACACCTTTTACCTGAGCACTATCGGGCAACTTGGCTATCTCTTCATGGGGATATACCCCCTTCAATGCCAGCCACTGCCCTCCCGGCGCCAATAAATGTGCCGTCAGACGAATAAAATCCGATAGATCAGCGAATGCCCGCGAAGTTATCACCTGAAACAGAAAATCCGGCGCATAGCGTTCAACGCGTTCCGTTACGATCTGAACATTTGGCAACTGCAGCTCCAACAGCACTTGGCGCAGAAAACTGGTTTTCTTGCTATTGCTGTCAAGCAGTACCAATTGCCACTCAGGCTTGGCAATGGCCAGCGGAATACCCGGCGTACCAAAACCCGACCCGACATCCAGCACACGTTCAGCAAAGTCCGGGAAATATGGCAATGGCGCAAGGGAATCAAGCAGATGGTGCGCGACCATGCGCTCGGGCTCACGAATAGCCGTCAGGCTATAGGTTTTATTCCACTTAAGCAGCAGTGCCACATAGGCCAGCAGCTTCTCCCGCTGTTGCGGGGACATGGCGATCCCCATCGCTGCCAACCCTTCTGTCAGCTGCACGGATAAATTCGTTGTCATTCAGCCACCTTACCTACGTGTTCGGCGAGCTGCCTTTTTTTGAGATGCACAAGCAGCAATGCAATCGCAGCCGGCGTGATGCCTGAAATTCGTGATGCCTGGCCAATCGTCTGTGGCTTGTGCAGGGACAGCTTCTGCTGCAACTCCCTGGACAAGCCCGAGACCTGGCTGTAATCGAAATCGGCCGGCAGCGCCAAATTTTCTGTCCCTTCGCGCCGTGCCACTTCATCTCTCTGGCGCTCGATATAACCTTCATATTTGAGCTGGATTTCCACCTGCTCTGCCACGTCTGTCGCCTCTACGCCGGGACCGGCCGCAGTCAGTGACATCAATGATGAATATGAAACATCAGGCCGGCGCAGCAAATCAGCCAGCGTGTATTCACGTTCGATCGCCTTGCCCAACACCCGTTCCGCCTCAGCGGCCTGCAATACCTTCGGATTGACCCATGTTGATTGCAAGCGCTGTTTTTCAGCATCGATCGCAGCACGCTTGCGGCAAAATACTTCCCATTGCGCATCGTCCACCAAGCCCAGGCTTCTCCCTGCCTCGGTCAGACGCAAATCGGCATTGTCCTCACGCAACTGCAACCGATACTCTGCTCGACTGGTGAACATACGGTACGGCTCGGTAACGCCTCGCGTGATCAAATCATCCACCATCACACCCAGGTAGGCCTCGTCACGGGCAGGACACCAAGCGTCCCTGCCCTGCGCTTGCAAGGCGGCATTCAGGCCCGCGAGCAATCCTTGTGCCGCCGCCTCCTCATAGCCGGTCGTGCCATTGATTTGCCCAGCAAAGAACAAACCATTGATCGATTTGGTTTCAAACGAGGACTTCAGATTGCGTGGATCGAAGTAATCGTACTCGATCGCATAGCCCGGACGCAGGATATGCGCATTTTCCAAACCCGGCATCGAACGCACCAGGGCCAGCTGGATATCAAAAGGCAGACTGGTTGAAATGCCATTTGGATAGAATTCGTGTGTCGTCAGTCCTTCGGGCTCGAGAAAGATCTGATGACTGTCGCGGTCCGCAAATCGGTTAATCTTGTCCTCGATCGACGGGCAATACCGTGGCCCCACACCTTCAATCTTGCCAGTGAACATCGGACTGCGATCAAATCCCGAGCGGATGATCTCGTGTGTACGGGCATTGGTATGGGTAACCCAGCATGGCAACTGTTTCGGATGCATGGCCCTGCTGCCACGCACGGAAAAAACAGGTTCGGGATCATCGCCCGGTTGAATTTCAAGCACGGAAAAATTAATCGTCCGACCATCGATGCGCGGCGGCGTACCTGTTTTCAGCCGACCTGCGGGCAGATGCATTTCCCGCAATCGGGCACCCAGAGTGAGTGCCGCCGGATCACCGGCGCGCCCGCCCACGTAATTTTCCAGGCCGATGTGAATTTTGCCGGAGAGGAACGTCCCGGCCGTGAGAACAACCGTCGAACTTTGAAAGCGAATCCCGGCCTGGGTTACCGCCCCAGTCACCCTGTCACCCTCGACCGTCAGATCATCCACCTGCTGCTGGAAAATATCCAGATTCTGCTGATTTTCCAGCATATTCCGGATGGCGGCCTTGTACAGGATCCGGTCGGCCTGCGCGCGCGTTGCACGTACGGCTGGACCTTTGGAGCTGTTAAGCGTCCGGAATTGAATGCCGCCCATGTCGGTTGCCAGCGCCATTGCGCCGCCCAGGGCATCCACCTCTCGAACCAGATGGCCTTTGCCAATGCCACCAATCGATGGATTGCAGGACATCTGTCCGAGGGTTTCAATATTATGAGTCAGCAACAAGGTTCTGCAGCCCATACGGGCAGCAGCCAAGGCGGCCTCAGTGCCGGCGTGGCCGCCACCGACCACAATCACATCATATCGGGTGGGGTAAAGCATGGGGAGGCTATGAATACCTGCGGGAAGAAAGCGCAGTATTTTAAGCCAGATCAGTGGGTTGCGTCAGCACAAACCGGCCCGGGCAACAGCTAGCGCCGCCCCAACGATCCCCGCGTCATTGCGCAGTGCGGCGGGTAATACACGTGCTCGCAACTTAATTTCTGGAAGGAATTTTTCATGTTTGCGGCTGATGCCGCCACCAATAATGATCAGATCAGGAGAAAACAGCAATTCGATGTGATTGAGATAGTCATTCAGGCGCAGGGCATATTCTTTCCACTTTAGCCCTTCAGTCTCCTTGATCCTGGCCGAGCAGTATTTTTCCGCCACTCCGCCCTTGAACTGCAGGTGTCCGAACTCTGTATTGGGAACCAAGCGGCCATCAACAATCAACGCACTGCCAATGCCGGTGCCAAGCGTGAGCACAATGACCGTACCCATCACACCCCTGGCCGCGCCAAAAGTGACTTCCGCCAAGCCCGCAGCATCTGCATCATTGAGCAATAACAAGGGCTGGCCAACAGCATCGGTCAAGATCTGTTGTGCCGGGGCGCCTACCCAGCTTTTGTCTACATTCGCGGCGGAAAGCGTTACACCATGATGAACGATGGCCGGGAAGGTACATCCAATCGGACCCTTCCAGTCAAAACGACTGACCAATTCACGAACCGTCTGTGCCACGGCCTGAGGCGTGGCGGGTTGCGGCGTTTCCAGCTTGATACGATCCGACAGCAAAACACCGTTGGTGATATCGACCGGCGCACCCTTGATGCCCGAGCCACCGATATCAATTCCCAAGATACTACCTGGATGATCATTCTCTGCTGTCATCACAAAGGATCCTTTTTTCAATGAGCGCCGCGCAGTTCCAGCAAACGATTTTTGTCATGCTCAGCACGGGATTTGATGGCATCAATTTCATCTGCCATTTTCTTTGATTCCAGATTCAGCCTGTCCGCATCCTTGTCTGCCGCCAGCATGTCCTGTGTCAGCGCTTCCGGGATTTTTTTCTTTTTCTGGCGTAGGGCATCAGCCTGCTGCTTCAATTTTGCCTGTTTTCCCTGCAGCTCTTGCGCTCTCACCAAAATAGTCTGTTGTCTGACTTGCACGGCATTGATCTGTCTATCACGTAGCGCGTCAATTTCTGCAGGGCTGCTGAAGGAATCCAGCAGTGCGCGGTCGCGCCGCTTTTGCTCGAGCAATGCTTTCTGTTCTTCCTGCTGGCGAGCAAGATCACCTGCTGACGCGCGCTTTTCCGGCGTCTTGCGCACCATGCCACGTTGATCCAGTTCGGTCAGCCCTTGTGCTTGGGAATCCGGCAATTTGTCACTGTAATGAACATTGCCTTGGGCGTCGGTCCAACGATACAAACGGGCTTCGACATTCGGAATCAGCAAGGTGGTCCATGCCGATAAAACAACAATGAGATGGAAGCCCGTCTTCATCAGCATGACCTCAGCGAATGCCGTATTGCGCGCGATATTGCTCAACCTTATGCAGGTTCTCAATCATGGCAGGACGATCAGCCAGGTAACCCAGCAAATCATCCAGCGACCCGATACTGACAACGGGAATACCATAATCTCGCTCTACTTCCTGCACCGCAGATAATTCACCCAGGCCACGCTCGCGCCTGTCCAGTGCAATCAATACGCCTGCCGGCTCAGCACCTGCCGCCCGAATCATCTCGACCGATTCCCGCACGGAAGTACCCGCCGAAATGACATCGTCAATGATCAGCACGCGCCCTTTCAGGGGGGCTCCAACCAGTACACCGCCCTCGCCGTGATCCTTGGCTTCCTTGCGGTTATAGCAAAAAGGAGTATCACGCCCCGCATCAGCCAGCGCTACCGACGTGGCCGATGCTAGGGTGATCCCCTTGTACGCCGGCCCGAACAACACATCGAATTGCAGGCCGGAAGCCATAGCAGCCTTGGCATAAAAGCGGGATAAAGCCCCCAAGGCTGAGCCGGTATAAAACAAACCGGCATTGAAGAAGTAGGGGGAAGCTCTGCCAGCCTTGGTGATAAACTCGCCAAAACGCAGTACGTTCTGATTGACGGCAAATTCGATAAATTCCCGACGGAAGTCAGACATTTGTTTACACCTGTTTACTATTTCAACGAATAAAAAGCATAGCACTTTCCACTGGAGCTCGCCCAATGCGTATTATTTCGGCCAACCTCAATGGCATCCGCTCGGCCACCAACAAAGGTTTCTTGAACTGGCTAGCCGCTCAGGACGCAGACATTGTCGCCTTGCAGGAGCTCAAGGCACAGCACGCTGACCTTAGCGAAGCCATGCGCAGCCCTGCGCAACTGAAGGGCTGGTTTCATTTTGCCGAAAAAAAGGGCTATAGCGGGGTTGGCCTCTATTGTCGATACGAACCTGACGAAGTCATCGCCGGCATCGGCATCAAGGACATTGACGCCGAGGGGCGCTACATCGAAGCACGATTTGCCAAACTATCGGTGATATCGGTCTACCTGCCTTCCGGCTCCAGCTCAGAAGAACGCCAGCAGGTCAAATTCAGCTTCATGGACAGATTCTGGTCTCACCTGGAAGGGCTTCGCTCATCCGGGCGAGATATTCTGTTGCTGGGTGACTGGAATATTGCTCACCGGGAAATTGACTTGAAAAACTGGAAAGGCAATCTCAAGAATTCCGGCTTCTTGCCGGAAGAACGTGCCTGGCTGGATAAAGTTTTTCTGGAGCTGGATTATGTTGATGTATGGCGCCAGCTTTACCCGGAAGCGCCTGGCTACACCTGGTGGTCAAATCGTGGTCAAGCTTATGCCAAAGATGTGGGCTGGCGCATCGATTATCACATTGCAACCAGTGGTCTCGCCCAGACTGCCCGCGGTGCCAGCATCTACAAAGAAGAAAAATTCTCCGACCATGCACCACTGCTGGTCGACTATGACTATACACTCTGAGCTTTGATGTCATCAGACCAAGGCGCCACCCGCCACAACAGCATCATGCCCGGCAAGGCCAGAAAAACACAAAGCCAGAAAAAATTCGCCCAGCCCAGCTGCTCAACCAGCCACCCCGTACTGGCATTGAAGAAGGTCCTGGGAACAGCGGCCAGGCTGGTAAACAATGCGAACTGGGTCGCCGTGTAACGTGGGTCGGTAGCGCGCGCAATGTATGCGGTAAACGCTGCTGTCCCCAATCCTGCACCCAGAGACTCCAGACTGATCACCAATGCCAAAGCGGGCTTGAGCGGTTCACCCAAGCCTGCCAGCCAGACAAACCCAACAATTGTCACGACTTGCACCACACCAAACACCCACAGTGCCCGATTAATTCCCAGCTTGATCATCCAGACACCACCTAGCATTGCCCCGATCACGCTAGGCCACAGGCCAGCATTTTTGGCAATCAGACCAATATCGGTTTTACTGAAACCGATATCCAGATAAAACGGCGTTGCCAGTGCCGTAGCCATGCTATCACCCAGCTTATACAGAAAGATGAATGCCAGAATGCACAAGGCACTTCGCCAGCCCTCACGTGTGATGAATTCATGAAACGGCTCAACCACGGCCTCGCGTAATGTCTTGGGCGCACGAGCCAGTTGCGGCTCGCTTGCCATCAAGGTGAGTGCAAGCCCAGGCAACATGAACAGTGCTGTAACCATGAAAACCTGCCCCCAAGGCAGGTGATCCGCGAGAATCAACGACAGCGCACCGGGCACCAAGCCGGCAATCCGATAAGCGTTGACATGCACGGCGTTACCCAATCCCAACTCGGCATCGGTCAATATTTCACGCCGGAAAGCATCCAGGACAATATCCTGACTAGCACTGAAAAAGGCCACCCCCAGCGCCAGGTAAGCAATACTCCAGAGATCATGTACGGGGGAGAACAGACCGAAGCCGGCAATTGCAACCAGCAGCAATAATTGACTCAGCCCCATCCAGCCACGGCGGCGGCCAAGCATCGGCAGCGCATAGCGGTCGAGCACCGGGGCCCAGATGAATTTCCAAGTATAAGGAAACTGGATCAAAGCAAAGAAGCCAATTGCTTTCAAATCCACCCCTTCCGATTTCAGCCAGGCGGGAATGAGATTAAGCAATAGATAAAGTGGCAGACCAGAACTAAACCCGGTAAATACACAGATCAGCATCCGCCGGGTGAACAGCAATTTTTTCCAGTCAGTAGAGGGCATTGCAGGCTCGAAATCTGTTGATGCCGAACATTACCGGAAAGCTTGTCCGCTGGCCATCTGCATCACCTTGAGCGCCAAAGCAAAACCCCCAGCTTTGTGGGCTGGGGGTTTTTAAGGGGAGTCTGGCGATGACCTACTTTCACACAGGCAATCTGCACTATCATCGGCGCTGAGGCG
>NZ_JBVVOL010000033.1:0-23569 GCF_055810895.1 Formivibrio sp. oc-25 | reverse complement strand
ACGAACAGATAGCGGGCGACTTCTTCGGTCACGCCCAGGTTCGAGTTGAACCCGTAGCGCAAGACCACGTTGATGAAGACCAGCACCGCCATCAGACCAATGGTGGCTACCATCAGACCGCGCAAAAGGCGGTTTGCGAACGTAAGTAACTGCATGTTCTCCTCCTAGTACATTTTGAGTTCAGGATTCGGTTCGTCTGCAGAAAGCTGGGATAACGTCAGGGTTCAAACCAGTCGCTGTTGCGCGTGGCAATCGATGCGAAGGTAAGATTCAACTCCTTCAGATGATGTTGTACGGCCAGGCGGGCGGCTTGCGCATCTTGCGCCTTGATTGCCTGAAAAATCGCCTGGTGCTGCATAAGCAGAACGGATAACGGCGATTCATTGGCCAAGCTCAGATAGCGCACCCGATCCATATTGGCCTTGATGTGCTGCAGCATTTGCCAGGCACTGGCGCAATCAATGGCCTGCGCCAGTGCGTCGTGAAAAGCATCATCGAACACCAGGAAGCGTTCGCGATTTTGCTTGCGCACTTCCTCTTCCTGCGCCTGCAGATTGCACTCCAGCGCTTCAAGTACCGGTTTGGCCAGCCCGCCAGCGGCCTTTTCAACCACGGCAAGCTCGATCGCCTCGCGGATAAAACGGCCATCTGCCACGCGTTTGGCCGAGATCCGGCGCACAAACGTGCCCCGTTGCGGCAACACCTGAATCAAGCCATCCTGGCTCAGCTTGATCAATGCTTCGCGCACGGGCTGACGGGAAATGCCAAAACGTTCGGATAGTTCCTTTTCCGACAGCTTTGCCCCCGGCAGCAACTGGCAGGCAATGATGTCCTGGCGCACCGCCTGATAGATCTGCTGACTGACAGGCAGATAAGTAAGGGGCGTACGAACGATCGGCGATAGTGTCATGGGGTTAACCATGCTCGCTGCAGATTCATGTTGTCGCACAGCCCCATTCATGCTCAGGCACTCCGCCCTGCCAGCGCCAGCACTTCGGCCCAGACGCCATCATCGGCCACGATACCGTTGGCCAGATGATCCTTGCGGGTGCGAATCACCGATTCACCCGGATAACGCACTTCGCGGCTGCCTTCTGCCGGTGTGGATGAGTTCACATAATCGGCCACGCCATCGGCAACATGGTTGGTGAACTCTTCCCCGCCCAATTGGCGCGGATCGATCAGGATGAAAATCTGGGAACAGCCGGTGCAACTGCCACGCTGGATCTTGTCGATGTCGTTGGTTGCCAGCCCTTCGGACAACACAGCAGCCAGTGTATCGAGCAGGATCGAGAAACTGGAGCCTTTCCAGTAGCCCATCGGCAGGATGCGCATGGATTCCTCGATTGGGCCCGGCTCGGCGGTCAGATTGCCATCTTTGTCGAAACCGCCAGGGAATGGCAATTGCTCACCCTTGAGACGGGTAACCTGCAGCTTGCCGTAGGAATATTGCGACATCGCCATATCCAGCACGATATGGCCTTTTTGACGTGGTACGGCCATCACGAACGGGTTGTTGCCCAGACGCGGATTCTTGCCACCCCAGGCCGGCATGCACGATTCAGTATTGGTCCAGCTGATGGTGATAAAGCCTTTGTCGGCGGCATGCCAGCCGTACGCACCACCGCGCATCCAGTGCGTGGTATTGCGCAGCGCGACAATACCAACTCCCTGCTCTGCCGCCATGGCCATCGCGCGCTCCGTGGCGTGGTAAGCATTCAGGATGCCGGGGCCGCAATGGCCATCGTAGATTTCGATCACACCCAGCTTCTTCACCAGCTCAGGCTTGCCATCCAGATTGACCCAGCCACGCTTCACGTAGTCGACAAAACGTGCCACCCGATTCAGGCCATGCGAATAGACGCCGTCGCAACTGGATTCGGTATGCGTACGCGCACAGATATTGGCATCGTGCTCGTTCATGCCTGCGCGCATAAAGGCTTCTGCCACAACTGCCTGCATGGTTTCAAAGGGGATACGTGCCATGTGTTTGCTCCATTGATTTCAAATATACCGCCCAACAATCGTCCGATCCCAATCTGAAATTGTCAGACAATTAAAAACAAGGCCAATAGTATACTAGTATTATGTAGCCGTAAATAACCCGCTACACAATAATTTTGTCCGAAGGAAGCTGTTGCTGACCTGCGATTTTGAACCGACAACCAAGACTCACTATAGAAACAAAATGGCCCATCCGGGCCATCTACTGGTCGGCCTGATCATGCCCGTTGCGCATGCCATTGGCCATCGGTTCAGTTTTGACTGGAAGATCAATCAATTGCCGTACAGGCCATGGTTCTTGGTGCTGACTGCTGCCTTGATCTTGTTGCTGACACGTTTGACGGAACTGCGCACCACCAGCTTGCCGCTCAAAAGCAGGGTACGAAACGGTACTTCCGGCCGCGTCACCCGCAACTGCAGCAAGCGCAGCGCCTCCTCCCCCAACTCATCCCGCGGGACATGCACGGCGGTAAGTGGCACATCATGGATTTCTGCCAGATTGAATCCATCCATGCTCATGATGGAAATATCACCCGGCACCGACAGCCCCAGAGTCATCAACGCCTCATGGGCACCAACGGCAATAAAATCGCCCCCCGCCAGAATTGCCGTCGGATATTGATCGCGTGTCAGGTTTTTGAAAAATGTCGTCAACGCCTCGCGTGCTTCGTCCGTGCCAAAGCCGGAGGTAGAAATCAGGTGACGGCTGTCATCGAACTCCATATTGTGGGTCGCGAAGGCTTGCTTGATCCCGTTCAGCCGACGAACCATGGTCTGGCGGCGCAGGCAGATAATGGTCAGGATATCGCGGTGCCCGTGCTCGATAAGATAGTTTGCCGAGAAATCGCCAATCAGGCGGTGATCCGGCAAAACACCATCCAGCCGCATGCTACGGTCAATGCTATTGATCAGCACGCAGGGCTTGCCAATATCAGCGGCCAGCTCATGCACGCGTGGATCATCAATGCCGATGATCAAGGCCGTTTCACAGGACGGATCGCTGATCCGTTTCAGAAACAATGGAAT
The DNA here is from genome assembly GCF_055810895.1 of Formivibrio sp. oc-25. Lineage (NCBI taxonomy): Bacteria > Pseudomonadati > Pseudomonadota > Betaproteobacteria > Neisseriales > Chitinibacteraceae > Formivibrio > Formivibrio sp. oc-25. The sequence goes on along the minus strand of NZ_JBVVOL010000033.1, from coordinate 20,539 downwards.
ATCGCTGTCATACTCATCGATCGGGCAATAACTGATGCGGATTTCCTGATCCGCCACGGCACTGCGGATGCCCTGCAAAACCTTGTAGTAAAAGATGTCAGTGCGCACATCAAAGGCACGAGGCGGTGCAAAAACAGTGACGTTGTTGAACAGCAAGCGCCCCACCGACATATCTGTCAGCACGCCGTTCAATCGGGCACATTCCAGCACGCGTTGCTTGGCTTCGGTGCTCGTATTGGATTTGCCAGCCAGAACGCGGGAAACCGTGCTGATCGAGACCCCGGTCTGCCTGGCAATTTCCTTGATCTTGAGCTTTCCGGTCATGACTATATTCCCCGTACCGATTGACGTTCCCGCAGCGCACAAGCCAGTTCGATGCGGCGCGGCAGCGTAATGTTGCCGGAAATCATCTCCTGCATTAACTCCAGTGCAGTCGATCCCATTTCGCTGACCGGCAGATGGATGGTGGTCAACGGGGGATCCATGTACTCGGCAAACGGCAGGTCATCCATGCCAACGATGGAGAAATCGGCCGGCACACGGCAGCCCAGATTCATGAGGCCGCGGATGGCGCCGGTCGCCAGACTGTCACCGGCACACAGGATGGCGGAAAACGCCTCCCGGTTATCGCGGATGCGCGCCATTACGGCCTGTTCGGCCAGTTCCGGCAACCAGTCGTTCACGGCGATGGTCAGGGCGTCGGGAACCGGCAAGCCATACTGACTGAATGCTTCTCGCCATCCCTCCTGACGCTGCTCGATAGTGCGGCGACCCGGACACATCAGAAAAGCAATCTTGCGATGCCCTTGTCGCAGCAGGTAATCGGTTGCCAGCCGTGCAGCCGAGCGGTTGCATGGCAGCACGCTGGATAGCCGCATCAGCGGGTCATCGCTGTTGACCAGCACCACCGGCTTGCTGAACCTGGCAGCGGCATCGAGGATCTGCGGGTCATCCACGGTCAGGAAAATCACGCCGGAAACCGATGCATCCTGTTCCAGATCGATGATCCTGGCGATACCGGCATCGGCAATCGGCTCGATGACGATTTCGATCCCCATCATCTCGGCACGTTTTTTCAGCCCTTCCAGCACATACCAGGTGAACTGGCTGCGGGCATAATCGACCATCGCCGCACGCGATGTCGCCAGCACCACCTTGCTGCCACCGATCTCGATCGGCACCGCATAGCGCAGCGCGCGCGCCACATCCTGCACCGATTGCCTCAGTTCCTGACTAACCCCTTTTTCGCCGGACAATGCGCGGGAAACCGTGCTGACCGATACGCCGCAGCGTTTGGCAATGTCTTCCAGGCGTGCGCGACGCGGGGCTACATCACCTGTCTCGTCACTCTGCGTGGCGGTGTGTTTTGCAGTGTTTTTTTTCATGTCATCAAGCCGAAATGGCGGGCTGGTACTCACTGAGTTTGATTGTACCGCAAACACATTTTGCGCAAATTATTTTCGTGTTGCGCAATTTTGTAACGGATGCCTAGAATGCTACGAATTCAAGATTGTTCTGAGAGCCTGTTCAAAGTCTTAGCGAGAGGTCCTCAGCGGGGTGAAGAGCAGCGCATGAGCTCTGATCAAGGCCTCGCAGCAAGACTATGAACAGGTTCTGGCATTTTTAAACTGATAAGGCGTTCTACGATGACTCAAGCAAACACTCTGCAGGCACAACTCGATCTGCTGATCCACGGCATTACCGGGCTCAAGGATACCGGCCGCTTCAACGAACCGAATCTGGACGGCACGCCTGGCGATTACATCTCGTTCGATAGCTGGGAGTGGCCGCAAGGCGTGGGCCTGTTTGGTCTGGTGAAGTTGTGGCAAGCCACGGGCCGCGACGATCTGCGCCAGTTGCTGGAAAGCTGGTTTGAAAAGCGCATTGCCGCCGGTCTGCCCAAGCTCAACATCAACACCACCGCACCGATGCTGCCGCTGTCGATGCTGTGGGCACAGACGCGTGATCCGCGCTGGCAGCCGGTGCTGGATGCCTGGGCCGATGACGTGATGACCAAGCTGCCGCGTACGCCGGAAATGGCGTTCCAGCACGTGGTATCCGATGGCGTCAACGACAACGAAGTCTGGGATGACACGCTCTTCATGGTGGCGCTGTTCCTGGCCAGCTACGGCAAGGCCTCGGGCCGGCAGGAACTGGTGGAAGAATCGATCCGCCAATTCCTCGTGCATGCGCGCTACCTGACTGATACCGAAACCGGCCTGTGGTTCCACGGCTGGGCCTTCAATGGCCGCCACAACTTCGCCCGTGCACGCTGGGCGCGCGGCAATGCCTGGATCACCGCCGGCATCCTGGAATTCATCGAACTGGCCGGCTTGGAAGGCGGCCTGCGCGATTTCTTCCTCGGCTGCTTCGAATCGCAGGTGGAATCGCTGGTGCGCATGCAGGCCCCGAGCGGCGCCTGGCATACCCTGCTCGACGATCCGACCTCGTATGAGGAAATTTCCGCTACCGCCGGCTTCGGCTATGGCCTGCTCAAAGCTGCCCGCATGGGGCTGGGTCGCCCGGAATGGCAGGAGGCCGGTCTGCGCGCGCTGCAAGCCGTACGCAACAACATCGATGCTTCCGGCACCGTGCTGAATGTGTCCTACGGTACACGCATGGGCCGTGATCTGCAGTTCTACAAAGATATCCCGATCCAGCCGACCGCCTACGGCCAGGCGCTGGCCATGCTGTGCCTGGTGGAAGCCTCGCAACACCAGATCGACTGACAGGGGGAACAGGGATGGAATCGCTTCACTGCGGCGCTCCGCAAGACATTGCCCGCTACAACACGACGGAGTTGCGCGCGCATTTTCTGCTATCGAACCTGTTCCCGTCGGATCAGGTCCGCATGGTCTATTGCTATGAAGACCGCATGATCGTCGGCGGCTGCTCTCCCGCTGCCACCCCGCTGCAGATCGGCGATGGCAGCGACATCGGCACGCCGTATCTGTTATCGGCACGCGAGATGGGCGTGGCCAATATCGGCGGCGCCGGCAAGATCACGGTCGATGGCGAGGTCTTTGTGCTGGCCAACCGCGAAGTGCTGTATATCGGCCGGGGTGCGCAAAACATCGAATTCGCCAGCGACGATCCGGCCCAACCGGCACGCTTCTACCTGAATTCGGTTCAGGCTGGCGTGAGCCACCCGCACCGGCTGATCCGGCGCGATGAGGCCAAGCCGCTGCATCTGGGCGAGACCCGCCGCAGCAATGTGCGCAATCTGGCAATGTACATCCATCCGGAAGTCGCACCTTCCTGCCTGTTGATGATGGGCATTACCGAGGTCGAGCCGGGCAGCGCCTGGAACACCATGCCGCCGCACCTGCATGAGCGGCGCATGGAGGCCTACCTCTACTTCGATATTGCACCCGACGATCGGGTCATCCACCTGATGGGGCCGCCGGAAGAAACCCGCCATCTGGTCGTGGCCAATCAGGAAGTGGTGATTTCGCCATCCTGGTCGATCCACATGGGCGCAGGCTCGGGCCCGTATGCCTTCATCTGGGGCATGACCGGTGAAAACCAGCAATACACCGATGTGTCGCCACTGAGCATGGCCGATCTTCTCTGAATCCGGGAACAACCATGAATACCTTTGCTACCGATACCCAATTCCGCAAGATTGCCTTGCAGCCTGGCCAGGCGATCCGCCATTGGCAGCTTTCCGCCATCACCGAGGAACGTTATGACGTGGCACCGCGGCCGATGCAGGGCGAGATGGACCCATTCTTCTTCCTGACCAAGCACAAGAACTTCATCCCGCACGAATATCCGTGCCGTACCGAATTCGCCCAGGCTTTCCGCGGCCAGCATCCAGTGCCGCTCAGCACGTTTGAACCGGTGCGCTGGTGGCATCCGTTTGGCTCCAGCCGCATCGACCTTTCCGGTTTCTGGTTCCGCCCGACCCGCGTTGCCGCCTGGGCCCGGACCGCGCTGGATGCCGCACAGGCCGGCGAAGCCACGCTGAAGATTTCCACCTGCGGGGGCGCCATCCTGCAGGTGAACGGGGAAGAAGTGCTATGGAGCGCCAGCTACCAGCGCAATCTGGAAGAATCGTTCGAAGTCACGGTCACGCTGCAGCAGGGCTTGAACGAAATCCGCGTGTACTTCGACGATCTGGCCGAGCGCGATGCGCGCTATTTTTTCCAGCTCGACTATCTCTCCGGTGTACCGGCCAGTGTGGCGCTGCCGGTGCCGATTGCGCCGGAACTCGCGGGCCAAATGGAGGCGCTGCTCGATGATGCCGCGTTCGACCAGCCGGCCTACACCGAAGGCGAGATCGCCATCGTACTGCCGTTTGCCGCACCGGCCGATCTGGATGTGACGACTGTCGTGAAGGGCGATTTCATCTCGCTCGAATCGATCACCTTGCAAGCACGTCTGCAGGCAGGCCAGACCAGCTTGGTCATCGCCCGCGTGGATGATATTCCCGCCGATTTCCGCCATTTCAACCTGACGCTGCGCAGCGGTGATTTCCACATCTCGCGCGTACTCGGCGTCGAAATCTACCCGGAACAGCGCCAGGGCAAGGCGCCGGCAACGCTGCCGGCCCGGATCGAGGAAGCGCTGGCTGCGGTATCGGAGCACAGCGAGCGCAGCAGCGTGCGTGCGCTGGCGCGTCTGGCCAGTGGCCGTGCGAGTGCCGAGACCGATGCGATGATTGCGGAAACGCTGGAGGCGGTGAACGATTGCCACGATTGCGCCGATTTCACGCTGGTGCCGCTGCTGTGGTGCCGCATGGCTTATGGCGACCAGATCGGCGCGGCGGTGCGTGCCAGACTGGATGAGGCGATTCTGAATTTCCGCTACTGGATGGATGAACCGGGCAACGATGTGCAATGGTATTTCTCGGAAAACCATGCCCTGCTGTTCCACACTGCCGCGCATCTGGCCGGCACCTTGTTCCCGGATGCCACGTTTGTACGCTCGCAGCGCTCCGGGCGCGAGCAGGCCGAAGTCGGTCGCCAACGCATTGCCAGCTGGCTCGATCATTTCGAAGTATGCGAGATGGCCGAATGGAATTCGGTGCCGTACTTCCCGATCGACCTCAAGGGTCTGACCGCGCTGGCCGGTTTGTCATCTGATGCAAGCATTCGCCAGCGTGCCACCGCCGCCATCCAGCGCCTGATCGAACTGGTTGCGCGCTCGGCACATCAGGGCGTGATGACCGCCTCGCAGGGGCGCTCGTACGAACATACCCTGCGTGCCGCACGTACGTTGGAATTGTCCGGCATCGCTCGCCTGATCTGGGGTGTGGGCGGCTATGGTGGCCGGTTCCATGCCCTGCCACAGATGGCAATCCTGCTGCGCGATCACGGCCTGCACATCCCGGCGGAACTGGCCGACATCGCACTATATCAAGGCGACAAGGCGCTGGAGTGGTGCTACGCCCAGGGCGCCAACCGTATCGCCAAGCTGTATCACTACAAGACCCGCCACGCCGCGATGGGCTCGATCGCTGCGTATCGCTGGAATGAGTGGGGCTATCAGGAAACTCCGCTGCACCTGCGTCTGGGCAACAAGCCCGAAGCACAACTGTGGATCAACCATCCGGGCGAAACCATCCAGTTCGGCTATGGCCGCCCATCCTACTGGGGTGGCTGCGGCACACTGCCGCGCGTCCACCAATATCGCGCATTGGCCATCGTGGACTTCAACGCGCACCCGGATCAGCCGGATTTCACCCATGCCTGGCTGCCGCTCAACGAGTTCGATGAGGTCAGCCTGCAGGAACGCCAGATCGGCATCCGCTCAGGTGAAGCCATGGCCGTGGTGCTGGGCAGCCAGACGTTCGAGCCGGTAACAAGCGGCCCGACCCGCCATTGCGAAGTCCGCCTGCCAGGGCACAAAGGCCGCTGGATCGTGCGGTTCGACGATCAAGCCACGGGCGCTGGCCTGGGCGATTTTGTGGAACGTTTCGGTGCCATCTCGGTTCAGGAACAGGAGGGCGATCTGATCGTTGCCGATCCTGTTTATGGAACTATTGTGTTCCGTGCCAATGGTGTGATCGAAGCAGAAGGGCGCCGGCTGGATCCTGCCGACTGGAGCATCAAGGGAACATCAACCAAGCTGGGGTGCTGAACAAAAACGGCACGGTCTGTTGCGTACTGATCTAAGGTGAAACCACCCCCAGCGCCGGATCACTCAATAGATCAGTACGCACCACCGCCGATCAATGGAATGAAAATATTTTCACACGAGCAACTATCTGTAATAAATACATAAAGGAGCAAAAAAAACATAACAAACATCATGCATGAGAATTTTTGCAGAATTTATTGTTGATGAACCCAATCTTCACAGGTAATTTTTACGTACCCAGCAACCGGGGACTACAAACAACCCTTGTGCTTTGGAACAGATGGGCCAACTGGCCCAGATACTGATTTATCAAAATTCAGGAGGATTAGAAATGAAGGCTAAACATCTTGGTTTGCTGGCAGGCTTGGCTCTTGCATTCGGCACATCATCCGTATTTGCCGTAGAAAAAATGCGCTTGGCACACAGCCTGCCGGAAGATCACGCCGTTCACAAGGCCATGGTCAAGTTTGCTGACCTGGTGAAGGAACGCTCCAAAGGCGACGTTGAAATCTCGATCTTCCCGAATGGCGTGCTGGGTGGCGAGCGTGAAACGCTTGAGCAGGTGCAGAACGGTGCGGTAGATATGACCAAGGCCAGCGCTTCCCCGCTGGAAACATTCTCCCCAGATTTCAAGGTCTTCAACCTGCCATTTGTATTCCGTGACAAGGATCACTTCTTCAAGGTACTGGAAGGCTCGGTAGGCGAAACCATTCTCGCTTCCTCCAAGAAGGCCGGCTTCATCGGTCTGGCTTACTATGATTCTGGCGCCCGTAGCTTCTACGCCAAGAAGGCCATCAACACGCCGGACGACCTGAAAGGCGTGAAGATCCGTGTACAGCAAAGCCCGACCACCATCAAGATGATCCAGACCCTGGGTGCCACACCTACCCCGATGCCCTATGGCGAAGTGTATTCCGCCTTGCAAATGGGCGTGGTTGACGGTGCGGAAAACAACGTAACGGCGCTGACCAATGGTCGTCACGGCGAAGTGGCCAAGTTCTACTCCATGACCGAACACCAGATGGTTCCGGACGTGCTGATCATTTCTGCCGCGCGCTGGGATTCCCTGAAAAAGCCGCAGCAGGACATCATCAAGCAGGCCGCAATGGATTCCTACAAGCTGCAAAAGCAACTCTGGGCGGACTTTGAAAAGACCGAGGCTGCCAAGGCTGAAAAACTCGGTGTGAAGTTTGTTAAGCCGAACAAGCAGGCCTTCATTGCCAAGGCCAAGCCGATGATCGATGAAGAACGCAAGAACGCGAACATCGCCAAACTGCTCGACCAGATCGCCGCAGTGAAGTAATCCTGTCTGGACCAAAGGCTGCCCGCAAGTCGGGCAGCCATTCGAGGTATCGCAATGAATTTCCTGTTTGGTTTGAAGCGAGTGGTTGACCGGCTACTGGAAACTGCGCTGGTTCTACTGTTCTTCACGCTATTTTCCTGCGTGATCATCGGGGTTTTCACCCGTTACGTAATGAACGATCCGGCAATCTTTTCTGAAGAAGCCTCACGTTTCGCAATCATTTGGCTCAGTCTGCTCGGTACCGCCTACGCTTGCGGCCGCCTGGAGCATATGGCCTACACCATGCTGCCCGAAAAGCTGCAGGGCGAGAAACTGCAGGCCCACATGCGCTCGGTCGCGCTTATCGTGCTGCTCTTCGCGTCGACCGTCATGTTTTATGGTGGTGGCAAGCTGGTGATGCGCACGTTCCAATATGAGCAACTTTCCGCCACTTTGGCCCTGCCCATGGGCTATGTCTACCTCTGCATTCCAATTAGTGGTGCATTGGCCGTGTTCTACCAGATCCTGATTTTGCTGAAGCCGTCGAACTTCCAGACCGTCGATGAAGTTCAGGTCGCGCTGGATCATTTGGCAGAAGAAGAACGCAAACTGGCGCATGAAAACGAGGCCTTGTACAAAGCTGAAATCGATACGACTGAAATCGACAGCGCCAAGGGGAAATAACCATGTTTGAACTTACTATCCTCGGCATCGCGTTTACCGTGCTGCTGTTCTATGGCGTGCCAGTCAGCTTCTGTATCGGCATTGCCACCTTGCTGGCGCTGTTCAACGTCACGCCCGACATGACCACCGCATTCGTGGTTTCCGCCCAGCGTATGACCGCCAGCTTGGATAGCTTTACACTGGTTGCGATTCCGCTATTTATTTTGGCAGGCGCCATGATGAATACGGGCGGCATTGCACTTCGGCTCGTGGACTTAGCCAAGGTCGTCGTAGGCTGGTTACCAGGCTCCATGGCGCATATCACCTGCGTAGCCAATGCCCTGTTCGGCGCGATTTCCGGTTCCGCATCGGCTAGTTGTGCCGCGGTCGGTTCATCGATGTCGCCGCTGCAACGCAAGGCTGGCTATAACATGCCATTCTGCGCCGCAGTCAATGTGGCATCCTCGCCGTGCGGCCTGCTGATTCCGCCATCCGGTGCCCTGATCGTCTATTCGCTGATTTCCGGCGGCACCCCGGTCGACGTATTGTTCGTCGCTGGTTATATCCCCGGCATCATCATGGCCGCGGCGGTCATGGTCTGGATCGCATGGAAAGCACGCAAGGGCGACCTGCCACAAGAGGTTTACCACTATACAGCAGCCGAAGCCGTCAAGATCACCCTGCGTGCGCTCCCATCCCTGCTGCTGATCATCATCATCATGGGCGGCATCATCGGCGGCATCTTCACGGCCACCGAGGCCGCCGGCGTGGCCGCGCTTTATACCTTTGTTCTTGGCAAATTCGTCTATAAAAGCCTGAGCTGGAAGTCGCTCGCCAAGAGCACGCTGGATGCTGCTGTCGGCACCGCCGTGGTGATGCTGATGGTTGGCGTATCGATGACCATGTCCTGGCTATTGGCCAGCACCGGCTCGGCAAAGATGCTGGCCGATGCCATCATCAACTTCTCCAGCAATCCATATGTGTTGATGATGTTGTTCAACGTGGCGCTGCTGCTGCTCGGCACGTTCCTGGACATCACCCCGGGCCTGTTGATCTTTACACCGATCTTCCTGCCTGTGGCCATGAAGCTGGGTATTTCACCCGTTCACTTCGGCATCATCATTACCTACAACCTGTGCATCGGGGTTGCCACCCCGCCGGTAGGTAGCACCTTGTTCATCTCGGCGCGGGTTGCCAATGTATCACTGAGCTTGCTTACCAAGCCGCTACTACCGATGTTCGTACTGGAAATCATCGGCCTCTTCCTGGTCACCTACATTCCGGCGTTGTCACTCTGGTTGCCGGAAGTGGTGCTCGGCAAGGTGGGCTAATTTCCCGTTTTAATAATCTATTTTAATTCCTAATATTTTTTGCCACTGTCCCGAGGACTGATCCTCCTCTCGGTCCTCGGGATAGCAAGGCAAATCCCTTATTGAATCAGGCCAAACGGAACTGAGGGGAACGTTTTGCCTTGGAGAACTGAAAATGTTAAAGCCAACGATGTCGAATAACCCGGTTTTCACCCTCGCGGAAAACGCAGGTAACAAGCTGACCCTGACCAGCGCAGAAGGTCATGTCGCGCATATCTTTGTCCTGGAGCAGGACATGGTGCGCGTCATGCTGCTACCCCTGGGCGAGCTGCGTTTCCCGCGCACCTGGGCCATTGCCCCCGGTGCCGAAGATATTGCCTATGACGGCCGTGACCGTTTTGATCTTTCCGGCTTTGCGCTGCCGCAATTCAAGCTGGAACAAACTGCTGAGACCCTGTGCCTGAGCACCGAGAGCATCCGCCTGACTATCCAGCTCACCGGTTTCTATTGCCATTGGGAAACACTGGTTGATGGCGTCTGGCAAAAAGCCGCCAGCGACCGCTACACCCAGAGCTACAACTTTGGTTGGTGGGATAGCAAGGTCTATCACTACCTCAAGCGTGAAGCCGACGAAATGTATTTCGGCCTGGGCGAGCGTGCTGGCGAAGCCAACCGCATGGGCCAGAGCTATCGCATGTGCAACGTCGACCCGATGGGCTACAACGCACGGACTACCGATCCGCTGTACAAGCACATCCCGTTCTACCTGACCTACAAGAAGACCGGCAAGGTGACCTTCGGTCTGTTCTACGACACGCTGGCCGATTGCACCTTCAACATGGGCAAGGAGCTCGACAACTACCATGGTCACTATCGCTACTTCGTGGCTGACCATGGCGATCTCGATTACTACTTCATCGCTGGCAACACTCCGGCCGACGTGACCCGCCGCTATACCTGGCTGACCGGCCGCCCTGCGTTCACGCCGAAGTGGGGCATGGGTTATTCCGGTTCGACCATGACCTACACCGATGCGCCCGACGCCCAGGAGCGCATGAACGAATTTCTCGATGGCTGCAAGAAGCACGACATCCTGTGCGATTCGTTCCACCTGTCGTCTGGCTACACCTCGATCGGCCCGAAACGCTACGTCTTCAACTGGAACCGCGACAAATTCCCGGATCCGAAGGCGTTCGTGCACCACTACCTCGATCATGGCGTGAAGCTGTGCCCGAACATCAAGCCTTGCTTGCTGAAGGACCACCCGCGCTTTGAGGAAGCCCAATCTGAGGGCCTGTTCGTACACGATGAAGATGGCACCCCAACCCAGGTGCAATTCTGGGATGAGACCGGCGCCTACCTCGATTTCACCAATCCGAAGACCTTCAACTGGTGGAAAGCACGCGTGACCGATGCCCTGCTGGAATACGGCATGGCCTCGACCTGGAACGATAACAACGAATTTGAAATCTGGAGCGAAAAGCCGCTGGTGCATGGTTTCGGCAAGCCCTTCCGTGCCGCAGAAGCCAAGCCGCTGCATACGCTCTTGATGATCAAGGCATCGAGCGAAGCCCAGCGCGCCTATGAACCGGCCAAGCGCCCGTTCCTGATCTCGCGCGCCGGAGCTGCGGGCATGCAGCGCTATGTGCAGACCTGGTCCGGCGACAACTACACCAGCTGGGAAACCCTGCGCTACAACGTGAAGATGGCCATGGGCCTGGCCTTGTCCGGCGTATCCAACACTGGTCACGATATCGGCGGCTTCTCCGGCCCGGCACCGGAACCGGAACTGTTCCTGCGCTGGGTGCAGCACGGCATCTTCCTGCCGCGCTTCTCGATCCACTCCTGGAACGATGACAAGAGTGTCAACGAGCCGTGGATGTATCCGGAAATCACGCCGTTCATCCGCGATCTGATCAAGCTGCGCTATCGCTTTATCCCCTACATCTACGACCTGCTGTGGCGCTCGCACACCAACTATGAGCCGATGATCCGTCCGACGTTCTACGACTTCCCGCAGGATGCGCGTTGCTATGATGAGAACGACGACATGATGCTGGGCGGCAAGCTGCTGGTGGCCTCGGTGGTCGAACCCGGCCAGCGTGAGCGCGTCGTCTACCTCCCGCAAGGTTGCAACTGGGTGGATTACTGGAGCGGCATGCGTTTTGAAGGCAGCCAAGCCATCACGCTGGCAGCACCGTGGGATCGCCCGCCGCTGCTGGTGCGCGAAAGCAGCATCCTGCCGCTGAACATCGCCGAGCAGCATTTTGCCCAGCCGGCCGATGAGCGCGCCTTTGCCATCTTCCCGCCCGCAGGCGCTGCAGAGTTCAGTGATGAATTCTTCGAGGATGATGGCGACAGCGAAGGCTACCGCCAGCAGCAGTACGGCCTGTGGCAAATCGCGGTCAAGGCGGCAACCGACAGCCTGGATATCCAGGTAACCGCCGCCGGCAACTGCCCGCCCGCAGCACGCGAAATCACCCTACTGCTACCGCTGCAGGAAACCCGTGCACTGGGTTGTGGCACTGCCCGCATCCTGTCGGATTGCCTGGGCAGCCAATGGCGCGAAGTGAAAATCGCTCTGGCATAAAGTAATAAAAAACCGAGGTGTACCAAGCCGACCGGCCCGAACGATTCGGGCCGGCATCACTCAACCGAGAAGAGGTAGCTGCACATGAAAAAAGTCATGATCTCTCCATCCAAGTATGTTCAGGGCGAAAACGAACTGAGCAATCTGGGTGAATACGTTGCCGCGTTCGGCAGCAAAGCCCTGCTGGTCTCCTCAACCGATGACGAAGGTCGCGTTCGCGCACAACTCGATACCGCGGTATCTCGTGCTGCTTTCACCCTGACCTCCGCCGGTTTCAACCTGGAATGCAGCTGGGCAGAAATCAAGCGCATCAAGGCATTGGCCGATGAACAAAGTGCCGATGTCATCATCGGCCTGGGGGGCGGCAAATCGCTCGATACCGCCAAGGCTGTCGCGCATCTGGCCAACAAGCCGGTGATCATTGTGCCGACCATCGCCTCGACCGATGCACCGTGCAGTGCACTGGCCGTGATCTACACCGAACACGGTGAATTCGAAGAATATTTCTTCTTCCGCAACAACCCCAATCTGGTTCTTGTCGATACCGCCATCATTGCCAAGGCGCCGGTACGCTTCCTGGTAGCCGGCATGGGCGATGCGCTTTCGACCTGGGTTGAAGCCCGTGCCTGCGCCAAATCGTTCGCCAAGAACGCCTCGCACGGCCACAGCACCATGGCGGCCAATGCGATCGCCAAGCTTTGCTATGAAACCCTGTTCGAAGATTCGCTCAAGGCCAAGGCCGCCTGCGAAGCCGGCGTGGTCACCCAGGCACTCGAAAACATCATCGAAGCCAATATCCTGCTCTCGGGCCTCGGGTTCGAGAGTTCCGGCCTGGCTGCGTGCCATTCGATCCACAACGGCCTGACCGTGCTGGAAGAAACCCACAAGTTCTTCCACGGCGAAAAAGTGGCTTTCGGCGTTATCGTCCAGCTCGTATTGGAAAATGCCCCGCAGGAAGAACTCGATCGCACCATCAAGTATTGCCAATCCGTTGGCCTGCCGACCTGCCTGGCCGATCTGAGCGTGACCGAAGTGACGCCCGAGAAGATCATGAAGGTTGCCATCGGCGCGACTGCCGAAGGTGAAACCATCCACAACATGCCATTCCCGGTCACCGCCGACATGGTTTGTGCCGCCATCCTTGCCGCTGACAAGCTGGGAGCCCATTGATGAAAAAACTGATCAACAAGGTCGAAGATATCGTTGTCGAAATGTGCGAAGGCATGGTCAAGGCTCATCCCGAGCATCTGGCCTTTAATGCCAAGCACAAGATCCTGAGCCGCAAGCAGCTCAACAAGAACAAGGTCAGCCTGATCTCTGGCGGTGGCAGCGGCCACGAACCGGCGCATGGCGGCTTTGTCGGCAAGGGCATGCTCGATGCCGCCGTGTGTGGCGATATCTTTGCCTCGCCTTCGACCATCCAGGTCTACAACAGCATCCTGCAGACCGAGTCGGACAAGGGCACGCTCCTGATCATCAAGAACTATTCCGGCGATTGCATGAACTTCGATGCCGCTGCCGAGATGGCCGAGGAAGACGACGACATCAAGGTAGCGCGCGTCTACGTCAACGATGACGTGGCGGTGAAGGATAGCCTCTATACCGTTGGCCGCCGTGGCGTAGCCGGTACGATCTTTGTGCACAAGATCGCCGGTGCTGCCGCCGAGGAAGGCCGTGATCTGGCAGGCGTGAAGGCGGTGGCCGAGAAGGTCATCGCCAATGTGCGCAGCCTCGGTTTTGCCTTCACCTCCTGCACCGTACCTGCCAAGGGCTCGCCGACCTTCAAGATCGCCGATGACGAAATCGAATTCGGTGTCGGCATCCACGGTGAGCCGGGCATTGCCCGCGAAAAGATGCAAAGTGCTAGCGAACTGGCCTACCGTATGGTCGAAGCAATTGCCGCAGATCTTCCATACGTGGCGGGGAATGAAGTGGCCTTGATGGTCAACGGCTTGGGCAACACGCCGCTGCAGGAACTGTATCTGCTCAACAACTCGGTGACCCAGGAACTGGAAGCGCGCGAGCTGAAGATCTACCGTACCTTTGTCGGCAATTACATGACTTCGATTGATATGGCCGGCGCCTCGGTCACGCTCTTGAAGCTGGACGACGAACTCAAGGCATTGCTGGATGCCCCGGCCGATACACCGGCACTGAAAGTATAAGGAACACGCATGAGCACCATCCGTAAAGAAAACGTTATCAACACCGTTGCCGCCATGTGCGACATCATCATCGAAAATGAAGTCCCGTTCTGCGAGCTGGATTCCGTGGCCGGTGATGGTGACTTCGGCATGTCGCTGGCCAAGGGCTTCAAGCAGGTCAAGGCCGAATGGAATGATCTGGAAACCGACGATATCGGTGCCTTCCTCAAATCCTGCGGCATGATCATCACCGAACACTGCGGCGGCGCTTCCGGCCCGATCTGGGGTTCGGCCTTCCGTGGCATGGGCAAATATGCCCAGGATAAATCCGAGCTGAACCTGACCGAGCTGGCCGAGATGCTGCAATCGGCCATCGATGCCATCCAGAAGCGCGGTGGCGCCAAGCTGGGAGACAAAACCCTGCTCGATGCCCTGATTCCGCTGGTGGAATCGATCAAGGCCAGCGCAGCCAGCCAGTCTGCCTTGTTGCCGGCATTCCAGGCTGCCGCGCAAGCCGCAGTGGACGGTGCGGAAAAAACCAAGCTGATCAGCGCCAGCAAAGGCCGCGCAAGCTATGTGGGCGAACGCAGTGTGAATTTCCCCGATGCCGGTGCAACAGCAATTGGCGTGATTGCCACCAGGCTCCTGGCCTGCTAAAACACCCCTGTTGGCCCGTACTGCTCATCCGGTACGGGCCATGGGTATCACCGCGACATTCCCTCGCGCATCCCGATCATTCACAACAACGCAAAAACCGGAAGGAGAGACCGTGGCTGCCCCCAAATTCGTTATCGGCAACTGGAAAATGAATGGCTCGCTGCAGGCTAACGCAGCGCTTGTCAGTGCACTTCGTGCTGAATTGCCGCAGCTCGATGCAGCGGTTTCGATGGTGGTTACACCACCCTACCCTTATCTGGCACAAGTGAGTGAACTGCTCGCAGGCAGTGACATTGGCTTGGCGGCACAGGATGCCTCACAGCACAAATCCGGTGCCTATACCGGCGATGTGGCGTGCGGCATGCTCAAGGATTTCGGCACGCAATACGTTCTGCTCGGACATTCGGAGCGCCGTGGCTACCACGCCGAGAATGATGCGCTGATCGCACAAAAGATTCGGGCCGTGCTGGATGCCGGAATGACGCCGGTTTTCTGCATCGGCGAAACCCGCGAAGAACGCGAGGCAGGGGAAACCTGGACGGTGCTCCTGCACCAGCTGGATGCGACCTTCGACCTGATCACGCTTGGTCGCGACAAGCTGATTCTGGCGTATGAGCCGCGCTGGGCCATCGGCACCGGTGTTTCTGCCACGCCGGAAATGATCGAAGAGGTTCATGGCTTCCTGCGCAAATATCTGGTCGCCAAGCATGCACAGGCCGGTGAGGATACGCCCATCCTGTACGGCGGCAGTATGAACGGCAGCAATGCCGCCAGCATTTCCACCATCGCCAATGTCGACGGAGGATTGATCGGGTCCGCATCATTGAAAGCAGAAGAGTTTGTCGCGATTTACCGCGCCGTATTGGCCGCGTAAATATTCTGACAGATATTCGACATTCTGATCATTAAGAATTAGTCGTAATAGCGATTCAAAATCGCATCATTGCCTTCATGCATGAAATTGCCTGGTTTTATTAAAATCAGGCAATTCGTTTTCAGGCAGGAATTCGTTACATTTTCACATCCTGTCTATAATTGACTTCGTTCATTTTGTTTTTTAGTATCACCACGTTCAGTTGAACACCCTCCAAAGGGGAGTAGCTTTCGGTCTTCTCAAGATCGAGATGTAGTCGTCAATACGGAAATTCATTTCCCGGCTATATCGGGCATTGCCAATGCCTTAGCAAGACCTTTGCCGTGCCGGATCCCCGGGGCAATTGTCTTGCGTCCCATATCCTGCGCCTGAGGTTAACAATTGCCAAAGGACATTGTCATGGATATAGCTTCCATCTTCAGCATGCATTTTCTCTCCGCGCTTCTCTCGATTGTTGTTATTGATCTGGTACTCGCTGGCGACAACGCCATCGTTATCGCACTGGCCGCACGCAACCTGCCAGCCCATCTGCAGAAAAAAGCCATTGTCTGGGGTACGTTTGGTGCCATTGCCGTACGCTCACTGATGACCATCATTGTTGTCTGGCTGCTGAAAATCCCGGGGCTGATGCTCGCAGGGGGTCTGGCGCTGGTCTGGATTGCCTATAAATTGCTGGCTGAAAATGAAGATGGTGAATCCGAGCATAAAGGTGGCAGCACGTTCTGGGATGCCATCAAGACCATTGTGATTGCGGATGCAGTCATGGGCCTGGACAATGTTCTCGGCGTGGCCGGCGCTGCGCACGGCAACTTCCTGCTGGTGGTACTCGGACTGCTGATCAGCATTCCTGTTGTCGTCTGGGGCAGTACGCTGGTGCTGAAACTGGTCGAGCGCTATCCGGCCATCATCTATATCGGCTCTGGTGTTTTGGCCTATACCGCAGCCAAAATGATCACCAGCGAAAACCTGCTCAAACCGCTGGTGGCAGCACACCCCGCGCTCATCGTGATCGCCTACGTCATGTCATTCGGCATCGTTCTGGGTGGCGGCCACTATATGCGCATCCGTACCGCCAACGCATAAACATCAGCCATTACCAGCGACGCCAAGCTTCCTGAAGTGCCGCACATGCCTTGCGCATGCGCGGCATTTTCTTTTTTACACACCCGATATCGGCACATTGCCTGCCAAAGTGGCACGCCCCACAAACACAACATATTGATATACTAGACAACACGAACACAACATGATGTGATTTGCAGCAAAAAAACATCCTTTGATCCAAAGCAAATTTTCGTATCGAAAAATGCAAAAATTGCACCCACAAGCAGAAACGAATCCTCTACATTAGCCAGCCATAACCTCGGAAGGTGCCTGCGCAATGGGCACCTTTCGTTTTGTAAAAAAACCGGCAGCCACTGCCTCGAGCCGGTCAACAGGAGATCACGATGCTGAAAGTCACCAAGCGCGATGGCGCCGTTGTGGAGTATGACGGAACCAAGATTGCCAAGGCGTGCGAGCGTGCCGCCCGTGCCGCCCACCATCCCGCGCCGAGCGAACTGGCACTCAGCATCGCACTCAAGGTTGAACAGCAATGCCGAACGCACGACCAGGCCACGCTCGATATCCCGACCATTCAGGAAATGGTTGAAGATGCCTTGATGAAGGATTATCCGGAAGTCGCCCGGATCTATATTGAATACCGCCATGATCGCGATGTGATCCGTACCCGCGGCTCGGCCCTGCATGCCAAGCTGATGGGTCTGGTGCACAAGACCGATGTCGAAGCTACCACGGAGAATGCCAACAAGGATGCCAATGTCTTCCCGGTCATGCGCGACCTGATGGCCGGTATCGTCTCCAAGCAGTTCGCCAGCAACTTCCTGCCCAAGGATATCCTGGAGGCGCACAACAGCGGTGACATCCATTTCCATGATATGGATTACTCGCCTTTCCTGCCGTTTACCAACTGCTGCCTGGTTGACCTGAAAGGCATGCTCGACAAGGGTTTCCGCCTGGGCAATGCCAAGATCGAAAGCCCGCGCTCGATTGGCGTGGCCTGCGCCGTGACTTCACAGATCATCGCGCAGGTAGCCAGCCATCAATATGGCGGTACGACCATCCCGAATATCGATCAGACGCTCGCGCCGTTCGTGCAGAAAACCTATGAAAAGAACCTTGAGGTTGCCCGCGAATACGGCATCGCCGAGGCGGAAAAATACGCGCGCGAACGTACCGAAAAAGAAACCTACGATGGCATGCAGGCGTGCGAATACGAAATCAACACGCTGTTCAGCTCGAATGGTCAGCAGCCATTTGTGACCTTCTCGTTCGGCATGGGAACGAGCTGGCAGGAACGCGCCATTCAGCGTGCCATCCTGCAGATCCGCATCAAGGGTCTGGGCCGTGATGGTATTACGCCGGTTTTCCCCAAGCTGGTGATGTTCCTGGAAGAAGGCATCAACCTGCGTCCGCAGGATCCGAATTACGACATCAAGCAACTGGCGCTGGAATGCACGTCCAAGCGCATGTACCCGGACATCATCTCCACCAAGCTCAACCGCCAAATTACCGGTTCAAGCATTCCGGTATCGCCAATGGGCTGCCGCAGTTTCCTGTCGGCATGGCGCGATGAAAACGGCAAGGAAGTGCTGGATGGGCGCAACAACCTTGGCGTGGTCAGCCTGAACCTGCCGCGTATCGCGATCGAATCGCGTGGGGATCTGGCCCGCTTTGATGAGCTGTTCGAAGCACGCCTGCAGATGTGCTTCAAGGCGCTGATGTGCCGCATCCATCGCCTGGAAGGCGTCAAGGCCAATGTTGCCCCGATTTTGTACTCGGAAGGCGCGTTTGGCCGCCGGCTTGCCCCGCATGACGAGATCATGTCGCTCTTTAAAAATGGCCGCGCCTCGATCTCGCTCGGCTATATCGGTCTGCATGAAGTCGGCCTGCTGATGTTTGGTCAGCACCCCTACGATGATGCTGAGTGCAAGCAATTCCTGCACAACCTGATCAAGCGCCTGAATGCCGCGACCAAACAGTGGCAGAAAGAAACCGGGCTTGCCTTTTCGCTGTACTCCACGCCGAGCGAATCGCTCTGCCACCGTTTCTGCAAATTGGATCAGGAACGTTTTGGCAAAATTGATCAGGTCACCGACAAGGGCTACTACACCAACTCTTTCCACCTGGATGTATTTCGCAAGGTCAACCCGTTCGAGAAAATCGACTTCGAGGCCGGCTTTGCCCAGGATGCCAGCGGCGGCCATATCAGCTACGTGGAACTGCCCAATATGCGCCACAACCTGAAGGCGCTGGAACAGATCTGGGATTACGCCGTGGAACACGTGCCTTACTTCGGCACCAACACACCGGTGGATTCGTGCGGCAAGTGCGGTTTCATGGGCGAAACCCGCGCCTCCGAAGAAGGTTATACCTGCCCGCAGTGCGGCAATAACGATAGCGCATCGCTCTCCGTCACCCGCCGGGTGTGCGGCTATCTGGGCAGCCCGAACGCACGTCCGTTCAATGCCGGCAAGCAGAAGGAAATGATGCGGCGGGTCAAGCATTACGGCGCGGCCACCCTCTAGCAGCGTCCTGGCAGCATGAACTACGATCGAATCTATACCTGCGATCTGGTCAACGGTGAAGGCATCCGGGTTACCCTGTTCGTAACCGGATGCCTGCACGCCTGCCCGGGCTGCTACAACCGCTCCACCTGGGATCGCAAAAGCGGCCAGCCCTTCACCGCAGAAGTCCGGGAAAAACTGCTGGATGCCTGCGCCAGCCATGACGGGCTCAGCCTGAGTGGCGGCGACCCCCTGCATCCGCACAACCGCCCCGCCATTCTCGAACTCTGCCAGGCCTTCAAGCAGCGCTACCCGGACAAGGATATCTGGCTGTGGACCGGCTACCTTTACGAGGAAGTCGCGGATCTTGATATCATGCGCTGGGTGGATGTGGTGATCGATGGCAAGTTCGAACAGGATAATCCCACCACCGAACCCTGGCGCGGCTCGGCCAATCAGCGCCTGATTGTTCTTCAGAAATAAGCTGAAACCCCTTTATTTCCGGTTGCGATGCAAGACATGAAAAACATTCTTCCGCTCTGGGCCCACCCATGGCTCGAAGTCATCACCATTGGGATGCAGATTGCGCTGATCATTCTGCTTGCCATGTTGCTGCGCGCATTGCTGCACCGCTTCATTCGCCGAGTAGGAGGAGAAGGCAAGCTGCCGCTGGACTTGATCATCGGCAGCAGTCGCCTGTCCAGCTTCCTGATCGCAGGAGGTGCGCTACTGCTGATTCTGGATCGGCTGGGCGTATCCGGCACCGTGATCTGGACGGCATTCACCGGCTTTGCCACGGTCGCATCCATTGCCTTCTTTGCTGCATGGAGCGTGCTTTCCAATATTTTCTGCTCGGTACTGATTTACACCACCCGCCCATTCCGCCTGCATGACCACATCGAAATTCTGGAAAACGGCGACAAACCCGGACTGGGCGGCCAGGTCATCGATATCAACCTGATTTACACCACCTTGCAGGAAAACACGCCAAGCGGTCCCTGTTTGCTGCAAGTACCCAACAGCCTGTTCTTTCAGCGCATGGTCAGACTGAAGGCTGGAAATATCGATGCATCTCCCCAGATTTGAAAATACCTGACACGCCTCCCAATCCGGCGATGACCATGTAATCGATATCGATCAGCAAAAAAACAAAGAGGCCCTGAATGGGCCTCTTGCATATCTGCATGCTGAATCAGTTTCCACGAAAACACCAAGTTATAGTAATGACGGGGAACCTCGCACTCGGCAACTACTACAGGCAACTAGCCCCCCAAACAGCAGCCACGTTATGGTTTAACAGGGTGGTGAAAAAGGAACGACCCCAATCAAAACGGGGTCTGGCATAGGCTGAGATAATCCCGACAACCCA
>NZ_JBVVOL010000032.1:0-24797 GCF_055810895.1 Formivibrio sp. oc-25 | reverse complement strand
AGAAATCGCGCAAGGTGATGCTCGAGCATGGCATGCAGATCAACGAGATTGCCCCGGCAGAACTCGCCCGCATGAAGGCTGCAGTAAAGCCGGTAACTGACAAGTATGCCGCCAAGCTTGATCCGGCACTGGTCAAGGCTTTCGAAGCTGAGCTGGAAAAAACCAAGAACCTGAAGTAATCGCGAAACAAATGGAAGCAGGGCGGCCAACAAACCGCCCTCTTCCTGTTTCCCGCCCGTATCCCGGGCAAAGAGAGGCAAGAATGAAAACCCTGGAAAAGTACGTGATCGGACTTTTCAACATCCTGATCGTGGTATTTCTGGCGATCATGCTGGTGTTGGTGTTCGGTAACGTTGTGCTGCGTTATGGATTCAATTCGGGCATTACCGTCTCCGAAGAACTGTCGCGCATCCTGTTCGTCTGGCTGACCTTCCTCGGCGCCGTTGTCGCCATGAAGGATCACGCTCACCTCGGTGTGGATTCGCTGACCAAGCGCCTGCCACCGCTGGGCAAGAAAATCTGTGTGGTATTGACCAGTCTGGTCGTGCTGTTTGTCTGTTTCCTGATACTCAAGGGTAGCTGGACCCAAACCGTGATCAACATGGGCACCATGTTCCCGGCCACCGGTGTTCCAGTCGCCGTGCAATATGCCACGGGCATCGTCGCCAGTATCGGCATTGCCACCTATCTCATTCGCAATATCTATCTGGTGCTCAGTGGCAAGGCCACCGAGCAGGATCTTGTTACTGTTTCCAGCTCGGCTGATGAAGCAGAAGAGATCATCAAGGCTGAAACTGGCAAGGAAGGAAATTCGAAATGACCGTAGCTATTTTCTTGAGCTGCCTGCTGGGCTTCATGCTGCTGGGCGTGCCCATTGCCTTTACCCTGCTGATCGCCGGCACCGCCCTGATGTGGCATCTGGACATGTTCGATGCCCAACTGATCGCGCAGAACCTGATCAATGGTGCGGACAGCTTCGTGCTGCTGGCGGCTCCGTTCTTCATGCTGGCTGGCGAATTCATGAATGCCGGTGGCCTGTCGCGCCGGATCGTGAACATGGCGCTGGCGCTGATCGGCCACATCCAGGGTGGTCTGGGTTATGTCGCGGTGATCGCAGCCGTGATCATGGCCAGCTTGTCCGGCTCGGCCGTGGCTGATACCACCGCGCTGGCGGCATTGTTGCTGCCCATGATGCGCGAAGCGCGCTATGACGTACCGCGCTGCGCCGGTCTGATCGCCTGCGGCGGTATCATCGCCCCTATCATCCCGCCGTCGATTCCGTTCGTGATCTTTGGCGTGGCTGCACAGGTATCGATCACCAAGCTGTTCCTGGCCGGTATCGTGCCTGGCGTGCTGATGGGGATCTCGATTCTTGCTGCCTGGTGGTGGGTATCGCGTCATGACAAGCTGGAAACCCGTCCGCGTGCATCCTGGCCGGAAATTCGCAAGATCTTCAAGGAAGGTGTCTGGGCGCTGTTCCTGCCGGTGATCATCATCGTCGGTCTGAAGATGGGCGTATTCACCCCGACTGAAGCCGCCGTTGTCGCTGCTGTCTATGCCTTGTTTGTCGGCATGTTTATCTACCGTGAACTCAAGATCAAGGATCTGTACCACCTGTTCCTGAGCGCCGGCAAGATGACCGCCGTGGTGATGTTCCTGGTCGGTGGCGCCATGGTCACCGCCTGGCTGATCACTGTTGCCGATCTGCCGGGTCAACTGGTTGAATTGCTTGGCCCGCTGATGGATTCGCCCAAGCTGTTCATGTTCGCGATTGTTGCCATCACCCTGATCATCGGCACCTCGATGGACATGACACCGACCATCCTGATCCTGGCTCCGGTGCTGATGCCGGTGGTCAAGCAGGCAGGCATCGATCCGGTCTACTTCGGCGTGGTATTCGTGATGGCCAATGCCATCGGCCTGATCACCCCTCCAGTAGGCACCTCGCTGACTGCTGTGTGTGGTGTTGGCAAACTGCCAGTCGGCAGCGTTGTGATGGGGATGTGGCCATTCCTGCTGGCAGAGGTCAGCATTACCTTCCTGCTGTGTTTGTTCCCGGAACTGGTGCTCGTACCGCTCAAGTTCTTCATGTAACAACCCGCGTCAAACAAAAGCCCCGTCAGCCATGGCTGCGGGGCTTTTCACTTTCAACGCCCGGCTCTGCTCCGCTGGTCACAACCGTTTGATATTCCGGGAATTTGATCGTTAAATTGCGTAAAGGACCCGTTCAACGCCAGTACATGGATATCTCCGCCACCCGCGCTTACACAACGCCCGCCCCTAACGGTATTTCGCCACGGAATACCAAGGGTGAAGCTGTATCCAACGCAGATGAACAAGGCACGGCCAGGCAAAAAGAAGCCGGCGGCAGCGCGGCAACCACCGGATCAACCACGCAACTTTCGCAAAGCGAAGCCGCGATGGTGCGCGAACTCAAGCAGCGCGACACGGAAGTGCGCCAGCACGAACAGGCGCACTTGTCGGCAGCAGGTGGACTGGCGCGCAGCGCCGCCAGCTATGTGATGCAAGCCGGGCCGGACGGCAAGCGCTATGCGATTGGCGGAGAAGTTCAGATCGACGTGTCGCCCGGCCGCACGCCCGAGGAAACCCTGATCAAGGCGCGCCAGATCCAGGCTGCGGCCTTGGCTCCGGCAGAACCATCGGGTGCCGATCGCAGCATTGCTGCGCGGGCACAGGCCATGGAAACCCAGGCCCAGGCCGAAATCGCCAAACGCAACCGAACCGAGCAGCAGCTTGCCGAGCGTTATCAGGTGGTGGATGGCAATGAACCGGTATCCAGCACCCTGGCAGTTCAGGCTTGAGAGACTGTTCGCGTCTTGCTGCGAAGCCGTGAACAGGCTCTGAATCGAACAGGTTCTAAATCGGCCAGAACGCCAGCAGTAGCGGCAGGATAAGTGAGGTCAGCACCCCGTTGAGCCCCATGCCCAGTCCGGCCAGCGCGCCGGCAATACTGGAAAGCTGAAAAGCACGCGCCGTGCCGGTGCCATGCGCAGCCAGCCCCAGGGCGAAACCGATGACAGCCGGATCCTTCACCCCGAGCGGCTTCATGACCCAATCCACCAGCATGCAGCCAACGACACCGGTGACAATCACAGCCGCAGCCGCCAACGATGCATTGCCGCCCAGATGATCGGCAATGGCCATGGCAATTGGCGTGGTGACCGATTTGGGTGCAAAGCTCGTCAGCACCTCGGCTGACAAGCCGAATGCCTTGCCCAGCAGGATGACCGAAACGATCGCGGTCAAGCCGCCGACCAGCAGGGCGATGCACAGCGGCCCCAGCATCTGCTTGACGCGCGACAGATTGGCGTACAGCGGCACCGCCAGCGCCACCGTGGCCGGCCCCAGCAACAGATGGATAAAGTGGGCACTTTCGAAATAATCAGCATAGGAAATGCCGGTCAGCTTGAGCAGGCCGATCAGAATCACCACCGAGGTAAAGACCGGATGCAAGAGCGGCAAGCCGCGCGCCTGACGGAATCCCCAATCGGACAGCAGGTAGGTAGCAACGGTCAGCGTCAGCCAGAAAACGGGATGCAGCAACAGTGCGTTCATGCCTCATCCCTTTTGCGGCGCAGCAGCCATTTCAGCGTCAGCGCGGTGACCGCCAGCGTGATGATGACCGACAGCGTCAACACCAGGAACATGGCCCCACCCTGCGTCGCCAGCAACTGGCCATGCTCGATCAGCCCGACCCCGGCCGGCACGAACAACAGCCCCATGTGAGAGAGCAGATGCGTGGAGGTCTCGGCGGTACGCGCTTCCACGCCGCGCCGCGCCAGGCAGATCACGAGCAGCAACAGCATGCCGGCCACATTGCCGGGCAACGGAATGCCGGTCAGGGTAACCAGGGTTTGTCCGCCCAGCCAGCATGCCAGCAGGATTACCAGGCCAAACAGCATCAGAGGTTCACCAGTTCCAGCCGGTTCAGGCTGCGACCGAGGAAACGCTCGCCGATGGTCTGGAATTTCACCGGCAGATCGGTCACATAGAAACGGTAATCCGGCGCTTCGACCGACGGATTGGCCAGACCGCTGCTTTGCAGCAGCGTGGCAGTCTGCTCCGCGATCGACAAGGCCGAATCCACCAGCTTCATGCGATTGCCCACCACATCAAGCAGCAAGGGCTTCAACAGCGGGTAATGCGTGCAGCCCAGCACCAGGGTGTCGATCTGCTCGACAAAAACCGGCTTGAGATACTCCTGGGCCGTCAGGCGGGTAACCGGATGATCCAGCCAGCCTTCTTCCACCAGGGGGACGAACAGCGGACACGCCTGGGAAAATACCCGGTACGACGGGTCGAGCTGGTGAATCGCGCGGGCATAGGCATTGGAGTTGATCGTGGCAGGGGTGCCGATCACACCGATGCCGCCCGATTCGCTCACGCGCACGGCCTGTCTGGCACCCGCCTCGATCACATCGAGCACCGGCACCGCAGATGCGGCGCGTACTTTCTCCGCCGCAACCGCCGCCATGGTATTGCAGGCGATGATCAGCAGCTTGACCTGCTGATGGCGCAGAAAATCGGCAATCTGCTGGGTAAAGTGTTCGATCGTGGTTACCGACTTCACGCCGTAGGGGACGCGCGCGGTATCACCGAAATAGATGATATTTTCAAACGGCAGTCGATCCATCAGTGCGCGAACGACCGTCAGGCCGCCAACGCCGGAATCGAAGACCCCAATCGGATGGGAAGGAAGCGATGCTTGCATGAGAGCTCCAAAGTTGATGGCTATTCTAGCGAGCCCCCCCGCTTGCGGCGAGCGTAACTGTTACCGTCCTGCCACAGATCGGCTTAAAGCCTTGCTCGCCTGACGGTTTTTTGTGACAGTTCATTTCCGCGGGCTAGAATGACCTCGCCGCCACCAATAAAAAACGTTGCCGATGAGCACCCACGAAGAAATGCCGCACTTCATCAGCCCAGAACAATTGTGCGTCGGGCTCTTTATCCATCTGGATCTCTCCTGGATGGATCACCCTTTTACATTCAGCAGTTTCAAGATCAAATCAGACGATCAGATTCGCACGCTGCAACGGCTGGGTCTGGATAAAATCCGCTACTCCCCCGCCAGGAGCGATCGCTCGCCGCTGGCTTCGCTGCAGCAAGTCGCCCAGCCCGATCCGATTGACACGGATGATGCAAACACGGCCAGCACGCCAAGCCTGGAAGACCTCATCATCATCCAAGCCAAACAGCAGCGGCACAATCAGCAGCAAAAACGCCAGATCATGATGGCGGCATGTGAAAAGGACTTCATCCAGGCGGCGCGCACCGTTCGTGGTCTGGATCGCGCGATTTTCTCGCGCCCGCGCGACAGTGCCCTGGCGGGTGAGCGCCTGGTGTTGCGGCTGGTCGATTCGATGATGACCGACAAGGATATCGCCATCCACCTGATGAACGATCGCGCCGGTGGCGAAGACCTTTACTATCACTCGCTCAATGTCACCCTCCTGAGCATGATCCTGGCCAAGGAATACCAGCTCAGCCGGGAGCAGATCACCACGCTGGGGCTGGCGGCGCTGTTTCACGATACCGGCAAGATCGAAATCCCGGATCGCATCCTGCTCAAGGAAGAACCGCTCAACCGCTCGGAACAGGCGCTGTACGAACAGCACGTGGAATGGAGTCTGAACGCTGGCAAAAAAGCCGAGCTTTCCTCCGAAACGCTGCTCACCATTGCCCAGCACCATGAACTGTGCGATGGCAGCGGCTTTCCGCACCGCCTCAAGCAAGCGGAAATCACCATTCTGGGGCGGGCATTGGCGCTGGTCGATCGCTTCGATTATCTGTGCAATCACCCCATGCTCAGCGCCTCGCTCACGCCACACGAGGCCCTCGCGCACATCTTCACGCAGCAGCGCGGCCAATACGATGCCGCCTTGCTCAAGGTGTTCGTGCGCTGCATGGGGGTGTATCCACCCGGGACGCTGGTGATGCTGTCCGATAACAGTTATGCCATGGTGGTTTCGGTCAACTCATCGCGCCCGCTCAAGCCGCAGTTGCTCGTGTATCAGCCGGATTGCAATCCGGCCGAGTTTCCGCTGCTCGATCTTGAAAGCGAGACCGACCTCAATATCAGCAAGTCACTCAAGCCCAATCAATTGCCGCGTGAGGCCCTGGAAACACTCAATCCGCGCAAACGTACCGCCTACTATTTCGCCCCCAAGGAGTTGGATTGAATCCGCTTGCCCAATATCTGCTCGATGCCTGCGCCGAAACCGTGCTGGCCGTCGACCCGGAAACGCTTGCCATCATCAGCGCCAACCGTCAGGCGGAAACCCTGCTCGGTTATAGCGAGGATGACCTGATCGGCCGCCCCATCGCCGATATAGAAGCCGGCCTGCAGGATATGTTCTTCTGGGAAGAAGTCAGGCATGGCAACCAATCCGAATGCATGGCCACGGAAGGCGAGTACCGCCACCACGCCGGCCACCTGATCACGGTACAGAAGACGGTGCGCCTGCTGGATATCGAGGGCAGCCGCTTTTTCGTCGTATCGCTGCATGACATTACCCGCCTCAAACAGCTCGAGGTGGAAACCGCCAGAACCAATTTGCTGCTGGCCGCCACGCTGGAATCAACCGTCGATGGCATCCTGGTCACCAGTATTGGCGGCGTGGTGCAGTACTTCAACCGGCGCTTTGCCGACATGCTGCGCCTGTCCGGCCAGGTCAACGATGCCCGGGACAACCCGCAACTGCTTGAGCACCTCAACCGACAACTGGAACAGCCATCCGAATTTCAGCAATGGTTCGACAAGCTGCTCGACAAACCGGCGGCAGAGGGCAGCATCGAATGCCAGCTGCATGATGGCCGCATCCTGGCCATCGCCTCGCGTCCGCAGCGCCTGCGTGACAGCACCAATGGCCGCGTATTCAGCTTTCATGACATCACCGCGTTCAAGAACAGCGAAGCAGCACTGATCACCGCTCGCGATGCAGCCCAGGCAGCAGACCGCGCCAAGTCGGATTTCCTGTCGCACATGAGCCATGAACTGCGCACGCCGCTGAATGCGATTCTGGGCTTCAGCCAGATGCTGGAACATGAACTGACGCAACCACAGCGCAACCTGGCCAGCAATATCACCAAGGCCGGCCTGCATTTGCTCGACCTGATCAACGAAGTGCTGGACCTTGCCAGCATCGAGGCCGGCAAGATACGGCTGGAAATGCGCCAGATCGATCTTGCCGATGTCATTCGCCATTGCGTGGATCTGGTTGCACCGCTGGCGGCTTCGCGCAATATCGAACTGCATGTGAAACCGCTGATGCCCGGTCGCTTCGTTGTCAACGGGGATGCGCGCCGCCTGCGGCAAATGACGTTCAACCTGCTCTCCAATGCCATCAAATACAACCGCGAACAGGGGCGCGTCGATATTTCGGTCACGGCGCAGGGGGATGATCACTGGCGGCTGACCGTGAGCGATACCGGCAGCGGCATTCCAGAACAGGAACAGACGCAGCTGTTCGAACCGTTCCAGCGTATCGGCCAGGCAAGCACTGAAAACGAAGGGGCAGGCATTGGCCTGACGATCACGCGCAAGCTCGCCCATATGATGAACGGTCGGGTCGGCATGGAAAGCCGCCCCGGCATCGGCAGCAGCTTCTGGATCGACCTGCCCTGCACCGCGGCCTTGCCGGCAGCGGAATCGGTGGCAAACGTGCATCCGGCCACCGAGCATGGCCCGACCGTGCTCTATATCGAGGATGACATCCTGTCGCAAAAGATGCTGGCAAGTATCCTGCAGCGCATGCGCCCCCACTATCGCCTGCTGCTTGCTGGCAATGCCGCACAAGGGCTTGCCTTGGCCAGCAAGGAGCCTGTTGATCTGGTCCTGCTTGACCTGCAGCTGCCCGATCGCGACGGAGCCAGCGTTTTGCAGGCATTGCGAGCGCAGGCACTGACACGCGAAACTCCGGTGATCGCACTGACCGGCAACACGCGCCTTGAGCAAATCGCAAGCAATGCCGCTGGTTACAGTGCGTACCTGACCAAACCGCTGCAGATCGATACCGCACTGACCTGTATAGACAGCGCGTTGCGACAACATCACGCCTAGCGCTGCATTGCCCTGTCGCGACGGCCCAGATCAGGGCTGCTGTGACTCATGCCGGGATAAGGCCCAGCGCACATGCTCGCGCACCAGCAGGTCGGGATCATCGCGCCGGGCCTGCAGGGCCGCGATCACGGCAGGCGTTCCCGGCGCATTGCCCAACCCGACCGCCAGATTGCGCAGCCAGCGCGCATAGCCGATGCGATAGATCGGGCTGCCGGCCATGCGGCTGGTGAAATCGCTCTCGCTCCAGCCGAACAGTTCAACCAGCGTTACATCGTCCAGGCCATGACGAACGGCGAAGTCCGCCTCATCCGACATGACGGCAAAGCGGTTCCACGGACACACCAGCTGGCAATCGTCGCAGCCGTATACCCGGTTGCCGATCAACGGCCGCAAATCTTCGGGGATGGCGCCGTCCAGCTCGATGGTCAGATAGGAAATACAGCGCCGTGCGTCGACCTGGTACGGCGCCACAATCGCCTGCGTGGGACATATATCGATGCAGCGCGTGCAGCGCCCGCAATGCTCATTGGCGAGTGGCGGATCAAACGGTAAGGGCAGATCGGTAAATAATTCACCCAGAAAAAAGAACGAACCGAAATCGCGGTTGAGCAGCAAGGTATGCTTGCCGCGCCAGCCCAGACCGGATTGCCTGGCCAGCTCGACTTCCAGCACCGGTGCGGAATCTACAAATACGCGATGGCCAAACGGGCCGATGCGAGCCGCCAGGCGCTCGGCCAGCGTTTGCAGCCGGGCACGCAGCACCTTGTGGTAGTCGCGACCAAGCGCATAGCGTGAAATATAGGCCTGCTCGCCGTTGCCCAGCACGGTTTCGGCACCGGCTGCAGGCACGCGATACGGCATGAATACCGACAAAATCGAGCAGGTGCCGGGCACCAGTTCGGCGGGTCGGGCACGCTTCAGGCCGTGCCTTGCCATATAATCCATCTCGCCGTGAAAACCGGCATCAAGCCAGGCTTGCAAACCGGCTTCCGCCTGGCTCAGATCCACACCGCCGATCGCCGCACGGGCAAAACCCAGTTCCTGTGCCCAGGCCTTGAGTTGTAACGCAATTTGTTGGGAATCGAGTTCGCTATGCATACGCCGGATCATACCGCCTTCACCGCTTTCCTGCCGGACGAGTCCGCCACGCTGGACTTCGGCCAGCGGCTGGCCAGCGCCATCCGTTGCAGCATGGTGATTTACCTCGAAGGTGACCTGGGCGCCGGCAAAACCACCCTCACCCGCGGCATTTTGCGTGGCTTGGGGTTCGCCGGTCGGGTGAAAAGCCCCACCTACACGCTGGTTGAATCTTATACAGTTTCGAACTTATACTTATATCACTTTGATTTGTATAGGTTTGCCGATCCAGCAGAGTGGGAAGACGCCGGATTTCGCGATTACTTCAATCCGCAATCGGTCTGCCTGATCGAATGGGCGGACAAGGCAGAAGGTTTTTTGCCGGCACCGGACTGGATCATTTTTCTTGCGCCCGACAGCCAAGGCCGTCGGGTCTGGATCGAAACCTGCAGCGAACTGGGCAAGGCATGCGCAACAAGCATCGACAACACACACCCGATCTGAACCGCCGCCTGCTGCTGGGCGGGGCGGCTGCGACGTTGCTGCTGGGCGTCAATCCGGTGGCGCTGGCTGCGATCGCCAGCGTGGTCGCCGTGCGCGTTTGGCCCGCCCAGGCCTATACCCGCATCACCATCGAATCAACGGTTCCGCTCACCTTCAGCCAGTTCACGCTCAAGAACCCGGAACGGCTGGTCGTCGACATGCAGGGCATTGATCTCAACAACGAACTTCAGGCGCTTTCCACCAAGGTCGGCAACGGCGATCCCTTCATCCAGCAACTGCGCGCTGCGCGCAACAAGCCTGGCGTGGTGCGGCTGGTCGTCGACCTGAAAACCCCGGTTGCGCCACAGATTTTCACGCTGGATCCCATCGAAGGCTACAAGCACAGGCTGGTGGTGGATTTGTACCCCGATGGCCAGAACGACCCGCTACTGGCTTTCCTCAACGACAAGGAATCTTCGGTCAAGGCGTTTGAGGAACCCTACGCCAGCAACGCAGGCAAGGATTCGTCCGGCATCAAGGATGGCACCGACCGCAGCCAGCTCAAGGTCGACCGCCTGACCACGATCGTGCTGGATCCCGGCCATGGCGGAGAAGACCCGGGCGCAGTGGGCGCCAGCGGCAGTTACGAAAAGGACGTGGTGCTGGCCATCGCCCGCCGCCTGAAAAACGAACTGGAGCAGGAACCGAACGTGCGCGTGGTCCTGACCCGCGATGGTGATTATTTCGTGCCATTGGCCATGCGCGTGCGCAAGGCGCGCGCGGTAAAAGCCGACCTGTTCGTATCGATCCATGCCGATGCCTTCGTGCGCCCGGACGCCAATGGCTCATCGGTATTCGTGCTGTCGGAAAAAGGTGCCTCGTCGACTGCGGCCAAGTGGCTCGCCGACAAGGAAAACCGCGCCGACCAGATCGGTGGCGTGAAATTCGATACCCGGGACAAATACCTTGCGCACACGCTGATGGATCTGACCCAGACCGCCACCATCAACGACAGTATGCGGCTGGCCAAGAACATGCTGTCCGAAATCGGCAACATCAACCGCCTGCACAAGAACCATATCGAGCAGGCGGGGTTTGCTGTACTCAAGGCGCCCGACATTCCGTCGATTCTGGTCGAAACCGCTTTCATCTCGAATCCGCAAGAAGAGAAAAAGCTGCTCGACGATGCCTACCAGCTCAAGATGGCACAGGCCCTGCACAAGGGCATCCGCAAGTATCTCGGCAACCATCCCGCCGCTGCCGGCACCAAGATTGCGCTGCGCTGATGCAAACCGCCCTGATCCTGCTGTTCGACGAGGTGGAAGTGCTCGATTTCGCCGGACCGTTTGAAGTGTTTGCCGTGGCCTCCGAACTGCACGGCCACACCCTGTTCAACGTCAAGACCGTGGCGCGCGAGCTGCGCCCGATCCGCGCCGTGAATGGACTCTCGGTCAACCCGGACCTGCGCTTGGCCGATGCACCGCAAGCCGATGTACTGATCGTGCCGGGCGGCACCGGCAGCCGCGCCGTGATGCGCGAAAAAGATACCATCGCGTGGGTGCGCGACCAGGCCTATGCCGCCGAGAAGGTCATGAGCGTCTGCAGCGGCAGCCGCATCCTGGCAGCGGCCGACCTGCTCGATGGGTTGACCATTACCACCCACCATGAAGTGTTGCCGGAAATGCCGGACTATGCGCCGGGCGCCATCTGCCTGGATGGCATCCGCTTTACCGACAACGGCCAGGTGCTGACCTCCGCCGGCATCTCTGCTGGCATCGATCTCTCGCTTTACGTGGTCAGCCAGCTCTGCGGCGAAGACGTGGCCACCCAGACCGCGCGCTATATGGAGTATGACTGGCGCGTACGCCATCCGGGCCAGCCCGGCTGATCATCGGCGCTGATCAAGTTCAGGACTTGCTGTAGAATCCCGCCCCTTCGCATTTTCGGACCCCGCCATGCCCCTCGCCTGCGGCCTTGATTTCGGCACATCCAATTCCACCGTCGGTATCGTCGAAGCGGGTCATGCCCGGCTGTTGCCACTGGAAGACGGCAAACCCACCTTGCCCTCGGTCGTATTCTTCAACGCCGATGAAGACCATACCTGCTACGGGCGCCAGGCGCTGACGGAGTATCTGGAAGGCTATGAAGGCCGGCTGATGCGCGCGCTGAAAAGCATCCTTGGCACCAGCCTGATCGACGGCAAGACCGAAGTGCAGGGCCGCAGCCTGCCGTTTCGCGAGCTGTTGGGCCAGTTCATCGGCGAGCTCAGAAGCCGCGCCCAGCTGCAGTCCGGCCACCCGCTGGAATCAGCCATACTAGGTCGACCGGTACACTTTATCGATGACGATGCCACCGCCGACCAGCAGGCACAAAACACGCTCGCCGACATCGCCCGGGCTGTCGGTTTCAAGCATATCGAATTCCAGTTCGAGCCGATTGCCGCAGCGTTCGACTATGAATCCACGCTGAGTCGCGAAGAGCTGGTGCTGATCGTCGACATCGGCGGCGGTACCTCGGACTTTTCCCTGCTGCGGCTCTCGCCTGAACGCGCACGCCAGGCAGAGCGGCGCAACGACATTCTGGCCAATGCCGGGGTACATATCGGCGGCACCGATTTCGACCGGGCGCTGAGCCTGGCAGCGGTGATGCCGCAACTGGGCTACAAATCGCTGCTGGCCAGCGGCGCGGAAATGCCATCGAGCTATTACTTCAACCTGGCCACCTGGCACACCATCAACTTCCTCTATGCCCGCAATGTGCTGCCTGGCTTGCAGGACCTGTACCGCAACGCCCTGGAAAAGCCCAAGCTTGAACGCCTGATCCGGCTGATCCAGCAGCGCGCCGGCCATTGGCTGGCACTGCAGGTGGAAGCCGCCAAGATTTCGCTCTCCGAGCAAGAAGAAACCCGGCTCGACTTCGATGAGCTCGATCCCGAACTCAGCCACCCGATCACGCGCGATGAATTTGATCGATCGATTGAATCGCTGGTGGAGCAGATCGGAAAAACGCTCGACGATCTGCTGCTGCAGGCCAATATCGGCGCCGCACACGTCGATACCGTCTATTTCACCGGGGGTGCCAGCGGCGTGCCGCTGCTGCGCGCGCGCCTGGCCGAGCATCTGCCGCAGGCACGCCATGTGGAAGGCGATCGCTTTGGCAGTATCGGGATTGGTCTGGCGCTGGATGCGCAGCGGAAGTTTGGTTAGGGAAAATCAATGCTCAACCATGTTGGGCTGAGCCATGCGAAGCCTAGGCTCTGTTGACATTTGATTAATTTTTACGCGGCTGGGGTATTTTGCTCCAGTACAAGGCATTTCCCAGGCCGCGGTACGGGTACCGCAAGTGGGAAATAACGCCGTAATGGAGCAAAAGACCCAGCCGCCCGAAGGGCAAGTTCGCCAATCTTGCCGGATGCGTTGTCGCCAATGCTCGCAATACACCAGTATTGCTTGCGCTTGGCTTCTCGCCCCGGCAAGTTGGCGGGCTTGCGTAAAAAACAATCAAACGTCAACAGAGCCTAACGATTTCACGACATGTTGGGCTTCATTTCATTCAGCCCAACCTACGCTGCTGCCACCATTCACTCCCCTGATCACATTCAAGCCCACCTACCGTAGGTCGGGTTTTAACCCGACAGCATCGCCATCGTGTCAGGGCGCCCCCCGACCAACCCAGAGATCCATAGCCACGCCACAAACATCAAACCAGCATTCCATGTGTACCAAACCCGTGTGCATTTTCCCGCCCCGCCTTGGTCATAGTTACCCTCCCGCCCGGCTGCCTCCAACAGGATTCCCGTTAAAAT
Organism: Formivibrio sp. oc-25; assembly: GCF_055810895.1. Classification (NCBI taxonomy): domain Bacteria; kingdom Pseudomonadati; phylum Pseudomonadota; class Betaproteobacteria; order Neisseriales; family Chitinibacteraceae; genus Formivibrio; species Formivibrio sp. oc-25. The sequence continues at coordinate 11,352 of NZ_JBVVOL010000032.1, read as the reverse complement.
TCCATCAACTGAGAATTATTCATAATTAGGGAAAACCTATGACCGCAAGACCCAAAATTGTCGTGGTCGGCGCCGGCTTCGGCGGCCTGACCGTGGTGCGCAACTTGCGCCATGCTCCGGTCGATATCATGGTGATCGATCGGCGCAACCATCACCTGTTCCAGCCCCTGCTGTATCAGGTCGCCACGGCCGTACTCTCTCCGGCGGAAATCGCCATGCCTATCCGCAGCCTGCTATCGGGACAGAACAACGCCTCGGTGCTGATGGGGGAAGTCGAAGCGGTCGACAGTACGCGCAAGACCGTGCAGGTCAATCTGGGCCAGCGCACCGAACATATCGCCTACGATTACCTGGTGCTGGCCACGGGGGCGCGCCATGCCTATTTCGGCAATGATCACTGGGAAGCAGTGGCACCCGGGCTGAAAACCATCGAAGACGCCACCGCCGTGCGCAACCGCATCCTGCTGGCGTTCGAACAGGCCGAAATGGCACAGGACCCGCAGGAGATCCAGCGCCTGCTGACCATTGCCATCATCGGCGCCGGGCCGACTGGCGTGGAAATGGCCGGCATGATTTCCGAACTCGCCCATGCCGCGCTCAGCCGTGAATTCCGCCATATCAACCCGAAACAGACCCGCGTGATGCTGGTGGAAGGCGGGCCACGCGTACTGGCTACGTTCCCGGAAGAACTTTCCAACGCTGCGGCCAAATCACTGCAGAAACTGGGCGTGGAAGTCTGCCTGAATGCCAAGGTCACCGATTGCAACGAACAAGGCATCGTCATCGGGGATGAGTTGATTCCGGTCGGCACCATCGTTTGGGCCGCCGGGGTGCAGGCCTCACCGGCCGCGCAGTGGCTGGGCGTAGAAAGCGACCGCGCCGGTCGGGTCAAGGTGGCGGCAGACTTCAGCGTACCAGCGCATGAAGGTGTGTTCGTGATCGGCGATACCGCAGCGCAAACCGATGCGGCTGGCAAACCGGTACCGGGGGTTGCGCAAGGTGCGATCCAGGGGGGCGACCATGTTGCCGCCATCATCAAGGCGCAGATAACCGGCTCGTCCATGCCAGCCCCCTTCCGTTACCGCAATCTGGGCAATATGGCGACGATTGGCCGCTACGCGGCCGTGGCGGATTTCAGCTTCCTGCGGATGAAGGGCGGGCTGGCGTGGTGGCTGTGGGGGGCCGTGCATATCGCTTTTCTGATCGGCTTTCGCAACCGGTTGGCGGTGATGCTGCAGTGGCTGTGGTCATTCCTGACCTACAAGCGCGGGGTGCGGCTGATCACGGGCATGTTCAGCCGGAAGCTGGCGTGATGGGTGATACCTGCAACCCTGACTAGCTTGGTCGGGGCGCTCCCTGGTGAGGGACTGAGCTTCTACCGTAGGTCGGCTTTCAACCCGACACAATGCCGATGCTGTCGGGTTGAAACCCGACCTACGGCACGCGGCACCTTCGAAGAGGATCAGGAGGCTAACGGTGGCTGCGATGTAGGTTGGGCTGAATGAAATGAAGCCCAACGCGTTCTGAAATCGTTGGGCTTCGCATAGCTCTGCCCAACCTACATGACGGAGCATCGCAGAAAATCGTGGGGGTTCAGCAAGGACTACCTCAAAACCCGGAACCAAACCTCGACAAGCGCCGGATCAATCTGTCCTGCCAGCGCGCCAGCATCAGCCAGCCGCTGCTGGCGCCCAGCAGGGCGAGGAACATGTCGGATTGCGTATCCCACTCGTCGCCCTGCGTGCCCAGAAACTCCTGCGCCCCCTGCCCCATCGCCAATGCAGCCCACCACTCGATCAGTTCATACACCGCACTGACCGTCATCGCCACGCACAGCGCCAGAAAGCCCGCCATGCGCCGGTTGGTGACATACGCTCCGCGCAGCAGGATTTCACGCGCGACCAGTGCCGGCACCAGCCCCTGCATGAAATGCCCGAGCTTGTCGTAAGGGTTGCGCGCCAGATCCAGCCAATCCTGTACCCAGAATCCAATCGGTACCCGGGCATAGGTATAGGCTCCCCCACCGATCAGCACCAGTGCATGCAGGGCAATCAGCACGTACAGCAACATGGTCAGCGGGAAGCGGCGATAGGTCAGCCACAGAATGGGGGCGGCGAGCATCACCGGCAGCACTTCCAGCAACCAGGTCAGGCGATCGTATGGATCAATGCCCGATAGAACCAGTGCCGAGAGTACCGTCACCAGCAAGGCCCAGCGCCAATGCATTGCGGTCATGGCTCACCCTCCCACCCGAACAGGTGCAAAATCGCGCTCAACCCGGCACCTTCGGCAGCCGGTGCAGTGCCGCATCGATGGCCTCTGCCGGATATTCGTAATCCTCCAGCTGTCCGGCAAAGAATTTGTCGTAGGATGCCATGTCGAAGTGGCCATGCCCGGAGAGGTTGAAAAGAATCGTCTTGGCTTCACCGGCCTCGTTGCAGCGCTTCACCTCCTCGATCACCGCGCAGATGCCGTGGCAGGATTCTGGTGCCGGGATGATGCCCTCGGCACGGGCAAAGGTCACACCGGCTTCGAAAGTGGCCACCTGTGGCACGGCCACGGCTTCGATCAGGTTTTCGTTGTAGAGCTGGGAAACCAGCGACGACGCACCGTGATAGCGCAAGCCTCCGGCATGGATCGAAGGCGGCATGAAGTCATGCCCCAGCGTGTACTGCAGCATCATCGGCGTCATGCCGGCGGTATCGCCGTAGTCATAGGCATAGTGGCCGCGCGTCAGGCTCGGGCATGAAGCCGGTTCCACCGCCATCAGTCGCACCGGCTTGCCGGCAGCCTTGTCGGCCAGGAACGGGAAGGCGACACCGCCGAAATTGGAGCCCCCGCCGCATGGCGCGAATACCATGTCCGGATATTCGCCGATCATCTCCAGTTGCTTCTTCGCCTCCTGCCCGATCACGGTCTGGTGCAGCAGCACGTGATTAAGTACCGACCCGAGCGAATACTTGGTGTCCGGACGGCTGGCGGCTTCTTCCACTGCTTCCGAGATCGCAATGCCGAGCGAGCCGGGATTTTCCGGGTCGGCAGCCAAGAGGCGGCGACCGTATTCGGTGACCGGTGTCGGGCTGGCCAGCACTTCCGCGCCCCAGGCCTGCATCATCGAACGGCGGAAGGGCTTTTGCTGGTAGCTGACCTTCACCATGAAAATGCGCACCTCGATGCCGAACATGTGGCCCGCCAGCGCCAGCGATGAGCCCCACTGGCCGGCACCGGTCTCGGTGGTCAGGCGCTTGATGCCCGCCTCACGGTTGTAATACGCCTGCGCCACTGCGGAGTTGAGCTTGTGCGAACCGGCCGGTGACGTGCCTTCGTACTTGTAGAAAATCTTGCAGCGGGTACCGAGCGCGGCCTCCAGACGATGGGCGCGAAACAGCGGTGCCGGACGCCACATGGTGTAGGCCTGACGCACCTCGTCCGGAATCTTGATCCAGCGCTCGCGCGAGACTTCCTGCTCGATGATGTTGTCGGGAAAAATCGCAGACAAGGCATCCGGCCCTACCGGCTGGCCATCGGGACCGAGCGGCGGTGCCGGCGGATTGGGCATGTCGGCCACCACGTTGTACCAATGCGTCGGAATGTCTTTTTCTTCGAGGATGTACTTGGTCTGCTGCATGGGGCCTCCACTGAATGGGTTGGAATCTGCCTGCGGATTGTCACCCCGCGACCAGCGCGGATCAACCCGCTTGGCTGGTTTGTCGTAATATGGCCGCGAAGTAAAAACGGAGATTCTCCATGCGTATTCTGCTGGTTGAAGACGATGCCATGATCGGATCGGGCATCCAGACTGCGTTGCAGCGCGAAGGCTTCACTGTGGATTGGGTGCGCGATGGTGTTGCCGCCGATGCTGCACTGACCGGCCATGCCTTTGATCTGGTGCTTCTGGATCTTGGTCTGCCACGCCAGGATGGCAGCCGGGTTCTGTCGAATCTGCGTGCTCGGCACGACGACATTCCGGTACTGATTCTGAGCGCCCGCGATACGGTTGCCGATCGGGTCAAGGGGCTGAATCTCGGCGCGGATGATTATCTGGTCAAACCGTTCGATCTGGATGAACTGATCGCACGACTCCATGCGCTACTGCGACGTCATGCTGGCCGCGCCGATCCGCAGATCCGGCTGGGAAAAATCGAAATCGATCCGATTGCCAAAAAGGTTTGCCTGGCAGGAGAGGCGATAATGCTGTCGGCACGCGAATACGCATTACTGCTGGCACTGGCCAGCCACCCGGGCGCCGTATTTTCAGTGGCCCAGCTCGAAGAGAAAATCTACGGCTGGGATGATGAAGTCGGCAGCAATACGGTCGAAGTCTATATCCACAGTCTGCGCAAAAAACTGGGGAACGGGCTGATCCGCAACATACGCGGCGTTGGCTATGTCATTCCCCGGGATGACTCTTCCACGCAGGTCAGCCAGCCATGAAATCCATTCGTAAATCCCTGCTGCTGTGGCTGATGAGCATTCTAGCACTGGGTATCGGCCTGACAGCCTGGCTGACCTATCGCCAGGCCCATCGCGAAGCAAACGAGATTTTCGATTACCAGATGCAGCAGATCGCCCTGTCGTTGCCTCGGCGCGCCTTCAGCCCGCTGGCACCTGATCCGATACTCGATCCGGCAGACAATATCGTGATCCAGATCTGGGACAGTAACGGCCTGCGCATTTACGGTTCGCATCTGGATGGCGTGATCCCGCCGTGGGCTGAACTGGGGTTTTCAATCGTAAAAACCGATGGCGGCGACTGGCGGGTATTTGGCGCCCAGCTCGGAGAAACCGTGGTGCAGATCGCCCAGCCCCTGCAGGTGCGCAGCAGGCTGGCTGCCGGCATTGCCCTGCGCACGGTCGCACCGTTGCTGTTGCTGTTTCCGGTCATGGCCTTGCTGGTATGGCTGGCGGTCGGCAAGGGCCTCGCACCGATCCTGCGCGTCACCCGAGAGGTTCAGCAACGCAATGCCGACACACTCACACCTGTCGGCCAGCACACCTTGCCGGAAGAAATCGCACCGCTGGTCAGGGCCTTGAACGATCTGCTGGCAAGACTGGAACAATCACTATCAGCCCAGCGTGCCTTTGTGGCGGATGCCGCGCACGAATTGCGCTCGCCACTTACCGCGCTGCAACTGCAAACCCAGCTGGTTGCGCGGGCCGACAACGAAACCGAACGACAGCAGGCCATTGCCGCATTGCAGGCAGGTCTGACGCGCACAAGCCATACGGTCCAGCAATTGCTCACACTGGCACGTCAGGAACCTGGCGCATTCACCCTGCAAAACGAACCGGTACGACTGGATGAACTGGCACGCACTGCCGTAGCCGATTTTTCGATCCAGGCCCAATCCCGAGGTCTGGATCTGGGGCTTGAGCAGGCGGACTCCCTCACCCTGCAAGCACGACCTGAAGCACTGCGCATCATGCTCAACAACCTGATCGACAACGCACTGCGCTACACGCCAGCGCCGGGCCGCATCGACGTATGGGTGCGCCGGACGTCGCAAGGTGCCGAGTTGCGGGTAGATGACAGTGGCCCCGGCATAGCAGAGGAAGAACTGCTGCGCGTGCGCGATCGCTTCTACCGCGTTGCCGGCACGCAGACCGAAGGCAGCGGGCTGGGGCTGGCCATCGTGCAGCAGATAGCCAACAGCCATGGCGCCACGCTGCATCTGGCCAATCGCGCAGAAGGCGGGTTATCGGCTTGCGTAGTATTCCCCATACTGCCACACGCCTGATACGCAACAGGATTGGCGTTTTAAGCCAATTTTAAGTTTCACAGTTCAGACTGCACACCATCGCATCACGACCTGAATGCAAAGGAGTGCATCATGAACCACAAACTTGTAACTCGCAGCCTGATCGCAGCGGCAGTCCTGTCAGTGCTGGCTGGTGGCTATGTTGTCCGGGCACAAGGCTTGAATGCAGACCAGCCTTCTCATGCGGACGTGACTGCCATAGCCGCAGCCCAACCGGCATCGGGCAGCACCTCGCCTGTCGTAGCCACCGCCACTGATTTCTCCGGCATTGTCGAGCGCTTTGGCCCCGCAGTGGTCAACATCAGCACCATGGCCAAAACCCAGCGCACTTCACGCGAAATGCCCGGCATGGATGAAAACGATCCTTTCTTTGAGTTTTTCCGTCAGTTCGGCCCGCAATTTCCACGCATCCCTCAAGGTGCACAGATCGTACGAGGCCAGGGTTCAGGCTTTATCGTACGCAATGATGGTCTGATCCTGACCAATACCCACGTGATCGATGGTGCACAGGAAGTCACCGTCAAGCTGACAGACCGGCGCGAATTCACCGCCAAGGTGCTGGGCGTTGACAAGCAAACCGATGTGGCATTGATCAAGATCGACGCCAACAATCTGCCCACCGTGGCGATCGGCGATCCGTCACGCCTGCGCGTGGGTGAACCAGTGCTGGCCATCGGCTCTCCCTACGGTTTTGAAAATACCGCCACGGCTGGCATCGTAAGTGCCAAATCACGCAACCTGCCTGATGATAACTATGTGCCATTTATCCAGACGGACGTGGCAGTCAACCCCGGCAACTCGGGCGGACCGCTATTCAACCTGCGCGGAGAAGTCGTCGGCATCAATTCGCAGATCTATTCCCAGACTGGCGGCTACCAGGGCCTTTCATTCGCCATTCCGATGAACGTGGCAAGCAAGGTGCAGGCGCAGTTGCTGCAACATGGCAAGGTAACGCGTGGCAGGATCGGCGTAACGATTCAGGATGTGAATCAGGCGCTGGCGGAATCCTTCGGACTGAAAGAGCCTCATGGCGCACTGGTCAGCAATGTGGAAAAGGCGGGTCCAGCCGACAAGGCAGGATTGAAACCGGGCGACATTATCGTGAAGCTCAATGATCAGGAGATCGCCGATTCGGGCCAACTGCCGGTTATGGTGGCGGATCTGGCACCGGGTACGCAAACCCGCCTGGAAGTCATCCGCCAGGGTCATGCCAAGACTTTGTCACTGATTATCGGGGGAGCCAAGCCGGAAAAAACCGCAGCCGTCAAAGACCAGACTGCCTCGCAAGGCAGGTTGGGCGTGGCGGTGCGCCAACTCAGCCCGGAAGAACTGCGCCAGGCAGGCATCGACAATGGGCTGCTGGTAGAAGATGTCAGCGGCGCAGCAGCGAAAGCGGGCATCGCACCAGGCGACGTCGTGCTGTCACTCAATGGCACGCCGGTCAAGTCGCCGGAATCCTTGCGCAAATTGCTTGGCGATGCGGGCAAGCATGCCGCTCTCTTGATTTTGCGTGACTCGGCCAGAATATTTGTACCGGTAGAGCTGGGTTGACGAGCTCGACAGTTCTTGTTTTTCCTCCTCCTCTCGTTGAGAGTTACGGCGCCAGATGGCGCCGTTTTTTTATCGGCTACCACCTGTTGCCGGACCCGGTTCCGGTACAATCCCGCCCCATGTCTGCCCCCAATCCCCTGCACCTGCTCCAGCACATTTTCGGTTACCACGCGTTTCGCGGCGAACAGGCGGCCATCGTCGAACATCTGATTGCCGGCGGGGATGCGCTGGTGCTGATGCCTACCGGTGGCGGAAAATCGCTGTGCTACCAGATCCCAGCATTGGCCCGGCAAGGCTGTGCGGTGGTGGTATCGCCGCTGATCGCGCTGATGCAGGATCAGGTCGATCAGCTCAAGGAGCTGGGTGTGGCTGCGGCGTTCCTGAATTCCACCCTGAACAGTGACAGCGCACGCGAAGTGGAACAGGCCTTTCTCGCCGGCGATCTGAAATTGCTGTACGTGGCACCGGAACGCTTGCTGACCGGGCGGTTCCTGGGCCTGCTGCGTCGGGCACCGGTTGCGCTGTTCGCAATCGACGAAGCCCATTGCGTGTCGCAGTGGGGCCACGATTTCCGTCCGGAATATCTCGGACTGTCGGTACTGGCGGATGAATACCCGGGCATTCCGCGCATTGCGCTCACCGCCACCGCCGACCATGCCACGCGCGCCGAGATCATCGAAAAACTGCGGCTGGATCAGGCCCGCCAGTTCGTTTCCAGCTTCGATCGGCCCAACCTGCGCTACAGCATCATTGAAAAGAAATCATCGAAAGAGCAGTTGTTGACCTTCCTGCGTCGCGAGCACGAGGGCGACTCCGGCATTGTCTACTGCCTGTCGCGCAAACGCGTCGAAGCCACTGCCGAATGGCTCAGATCAAAGGAAATCCGTGCGCTGCCCTACCATGCCGGACTGGATGCCGAGACCCGCGCACGGCATCAGAATATCTTCCTGCGCGAAGATGGCGTGGTCATGGTGGCGACCATCGCATTCGGCATGGGCATCGACAAACCGGATGTGCGTTTTGTCGCGCATCTGGATCTGCCCAAGAGCATTGAAAACTACTACCAGGAAACCGGCCGGGCCGGGCGTGATGGACTGCCGGCCAATGCCTGGCTGGCCTACGGCCTGAACGACGTGATCCTGCTCACCGGCATGATCGAATCCAGCGGCGCAGCAGAAGAACAGAAGGATATCGAGCGGCGCAAGCTCGAAGCCATGCTGGGCCTGTGCGAAACCACCGCCTGCCGCCGCCAGACGCTGCTGGGCTACTTCGGCGAAGAAGCCAAACCGTGCGGCAATTGCGACAACTGCCTGAACCCGCCGCAACTCACCGATATGACCGAAGCCGCGCGCAAGGCCTTGTCGTGCGTATTCCGGACGGGCAACCGCTTCGGCGTCGGCCACCTGATCGACGTGCTGCAAGGCAAGATGACCGACAAGGTGCAGGAATTCCTGCATCAGCATGTGACGACCTTCGGCATTGGCCGCGATCTGGATGAAGCCAGCTGGCGTGCCGTGTTTCGCCAGTTGCTCGCTCGCGGCGCACTGCGCGTGAGCCCGGAAGGACACGGCGGGCTGGAATTATCTGAAACTGCCAAACCGATCCTGCGCGGCGAAGTGCCACTGTTCCGCCGCGCCCGTATCGAGAAATTCCATTACCACGACAAGAATGCCGAGTTCGATACGCAAGCCGACCGCCAGTTGTGGCAAGCCTTGCGCCTGTGCCGCAAGCGGCTCGCCGACGAGCAGAACGTGCCAGCCTACGTGATCTTTGGCGATGCCACGCTCAAGGAAATGGTGCGCTACAAGCCGGCCGACCACTACGAGCTGGGCCGACTCACCGGCGTGGGCGATCGCAAGCTGGAAAAGTACGGCGATGCCTTCCTGCAGACCATCAGCCAGAATTCACGATAGTCGTCAAGCTACAGCACCCAGCAAACAGATCGCGAATTCCACCAATATCTGTACCCCATCTACCACAGTAACATCCACTTCACAATAACCAGTCCATCTGGTGTTGTGCGCGCACAGTTCAATTAAAAAGCAGGGGCCCCGGCAATACAGGGGATACACAAGGGGAACAATGAATGACTGAAATAATAAATGCAATCAATGACATAGTATGGAGCCCAGTACTGGTCTGGCTGTGTCTGGGCGTTGGCTTGTATTTTTCGATCCGAACCCGTTTCATGCAGGTACGCCACGTACCGGAAATGCTGCGCCAACTGCTGTCCAACAAATCAAGTGACGCCGGCGTGTCATCGTTCCAGGCGCTGACCATGTCACTGTCCGGCCGGGTTGGTACCGGCAATATCGCCGGCGTGGCTGCAGCCATCTTCTATGGCGGTCCGGGTGCCGTGTTCTGGATGTGGATGATGGCCTTCCTCGGTGCCGCCACGTCATACATTGAAAGCACCCTGGCGCAGATCTACAAGGAAAAGAACGACGGTCTGTTCCGTGGTGGTCCGGCCTATTACATCGAGAAGGGTTTGGGCTGGAAACCGTATGCCTGGGTCTTTGCCATTGCCACCGTGATCTCGATGGGTGTACTGCTGCCAGGCGTACAGGCCAACAGCATTGCTTCCGGACTGCAAAACTCGCTCGGCATAGAGCCAGCCGTCAGCGCCGCCTTTATGGTGGTATTGCTCGGCCTGATCATCTTCGGTGGTGTCAAACGCATCGCCAAGTTCACAGAAATCGTGGTGCCATTTATGGCACTTGGCTACATTCTGGTGGCGTGCACCATCGTCGGCCTGAATATTTCCAAGGTGCCGGAAGTTCTGCGCCTGATCGTATCCAGCGCGCTTGGTATCGATGCAGGTTTTGGTGCCATGCTCGGCCTGGCTATCCAGTGGGGTGTGAAACGCGGCGTATTCTCGAATGAAGCTGGCCAGGGCAGCGGCCCGCACCCGGCAGCCGCAGCCGAGGTCAAGCATCCGGCAGAGCAAGGCATCGTGCAGGCTTTTGCCGTGTACGTGGATACGCTGCTTGTGTGTTCGGCCACTGCCTTCATGATCCTGATCACCGGACTCTACAACGTGAAGGGCGTAAACCCCGGCAGCACCGTGAACAACCTGCCTGGCATAGGCGTAGGCCCCGGCTTCACACAGGCCGCAGTGGAAAGCGCCCTGCCCGGCTTTGGTAGCATTTTCGTCGCGGCAGCGCTGTTCTTCTTTGCCTTCACTACGATCGTGGCGTACTACTACATCGCCGATACCAACGTAGCCTACATGAACCGCAAGATGAACCGCCCGTGGCTGAGTTTTCTGCTCAAGGTGATCATGCTGGCTTCGGTGCTGTTTGGCTCGGTTCGCTCAGCCGAACTGGCCTGGACCATGGGCGATATCGGTGTGGGCGTGATGGCCTGGCTCAACATCGTCGCCATCCTGTTCCTGCAACGCCCGGCGCTGCAAGCCCTGCGTGATTGGGAATCCAAGCACAAGGCGGGCGAGCCGATCGGTTTTGATGCCTCCGAGCACAAGATCACCAATGCAGACCTGTGGGTAGGTGGCGATTGATCTGTTGATCAGTCTGTTGCCAGCCAATCCGGAAAAATCCCCATCCAGAAAGGATGGGGATTTTTTTCTGCGAACACAGCAGGATATGCCTGACAATGCCAAGCTTGGTTGTGCCATGCGCTGCTCGAATACTCGATTGCATACAAGAACACCCAGAACCCCTAGAAGGCCGCCAAGGAAAGAGCGAGACAAATTGCCTGCAAAGTTGGCTCACAACCAACGCCACGGTACAGGTGTAAGTTGGGCTGAATGAAATGAAGCCCAACATGTTTTGAAATCGGTGGGCTTCGCATCGCTTTGCCCACCCTACATCACGTATATCCGCAGGAATGCATCCGTGCCGGGCACGCATAAAAAATCCCCGTTCCACTCCAGAACGGGGATTTTTCTTCCTGCCGTCAAACCATCACATCACGCCGCACTGCCATTGACCGGCTTCTTCACCAGGTACAACGCCACCGCCGTAATCACCGTCCCCACCAGCAGGCTCACCACATACATGCCAACATTGGTGACCGCATTCGG
>NZ_JBVVOL010000031.1:0-26067 GCF_055810895.1 Formivibrio sp. oc-25 | reverse complement strand
GCTGAAACAGCAGCACCCCTATGATGTAGGGCAACGCATACATGAAGCCCAAGTGCTTTTTTTCGTACATCTGGTCTCTTCCTCTCTTCACTAAGTGAAAGCCCGTAAGCCTCCGCAATACCCTGAGCTGCTCAACCCACCACGTCAGCCTGATTTTTTGACCAATCCTGCGTCATGCTGGTCTGTCCAGATCTGCATTAACAGAGTTGAACGAAACTTATATGACACGCACTACAACAACAACAGGAGAAAACATCTCTTTTAGCTGGCATCAACAAAAACGGCAGAGGTCGGACCAACAGACAACCCTTGATTTTATTGGGATTGGCCAGCCATCAGACCACTGGACAAGTCAGGCCGAACAGTCCAAAAAATTCAGAACAGCGTTTCAGGACGAGGCGAATTATAGGAGTCGTTTTTGATAAATATCAAGAAAAATCACCCACTACCTGGCCAAGATGACAGACCAAATAGACCGGTAACATGAGAAAACAGCAATTCGCCCGACCAAGGAAGCGCAATGCATGCCGCGATTCATAAAATTACATAACAAGTCAGCAATTACTTACAATACGACGATAGCAGCAGGTATTGCGGTTCACTCTGGCACTGTTGAGGTTTGATTGTTTTTTACACAAACCCGTCAATTTTCCTGGGTGCTACACCCGTCGCAAGCAATACAGGCGTATTGCGAACATTGGCGACAAACAACCAGAAAGACTGGCGAGATTACCCTGCTGGCAGATCGTTTTTTTGCTCCATGGCAGCGTTATCTGCCGTTTGTGCTATCCATACCCCGGCGCATCAAATGCCCGCACTGGAAACAAAAAACATCAGCGTAAAATCAGCCAAGCATCAACCGACGCGTAGAACTTGTTCACGATCATGCTGCAAAGCCGTGATCAGAACTCATATGCTGCACAAAACACCCCAAAGGTACTTCCTTCGGGGCGCCCTCATGTACTACTTGTACACTCCGGTTTTTGCGCTGCTCTTCACCCCGCTGACGGCTTCTCGCTACAGATCGTCATCAGTTAGATCTGGCCCAAGAACCAGTTGACAATATAGAAGTGATCTTCGAAAAGTTCACCTTCCATACGATTGAATTCGAACAGGGGAACCCATTGCGCACGCTCGGCATCATCGCCGCCGCGAACCTTGGGCAGGCCCTCTCCGGCAGGTGCCAGTTCGATCAGGAAGGCATGGGTAATGGTGCGGCCGCGCAAACTGCGCAAGGGATGATCAAACACACGCGAAGCACGGATGGAGCCAGCGAGTACCGGCCCAGGCACCTTGAGACGGGTTTCTTCCTTCAACTCGCGAATAACGGCATCACGAATCAGCTCATCCTGATTGATGAACCCACCCGGCAGCGCCCATAGTCCCTTGCCAGGAAGATGTTTTCGTCGCACCAGGAGAATATGACCCGAATGGATCACCACGGCATCCACCGTGACAAAAGTCGGCGGGTAAGGTGCCTGCGCCCAGGCCTTGCGATAATCCTGGATAAAACGCCATTCTGCTTCCAGCACTCCAAAGAAAGCAGTCTGGCGAAAATCTTCCAGCCAGGCAAAGACGGCCGGTGGCAAATTTTCAGCACATGCCGCAAAGGCCGCACCGCCATTTTCGAAAAAGCCGCGCCGTAGTCCGGAAGCACTGATGGGAGGATCCTCAGGGACTTCAACTCGCAGCCACTGCGGAAAATGGTCCAGATAATGCGCGGACTTGCGCCCACAGCCACCGATAATGCCAATACGGAACTGTGCTTCGCGACTGCCGACATTCACGGTATCCACCGCGATAACTTTATCCACCAGATTCTGGACTTCAGTGACCCACTGCTGATCGTTGTACATGCGATCGGAACAGCCCACTACAAAAACCCGGCTTTGCCAGTCTTGCGGCAAGGCAGCACGCAACATGCTTTCGCGTTCAGCCACTGTCCAGGGATTACGCGGGCTGCGGGCTTGGCGTGCTGATCCGCAGATCACGATCAATTTGCGCGCACGCGTCATCGCCCCTTCAATCACCTTGAGGTGGCCAACATGAAAGGGCTGGAAGCGGCCAATAAAGACCAGATAATCAAGCATGGCGTAACTCCAAGCAAAAAAACAACGGGGTGCAGAACACCCCGTCCGGATCAGTTGTAGTAACGCTTTGAGAATTCGAGCATGCGTTCAATCGGGAGACACGCCGCTTCGATTTGCGCTGGCGTCAGGTAGTCAATCCTGATTCCGCCTTCACCCGACTGTGCCCGTCTTACCGCATCGACCGTATTCATCTTCATGTACGGACATTGGTTGCACTGGCACCCGGCATAGATCGGTGCCTGTTCAATCTTCAGATCAGGGCGTGCCTGGTGCATGTTGTAGAGAATGCCATCTTCGGTTGCCACAAAAATGGTGGCGTCCGCCTCACGGTCATAAGCCTTGATCCAGTTAAGCATGCCCGAAGTAGAGCCAACATAGTCAGCCTGCTTCAGAACCGGCAAGGGGCTTTCCGGATGCGCTATCAGGTATTTGGGTCCACTCACAGCTGCAAACGCTTCATCCAGTGCTGCCTGATTAAACTTGTCATGCACTTCGCATACAGCGGTCCACAACGGCATGTCATAGCCATGCAGATAATTGAGGTAGCCGCCCATATTGCGATCAGGCGAGAAAATCACCTTTTTGCCTTCGGCATGCAGGTGGGCAATGATGTCATCGACATTGCGACTGGTCACGATCCAGTCACACAGCGCCTTGTGCTCGGCCGACGAGTTGATATAGGCCACATGCACATGATCGGGATACGATTCACGCCATTTCTTCAGCGCAACCACATCGGTTTGCGTCACCAGTGAACAGGTGGAATTCATGTCCGGCAGGATGACTTCGGCTTGAGGATTCAGGATTTTTGCCGTTTCCGCCATGAAGCGCACTCCGGCGAAAACGATGGTATCGGCACCGCACTCCTTGGCATAAAGCGACAACTCGAGGCTGTCTCCGACCTTGTCGGCCATCTGCTGGATTTCGGGAGCGGTATAGTAATGAGCGAGTGTAACAACGCGACGCGACATGGCGTTCCTCCATGCATCAATTGCCGGTCTTCCCGGCAAGCAAAAAAATGTCAGCCTGTTGTTCAGCGCAAGCCTGCAACCAGATTCCCGGGTTACGCACCGAACAGCAATAATCCTAACACGCCTCACCCACAGCGAAAATTGAAAAACGACGGATAGATGGCTTCATTGGTATGATGATCCCATTACGCAGCAAGAGAATCCGCATGCAAATAGCCACCTGGAATGTCAACAGCCTCAAGGTACGCCTGCCGCAGGTACTGGATTGGCTGAATCAGCACCCGGAGATCAGCGCACTCGCGATCCAGGAAACCAAGCTTGAGGATGTTAATTTTCCCCAGGCCGAAATCGAAGCTGCTGGCTTGCATGTTGCTTATGCCGGGCAGAAAACCTACAACGGTGTTGCCATCATTTCCCGCATGCCGTTGTCGAATATCACGATCAACATTCCAGGACTGGATGACCCGCAAAAACGTGTCATTGCAGCCAATGTCGGCCCGATCCGGCTGATTTGTGTTTATGTCCCGAATGGCCAGGCGCTGGATTCAGACAAGTATCCGTACAAACTGAACTGGCTTGCCTCGCTGACAAGCTGGCTCGCTACGGAACTCAAGCAGCACCCCCGACTAGCTCTGCTGGGCGACTTCAATATCGCGCCGGAAGATCGCGACGTACACGACCCGGCCAAGTGGGAAGGACAGGTGCTGGTTTCACCACCTGAACGTGCAGCCTGGCAAACGCTATTGGGACTTGGCCTGCAAGATGCATTCCGGCTGTTTGAACAGCCGGAGAAATCATTCAGCTGGTGGGATTACCGCGGATTCGGCTTCCGGAAAAACGCCGGCCTGCGTATCGACCATATCCTGCTCTCGGCCGAGCTGACTGCCCACTGCAGCGCCTGCAGCATCGACAAGGAACCCCGCCGGCACGAACGCCCGTCCGACCACACGCCAGTGATCGCCACGCTCGACGTTTAAAGGAAAAATGATGGACAAGGCCAGACTTCTCTCCGGCAGCACCCTGTTTTGCGATCTCAACGAGCAAGAACTGGAAGAATTGGCGGCGCATGCCCAGTGGCGCAGCCTGCCCGCTCGCAAGCATGTCGTCTTGCAGGGCAGCCAAAGCCAGGAAATGTACGCCGTACTGCGCGGCAGACTCAAAGTGATACGCGAATCGGAGGATGGCCGTGAAGCCATCCTGAGCATCCTGGAACCAGGCGAGGTATTTGGCGAGCTGGCCATGCTGGATGGGGCGCCGCGCACCGCCACGGTTGAAACACTGGAGCCATGTGAACTTCTGGTACTGCATCGGGCGGATGTAATCGGTTTTCTGGAAAACCACCCGAAGGTGATGCACCAACTGATCCTGATGCTCTGTCAACGTCTGCGCAATGCTGACGAACTGGTGCAGGACACCCTGTTTCTGCCTTTGCCGCAACGCCTGGGCAAGGCATTGAAAAGCCTGGCAACAGAACATGGCTTTGATGGAAAAATCGATCTGAAGTTTACGCAGCAGGAAATCGGCAACCTAGTCGGCGCCAGCCGGGAAAGCGTCAACAAGCAATTGAACGCCTGGCAGGAGTTAGGCTGGCTAAGCATGGAAGATGGCCGCATTCAACTGCTCGCAGAGGACAAACTACCGGGCTGATACATGCCGCCGCGGGTGATGCAGGTTACGGCAGCAACTGCCACTTGCCGTCGATCAGCCCTTCGATTGGCCGGTATTGGGTTTTGTAAGTCATTTTACGGCACTCACCGATCCAATATCCCAGATAGAGGAAGGGCAACCCCAGTTGGCGCGCCAGGCCAATCTGCCACAAGATATTGAATACGCCATAACTTGCGCCGGCCACATCCGGATCATAAAAGGTATAGGCCGATGACAATCCATCATCCACTTGGTCGATCAGGCTGACCATGCGCAGCCGCCCTGCCTCGCGGAACTCAACCAGAAAGCTGGCGACATTGCTGCGCAGGATGAAGTTTTCATACTGCTCGCGATCATCCAAATCCATCCCGCCGCCTGGATGACGCGCCAGTTGATAACGTCGATAAAGTTCGAAATGCTCGTTGACGAACTTCAATCCCAGCACCCGCCCCCTGAGATCGGCATGGCGCCTGCCTGCACGCAACTGGCTGCGATTGGGATGGAATACCTCCACCGGCAAGCGTACCGGCACACAGGCATTGCACGCCTCGCATGCAGGGCGATAGACGAATTGGCCGCTGCGACGAAAACCATGCAGCATCAACTGGCTGTAAATTCGTCCATCGATCAGATCGGCCGGCGCAGCCACTTGCGAGCGCGCCAACCTGCCCTCCAGGTAACTGCAGGGATAACTGGCTGTCACATAAAACTGCACTGACAAGGATTGACCGGGCAGTCCATCACTCATGAACCTGATCCCACCGTATTCGAAATTTTATGGTGCCATAAACCCGGGGAGCGGGGCTGTGTAACTAATTGCCCCAACCTTGCGCAAAAATCTTCACGCGCAATCTCTCGCGCGCCAAAGCGCGCCAGATGGCGTGTGCGCATTTGGCAATCAATCAGCTCGAACCCCTGCTCTGCCAGCCATGGCACGAATCGAGCAAAAGCAATCTTGGAGGCATCGGCCTGCAGGGCGAACATCGACTCACCGAAAAACATATTGCCCAGCGCCACGCCATACAAACCGCCCACAAGCCTGCCATCGATCCAGGTTTCTATGGAATGGGCATGGCCCAGCGCATGCAGCGTGCAGTAACCCTCAACGATCTCTTCGCCGATCCAGCTACCGAAGCCATCGGCGCGCGGCAGGGCACAAGCCAGCATCACCTCGCGAAATGACGTATCCATGCGTATTTCATAGCTGCGGTTTCGCAGAACCTTGGCCAGAGACCGGCCAATATGCAACTCGGAGGGAAACAACACCATCCGAGGATCGAGCGACCACCACAGGATGGGCTCACCCGGCATATACCACGGGAAAATTCCTTGGCGATATGCGCTCAACAACCATTCGGGAGACAGACCGCCCCCTGCTGCCAGCAGGCCATTGGGCTCACGCAGCGCCTGCTCGATCGGAGGGAATTGCTCGGGATGGGTTAACCAGGGAATCATGAAGATTCAAGCCGGCATCAGCCGGCTTGAGAAGCATGCGATGAAGAGGAACGCTGAATCATTTCTTGCAGGATTTGCAGACGCCATACAAGTAGAGTTCGTGATCCTGAATCTCGAAACCATATTTGCTGGCAATCGCTTCCTGCTGTTTTTCCAGCGCAGGATCATAAAACTCTTCCACCTTGCCGCATTTCACGCAGACAAAGTGATCGTGGTGACCGCCATGATTGAGCTCAAAAACGGCCTTGCCCGACTCAAAATGATGACGAGTCAGGATGCCGGCCTGTTCAAACTGGGTCAGCACGCGATAAACCGTTGCCAAGCCGATATCGATCTGCTCGGAGAGCAACAGTCGATAAACATCCTCGGCCGTCAGATGGCGCTCGCCACAGGTTTCGAACAGGTTAAGGATACGAAGCCGTGGACCTGTCGCCTTGAGACCCATTTCTTTTAGTTCAGCTGCTTTGCTCATATATTTCGTCTTTGGTTCTGGAGCGCCGCTGCATCAACAGCCGCAACCGGGTTATGATATAGCGTTTGTGTCTACCGCGTACAGGCGGCCAACCGGATTTTATCAGATCATGAAACATAGACTACTTCTCATTATCATAGCTGCATTTATCGCTGCCGGCTGCACATTTCCAAATGTGGTTGCACCCTACAAACTCGACATCCCGCAGGGTAATGCCATTACCGAAGATATGGTCGCCAAACTCAAGGCTGGCATGACGCGCTCTCAGGTTCGCTTCATTCTGGGCTCGCCGCTATTGACCGATCCGTTCCACACCGACCGCTGGGATTACGTCTATACCGATGCCAAAAACAGCAAGCTTGTTCAAAAGAAAACATTCACCGTATTTTTTGAGCAGGACAAACTGACCCGCTTTGAAGGCGATGTACTTCCTGCCGCCAAGCCGATCGAAATACTGAACGCCAGTGCGCCTGCCAACAAATAAGGAATACCCATGACCATCAAATTTGCCATTGCCGGCAGTACTGGCCGCATGGGCCATATGTTGATAGAAGCAATTCTGAATGCGGAAAACTGTGAATTGCATGCCGCACTGGATCGAGCAGGCAGTGCCGGTATCGGTCAGGATGCCGCAGCATTTCTGGGCCAGGAATGCGGTATCAAGGTGACCGATTCTCTGGAAGCTCTCAAGGGTGCAGACGTATTGATCGACTTCACCCGCCCGGAAGGCACACTTGTCCACCTGGCAAAGTGTCGCGAGTTCGGGGTGAACATGATTATCGGCACGACCGGCTTTGACGAGGAAGGCAAAGCCGCCATCACTGCCGCCAGCCAACATATCGGCATTGTTTACGCGCAGAACATGAGCGTTGGCGTCAACCTGGTATTCAAACTGCTTGAGGTCGCCGCCAAGGCGCTCGCCACCGGCTATGACATTGAGATTGTCGAAATGCATCACCGCATGAAGGTGGATGCTCCGTCGGGTACCGCAATCCGCATGGGTGAAGTCGTGGCCGATGCGCTGGGACGTAACCTGAAAGAGTGCTCGGTCTACGGCCGGGAGGGCTTAACCGGCGAACGCGACCCATCCACCATCGGTTTTGCCACATTGCGCGGCGGCGATGTTGTGGGCGACCACACGGTCGTATTTGCCGGCATGGGCGAGCGCGTTGAAATCACGCACAAGGCATCCAGCCGCAGCATCTATGCACAAGGCAGCATCCGCGCGGCGCGTTTTCTGGCTGACAAAAAGACTGGGCTCTATGACATGCAGGACGTTCTCGGACTGCGCTGATTGGCGACATAAAAACTGCGGGGCGCCGGAGGCGCCCCTTTTTTGTCTGTCAGGCTTCGTGCTGCTGTTTCCTTGCGAAACAGCCCTGACTTATCACTTGTGTGGCAATGATTGCGCTATACGCGGTTTACCCAACCGCCTTGACCTGCACAACTTCAAAACGCTTCATCAAGCCTCCCTTGGTTGTCGCAGCAATTCCAATATAGTCCAACCATCAAACAGTGCAAACACTATTTGTCATTTTTCGGCAAAGCAGTAACCAGCGCTCGGAACGCATTGCTTTCCTGGTCAAATTCGTACAGTGATCCTTTGCGGATATCGAAATACCATCCGATCAAGGATAGCTGGCCAGATTCGACCCGTTCCACAATAAAGGGAAACGTCATCAGGTTATCGAGCGAAACGATGATCGAGGCCACTTCACACGCCCGTACCTGCTCGTCCACCGGACGATCCTGCAACTCACTCAATACCTGCTGACGTGCTGGCTCGGCAATCTGCACCCATTTCCCGACGAAATCCGCCCCGGACTTGGGCTCATGACCTTTCATCAGCGCACTGATCCCACCACAAGATGAATGTCCAAGCACAACGATGTTGCGCACCTCAAGATCACACACTGCAAACTCGATCGCGGCAGAGACACCATGCTTGGCATTGTCATTCTCAAAGGGCGGAACCAGATTGGCCACATTGCGCACAACGAAAATATCGCCGGGATCACAATCAGTCAGCAAGGCCGGGTCCACACGCGAATCAGAACAGCCGATCACCAGGGTCTTTGGTCGCTGCGCTTTCTTCAACTCATTGAAAATATTTTTGTTTTCGCCAAAGTATTTATGCTGAAAACGGCGAAAACCGCTGATAAAACGTTGGATGTCATCCATGCACAGTCCCATGTTTGAATTGCACCCGACTACAAGTCCATCCGTACAAACCTGAAGAAAATAATCAGACTGCAACGGATTGGGCGGGCGAACTAGTTTACCGACTTTCCGCTTGTTATGCCGCAGCGGTTCTGATTAAATCAAGAATAATATCAATTCTCATTAGCACGACAATATGCACGCCAGCAACCCGGTATCCCTTCTTGACGAGCTTGCCCGATGCTTCAAGACGTTTGAGCTGCTATCCGGCCGTCAGATACGTGCCTTGGGGCTTACCCCGCCACAATTCGAGGTCATCACCGCGCTGGGTGAAAGCGGCGACATGCATTGCGCTGCACTGGGTGAGATCACCCTGATAAGCAAAGGCACCTTGACTGGCGTGCTGGATCGCTTGCAGCAAAAAGGCTGGATTACGCGGGAACCAGCGCCAGCAGATAGGCGCAGCATTCTTGTCAGGCTGACACCACAAGGCCAGTCGCTCTACAGCCAGCTTGCCACGATGCCTCATGTGCATTTCCAGTCCACTCTTGACACTCTCGGCCCGGATTTCACCCAAAATCTGTCAACCCAGTTGCGACAGCTCAGGCACGCACTGGAAAGGCATGAGAACAAGCCAGCAAAGCGACGCTCAAACGCAGCAGAAATCCAGCCTTCACATACATGACACCCTTTTGATGACCTGAATTTGTAGTCGGCAAAAAATACCAACACATTTCTTTGTAGATCAAGCCAAGCCAATATATGATGCGTCGAAATTGAGGCACATCAACGACAATCTTGCCTTGATAATATCGATATCCTGCCCACAAGCCTGACACAGCTGGTTAGCATGCACTCCATGCCAATACTCCGGCCTCAAGCAACAGGATACTCAACAACTTTGAGACTGGATGCTCGCCCATGGATATTTCCAAAATTCCAGCAGGTACTCACTTGCCTGATGACTTCAACGTTATCATCGAGATCCCCGCCAACGCCGCGCCCATCAAATACGAACACGACAAGAAATCCGGTGCCATCTATGTAGATCGGCTGATGGGCACCAGCATGTCCTATCCGCTCAACTACGGCTATGTTCCGCACACCCTGTCCGGCGATGGCGATCCGGTAGACGTACTGGTTGCCACGCCTTTTCCGCTGCTGCCCGGTGTCGTGGTACGTTGCCGCCCAATCGGCTTGTTGCGCATGGAAGATGAATCAGGTGTAGATGCCAAGGTTCTGGCGGTGCCGGTTCACAAGCTGACGGTCCTGTATGACGATGTCAAAAACTACACCGACATGCCACTCCTGCTGATCAATCAGGTTGCCCACTTCTTCGAGCACTACAAGGATCTGGAACAGGGGAAATGGGTGAAGATCATTGGCTGGGAAGGTGCGGAGGCCGCTCGCACGGAAATTTTGGAAGGAGTGGCAAGTTACCAGAAGAATCCGGTCGATCCCTATCCGGCCTAAAAAATCAGAAAAAACGGCGCATCAAAATTTGATGCGCCGTTTTTCAAATCGTGCCCGAAAATCAGGCGCGGTTTTCTTCGACATCTTCCCCATGAATGTGGGCAACCACTTCCTTGTGCCCTTCTTCAATGGCTTCTTCAGTTTGCAGTGCTTCTTCCGTATCGATACGCATGCGATAGAAGCTGCGCCATACGAATACGATATTGATTGCAAACATGACTGCAGCCAGCACCAGAGTCAATGGACGCTGGCCTTGTGCAGCCATACCCACGGCCATTTCCACAGCGAGAAGACCAAACAACGTGGTGAACTTGATGATCGGATTCATGGCAACCGATGAGGTATCCTTGAATGGATCACCCACGGTATCACCGATCACGGAAGCCGCATGCAGATCGGTACCCTTGGCACGCAATTCGGTTTCCACGATCTTCTTGGCGTTGTCCCAGGCACCACCAGCGTTAGCCATGAACACGGCCTGATACAAGCCGATAATAGCGATCGAAATCAGATAACCAATAAAGAAGAACGGTTCAACAAAAGCACAAGCCAAGGTACCGAAGAACACGGCCAGGAAGATATTGAACATGCCTTTCTGCGCATAAATCGTGCAGATCTCGACCACCTTCTTGCTATCCTCGGTCGAAGCCTTGGTTACACCGTCCAGCTTCATGGCGCGCTTGATGAACTCCACCGCACGATAGGCACCGGTCGACACTGCCTGGGTGGATGCACCGGAGAACCAGAAGATCGTGGAGCCACCCATGATCAAGCCGAGCAGGAACGGTGGATGCAACAGCGAAAGCTTATCGAGATTTTCCGTCAGGCCATTGGTTAGCAACATGATGATCGAGAACACCATCGTGGCGGCACCCACCACAGCGGTACCAATCAGCACCGGCTTGGCTGTTGCTTTGAAGGTATTGCCCGCGCCATCGTTTTCTTCCAGCAGATCCTTGGCTTTGTCGAAATTTACGGCAAAGTGGAAATCACGCTTCACTTCTGCTTCGATATTGGGAATTTGCTCGATGGTCGACAGTTCGTACACGGATTGCGCATTGTCGGTAACCGGACCATAGCTATCGACAGCGATGGTCACTGGCCCCATCCCCAGGAAACCGAACGCCACCAGACCAAACGAGAACACCGCCGCCATCACTCCGGCTTTGGCTGGATCGGGGTTGATCACGCTGGCAAGTTCCCCTTGCGATACGAGATAGGCGCCGCCCATCAGGCCGACAATCACCAGCCCCATCCAGTAGGCCGAGAAATTACCTGCAGTCAGGCCCGCCAGAATGTTCAGCGAAGCGCCGCCCTCGCGCGAAGCTGTCACCACTTCCCGCACATGGCCGGAATTGGTCGAGGTAAAGGCCTTCACCACTTCAGGAATGATGGCGCCAGCGAGTGTGCCGAAAGTAATGATGATCGAAAGTTGCCACCACAGGCTGGAATACACCGTACCGGCGATCGTGATGTCGCCGATAAGCAAGTTGGAAACCAGGAAAGTCAGCAGCACAGAAACGATGGACGTAACCCAAACCAGCGAGGTCAGCGGCGCTTCGTAATCAAAGCGATCCTGCATGCCATACTTGGCCCGCATCGCAACTTCATTGCCAAGATAGGAAACACCGGATGCAATGATCATCATGACTCGCATCACGAAGATCCAGACCAGCAACTGCACCTGCACCGCGGCTTCCGGCACGGCCAGCATGATAAAGCTGATCAGCGCTACGCCAGTTACGCCGTAGGTTTCAAAACCGTCGGCAGTCGGGCCAACCGAGTCACCAGCATTATCGCCGGTACAGTCAGCAATCACGCCCGGATTGCGCGCATCATCTTCATCGATTTTGAAGACAATTTTCATCAGATCAGAGCCGATATCGGCGATCTTGGTAAAGATACCCCCGGCGATACGAAGTGCTGCCGCACCAAGCGATTCACCGATGGCAAAGCCGATGAAGCACTTGCCAGCCAGGCTGTTCGGGATAAACAGCAGGATGCACAGCATGATCAGCAGTTCGGTCGAGATCAGCAGCATGCCGATCGAAATACCGGATTTCATCGGAATTGCATACACCGGATAGGCTTTGCCCCTGAGCGATGCAAAGGCGGTACGGCTATTGGCCAGGGTATTGATGCGAATGCCAAACCAGGCTACGCCGTAAGAGCCGGCAATACCAATGACAGAGAACAGCAGGATCAGCAACACTTCGCCAGCACCCAACTGCTGCACCAGGCCGAAGTACAGCACGATGATTACCGCAATAAAGGCTTCCAGGATCAGCAGAAACTTGCCTTGGGTGATCATGTAGGTCTTGCAGGTTTCGTAAATCAGTTCGCTGACATCGGCCATCGATTTGTGAACCGGCATGCGCTTGATCTGGCCATAAATCACCGCACCAAAGACCAGCCCGGCAAGGCAGATCAGAATGCCCCAACTCAGCAATGCCCAACCTGACATCCCGCCCAGAAAGGTCGCCAATGCCTTATCTGCAAGATCAGGCAAAACCAGATTGGCTTCGCTGACATGACCTGCTTCGTTCGCATGAACCGGAAACGAAGCCAAGGCCAACGCTGCTGCGGCCAGACTTCGCCCCATCCCCTGTTGCTTCAAATACGACACCGCCGTTCCTACGACTGACATATGTGAAACTCCTCCATGAGGACTGCATGAAAAATTTTTTGGGAATCAGACCGCCAAGCTGGTTTTCATTTGATTTCTGTCTAGGATGAACAAACAGAAAGGTCATAAAAAAAGCAACTTTTCGGCCTTTTGGCATTTTTCACACTTCCCGCAAAGATGGAGTTGACCAACGTCAAATATTCAATGTAAATCGTGAAATTTCACTACATTGCTTTTCCACAAACACTGGCAGGCAATTAGGCACCACCACAATCAGCACGCCACTTTTTCCCGTAAACTCATGCACTCAGGCGAGAAATCCGCATAAAGGCCGCTACAAGACCAAGCGCACCATGTAAGGAAAAACTGACCACAACAAAACAATGCCCAACCACTCAAATATGAATAGTCGGGCATTGTTGAAACATGCTCAGCTAAAAAAGCTGTCAGGGCCTGTTCAAAGTCTGTCGCGAGAAGTGTTCAGCGGGGTGAAGAGCAGCGCATGAGCCTCGAACAGCGCCTCTCTGCAAGACTTTGAACAGATTCTTAGAAGGATGACAACTGCTTGAGCCAGGCAGTTTGCACTTGCCGATCTCGCCTGGCTTGCAGTGTGATCATCAATTGGGAAGAAATCTCCGCGAATTCCTGCATGCTTGCGGCGCGCGATGCTTCGCAGGTCAATAGATGGAAACCCATTTCGGATTCGACCACGCCGCTGACATCTCCCGGCAGCAAGCTGAATACGATCGAATCGAGTTCCGGATATAACTGGCCTTGCTTTACCCACCCCAATTCGCCGCCATTAAGGGCGGTGGGGCATTCCGAGTAACGCAATGCCAGATCAGTAAATGAAGCTTGCGCGGCCTTCAGTTGCTCCGCCACCGCATTTATCCGCAGCAGTGCCTTTTCCCTGCGGTTTTCAGGGATGGCATCGTTGACGGTGATCAGGATATGCCGCGCCTGGCGCGCCTCCTGAATGGCAAATCGTTCGCGATGTTGCCAATAAAAAATCTCTGCATCCTGTTCTGTGACCCGCGGTGCCACCCGTGTCACGAGTGTGAGCACGGCATCTACGGTCAACTCACGCATCAGGGCTTGGCTTAAAAGTGTTTCATCCAGATCATTCGCGGCCAGATCATTCAGATAGCTTTCGCGATCCGGGTAGCGCGCACGGATCGTCTGTACGGCCTGCGCTACCACAGCCTGATCAACCGTGCAACGTGCGGCTTCCGGTGATCTGAGGATACGTTCCTGCAAACGCCATTGGCGCAATGCCTGCGCATGCACCGTTGCCCGCAGTTCGCCCGACAGTTGTACCGGCGGCAGCTGATGCTGGGCCAGGGCAGACTGAAATTCCAGGTAGGGTATGGTTGCGGTCATACAACGTCTTCCAGCAAGCTTTCCGGCACCTGCAGAATTCGGTCGCCAAAGATCACTTCGTATTGCACCGGTTCGCTATGGTTGAGCACATGCATGATCTCGCCGATATCCCCGACTTTGGCCCGTACCTGACCGCCTACCGCCAAGGTCAGCGCGGCACGCACACGGTCACGACTATCGAATCTGTGCGCAATCCAGGGTGCATCGGCGGCCTGGACCTCTTGCTCGCGACAACCAACCAGACGGTTTTCATCCAGGAACAGTACGGCATAGATGACCTGATCTTGCAGGAACGTACCGACATCCTGGATCACGCCGATGCTGCCCCGGCGCACCAGCAGCTCGCCGCGTGCCTTGCCCGGGAAAGTGCCATCGTTACGGATGGGCCGCAGCACACGGATGGCATCTCCTTGCTGAAATTGGCTCTTCAGCATGTTGCCTCCTTGCGTCGGCCACCGATCGCGGACAGAGGAACCGTGGCAATAACCGGCTTGAAGATCTTGAACAGTTGCGCTTCGCGTGCACTGGAATCGACCATGCTGGAATAGGCCATGGCAAAAATTGCACGCAGTTGGGCATAGTCCAGCGTACCCCAGTTCTCTGGCAGCAGATTGTGAAAGCGCTGCAAAATGGCTAGCCGGTTGCGCCCCAGCAAGGCCGGATCAAAGTCGATGCCGAAGAAGTTGCAGTAATCCTCAGCGCTCACGAGTTCAGCAAAATCACCTTGCCAGTTTTCAGTCAAAGTATCCATTTCCGATAAGCTCCTTCGTATTGTTTTGGTACGGCTCAGTTACAGATCAGTTCGGTTTCCGCTTCGTTGATCCAGCGGCAGATTTCCTCGAATACAGGCGGATGCTTGTAGTGGCTGACATAGTTACGTAACCTGGGAAGCAATTCCTGTGCCGTGTTTCGATCCAGAAACAATCCATACTCGGCGCAAAAACGCACAATGGACTGGCTACCGGAATGCTTGCCCAACTGCCATTCGTGGCTGCGCCCAAGCCAGGCAGGATCGACCACCTGATAGTTGGCCGGATCCTTGAGCAAGCCATCGACGTGGATGCCTGCCTCATGCCGGAAAACGCCATCACCGACACCCGGTAGCTGGGGGGAAATCTGTCTGCGCGCAGCGCCGGCTACCAACTGGGCCAGCGCGGGCAAACGACTCAAACAGACACCCTCATCCTGACTAAACAAGGTTTTGAGGCCAAGAGCCGTTTCTTCCAGCGAGGCATTACCTGCCCGCTCGCCCAGCCCCAGTACCGTGGTATTGACATGCGTGGCACCGGCACGAATCGCCGCCAACGTATTGGCCGTGGCCAGGCCCAGATCATTGTGGGCATGCATTTCCAGATCTAGACTGGTGACATAGCGAAGCTGACCAATGATCTCGAAGGTAGAAAACGGATCAAGCTTTCCGAGCGTATCGGCAAAACGCAGACGGTCGGCACCGCTGCGCTGCGCCATCTCGGCAACCTCCTTCATGAAATCGACATCGGCACGCGAGGCATCCTCCATACCCACGGTCACGGCAAAGCCCATTTCGCGGGCCTTTGGCACCCAGCGTGCCACCATGCCCAGCGCCCAAGCCCGGGTTTGTTGCAGCTTGCGCGCCAGTTGCTGATCGGACACAGGAATCGACAGGTTGACCCGCGCCAGCGGCAAGCCTTTGCAGGCAGCGAGATCCTCGCCGTGCATGCGGCACCAGCCGGTCAGCCTGGCCCCGACCGAGCCCATGGCGCGTATCGCACCACACTCCTCGCCACCCATGGCCGGAATACCGGCCTCAAGCTCATAGACGCCCGCCTTGACCAGTGCCTGGGCAATGGCGACCTTTTCCGAAAGGGTAAAGGCCACGCCGGCAGCCTGTTCGCCATCACGCAGCGTGGTATCGTGGATGGTGACCATATGACACCTCTTCCGTCATGAGTATCAGGCGTATTCAGGCTGAAACGCTTTTTGCGCCGGGCCGCTCTCCCCCCAGTAAGGAGAAAGCTTGCGCAGATGCGCGATGATCTTCGGCACTGTGGCAATCACATGTTCGACTTCCGCTTCGGTGGTATAGCGCGAGAGCGAGAAGCGCACCGTGCCGTGCGCAGCGGTGTAGGGAATGCCCATGGCCCGCATCACATGCGAGGGCTCGAGCGAACCGGAGGTGCAGGCCGAACCGCTGGAAGCCGCAATACCCGCATGGTTCAGGTGCAACAGAATGGCCTCGCCCTCGATGTACTCAAAAGCAATGTTGGCGGTATTGGGCAGACGATTGTCCGGGTCACCCGTAACGAAGGCGTAGGGCGTTGCGCACAGGATGCCAACCTCCAGCCGATCACGCAGGCGTTTCACCGTGGTCCACTCCTCGTGCATGTGTTCTCGCGCCAGTTTTGCCGCCACACCCAGGCCAATGATGCCGGCCACGTTTTCAGTGCCAGCACGACGACCACGTTCCTGATGGCCGCCACGCAACAACGGGCGATAGCGCAATCCTCGGCGCAGATACAGCACCCCTACCCCTTTGGGCGCATGCAGTTTGTGGCCGGACAAAGACAACATGTCGATGGCACTGTCTTTCAGATTGATCGGTACCTTGCCGGCGGCCTGCACGGCATCGGTATGAAAAACGGCACCGACTTTTTTGGCCATCTCGGCCATTTTCAGCACCGGGAAGAGTGTGCCGGTTTCGTTGTTGGCCCACATTACGCTGACCAGCGCGGTGTTCTCGGACAGCAGGCTTTCATAGTGCGCCAGATCGATCCGGCCACGACCATCCACCGGCAGGATATGCAGGGTATAGCCTTCGTGCTCGGCCAGATGCTTGCACACAGCCAAGACGGCCGGATGCTCGACTGCGGAGGTGATAATTTCCTTGCGCTCTGGCTGTACCTTCAATGCCGACAGAATCGCGGTATTGTTCGATTCGGACGCACAGGAGGTAAAAACGATTTCCGTATCGTAGGCCGCACCCAGCAGTTGCTGCACTTCGCTGCGCGCCTGCCGGATCGCCCCTTCAACCTGACTGCCGAACTCATGCATAGAGGACGGATTGCCGAACTGCTCGGTAAAGAATGGCAGCATGGCAGCGACAACCTCAGGGGAGCAGGCAGTGGTGGCGTTGTTGTCGAGGTAAGCGGTTTTCATGGCATCACTCCCAATCGGAAACAGGTACGACCTGCACCGGCTCGCCCAGTGCGGATTGCAGCTTTTGCTCGATACCGGCCAGCGTCATGCGCTCCATCTGGCACCCGACGCAGCCACCCAGCAACTTCACGAAAATCAGTGCATCGTCGACATCAACCAACTCGATATCGCCGCGATCCTGTTGCAGAATCGGGCGCACTTCCTCGATCACGGCCTCGATCTTCTTCAACCGTGCCAATTTTCCACCCGGTTTTGGCCGTGCCATCGGCGGTGCAATGGGTGACGAAGGCGGTACCACAACCTTGGTCGCCTCGCCTGCCATCTCACGCAACACCCTGGCCATCACATTTTCAATCTTTTCGTGGCAAGTCGCGCAAGCGCCACCCGCCTTGGTGTAGTGGGTTACCTGTTCGAGCGTGGTCAGCTTGTTGGTGCGCACCACGCTTTCGATCAGGTGCGAATCGATGGCAAAACACTTGCAGATCAACTCGCCTTCTTCATGGTCATCGCAAACGGTTTCACCGCGATAATTGGCAATGGCGGCCTGCAGCGCCTCCTGCCCCATCACCGAGCAATGCATCTTTTCCGGCGGCAGCCCGCCCAGATAATCGGCGATTTCCTGGTTAGATACTGCCAGCGCCTCGTCCAGCGTCTTGCCCTTGATGATTTCAGTCAGCGCTGACGATGAAGCAATGGCAGAACCGCAACCGAAGGTCTGGAACGTGGCTTCAATGATCTGGTCGGTATCCGGATCGACCTTGAGCGAGAGCCGCAGCGCATCGCCGCAACTGATCGAACCCACTTCGCCCACGGCGTTGGCATCCTTGAGTTCCCCGGCATTGCGAGGATTGAAGAAATGGTCTTTGACCTGGTCTGTATAGTCCCACATGGTGAGCCCCTTTCTGTGCTGTGCAAGCAAGTTGGTGCAAAGGGCGTGCCACCATAAAAAACAACGCAAGCCATTGATTTAAATTGAATTGTAAGTATTCACACCTCAAGATTTGGCGGGGTTATGACATCGGCAATCCCCTGCCCTGTCGCATCTGCGACAGGGCTTTGGAATATGCCATAAACGCATCCGATTCCGTCAATCAAACTCGCACCAAACCGCTTGTCGACCCAAGTTTCTTACAAGCACCAGAATAGTGCCCACACTGCCAGGTACCGGCTTAAGCTGAGAGCACACAGAGATTTTTTCCTGTCGAGGCGACAACCGGCAAGAGGTACGCAAGATGGATAAACCACTACGCATGAGAGCGGCTTTAGTGGCCATGATTCTGCTGACTGGCTGTTCCAGTTTGCTACCTTCAGTTCGGCAACGTTCGGAATCGGTATGGAAAAGTTATGACGAGGCGCACACCGCGTTTGATCGCATCCAGCCGGGCACAACCAGACTGGAAACGTTGTGGGAGCTCGGGTTTGATCCGCGCAAACACCCGAATATCGAAGTTTTGAACTATCTGGACATCATCAGGCACTTCATTCCCAACGACTCGATCCCGATGAACAGCGTCGATGAAGAAGTACGCAGTTGCCTGCAGGCCAAAACCGATTGCCATGGCTATCTGGTCAGTGCCGGTTTTACTTACCGAAAGCGCCTTGGCAACGCTTTTCTCGACGTATTCAATTTCCGGCGCCAGACCCAGACCAGCGGCTGGAAGTTTCAGGGTTTGATCGTGATGAACAAGGATCTGGTGGTCTACAAGCTGGCCAGCGGTCAGCCCAACATCCTGGATTTTGAAGACAAGAAGAACCCGCTCGGCCCATTGCAGGATATCTCGGTGCCAGCACAGGTGGATTTGCTTTAGCCGCCAATTGAACCAAAGGTTATGCGTCCTGCTCCCCTTCCGGGGCATGGTAGTGTAGGGCCATCTTGTACACACTGATGCCACCGAAAATCAGCAGCACAACCAGTAAAACCGCACCCAGCAGCAAGGCATCCATCACAACTCCTCTGGCTATATCGGCATAACGCCCTTGTGCGAGACCTTATCGAACAGCCATGAACTTATGATGAAAGAATGATTGCAGATTTATACAGAGCCAATGCCGACCAGCGCTTGCGGGCATTCATACAAAAAAAATCCCGCGTAGTGCGTAATGCGGGATTTTTCGTTCATGGCGACCAGCGATCGATTACCACACACCCAGATAATCCAGCATGCCTTCCGCCGCCTGTCGACCTTCGAATACGGCGCGCACCACCAGGTCGGCACCGCGCACCTGGTCGCCACCGGCGAACACCTTCGGGTTGCTGGTCTGCTGCTTATAGCGCTGGCTGACTGGCGCCACGGTGCGGTTCCAGTCGTCCACCCTGATGCCATGCGCTTCAAACCACGGGGCGGCTTCGGTCTGGAAACCGAATGCAACGATCACGTGATCGCAAACGATGGCCTCTTCCGAACCCTTGACGATTTCCGGTTTGCGGCGGCCCTTTTCATCGGGCTCGCCCAGTTTGGTGGTCACG
This sequence comes from Formivibrio sp. oc-25, assembly GCF_055810895.1. Taxonomy (NCBI): domain Bacteria; kingdom Pseudomonadati; phylum Pseudomonadota; class Betaproteobacteria; order Neisseriales; family Chitinibacteraceae; genus Formivibrio; species Formivibrio sp. oc-25. The sequence continues at coordinate 6,191 of NZ_JBVVOL010000031.1, read as the reverse complement.
AGCGTCAGCACCAGCGTACCATCGAGTTGCCGGGTGATGCCGGTGGGCTGGCGATTCCACAGGAAATTGACGCCTTCTTCCTTGGCATTTTGCACCTCGCGCTTGGAGCCGGGCATGTTGGCTTCGTCGCGGCGATAGGCACAGATCACGTTTTTTGCGCCCTGGCGGATCGAGGTGCGGTTGCAGTCCATCGCGGTATCGCCGCCGCCGAGCACCACCACGCGCTTGCCCTGCATCGACAGGCGCGGCTCACTGCCGAGTGTCCCCAGATTGTGGCGCACGTTGTTGATCAGGAAAGGCAGCGCTTCGATCACGCCCGGCAGGTTTTCGCCGGGGAAGCCGCCCTTCATGTACTTGTAGGCACCCATCCCCATGAAGACGGCATCGTAATTGGCCAGCAGGCTCTCGAACGACACATCGCGGCCAATTTCGGTATTCAGGCGGAATTCCACGCCCATGCCTTCCATCATCTGGCGACGGCGCACCACGACATCCTTTTCCAGCTTGAATTCGGGAATGCCGAAAGTCAGCAGGCCGCCGATCTCTTCATAGCGATCGAACACCACCGGCTTCACGCCGTTGCGCACCAGCACATCGGCGCAACCCAGACCCGCCGGCCCGGCACCGATGATGGCCACGCGCTTGTCGGTCCAGACGACATTGGACATGTCCGGACGCCAGCCGGCCTTGAACGCTTCGTCGGTGATGTATTTCTCGATCGAGCCGATCGTCACCGCACCGAAACCGCCCTGGTTCAGCGTACAACTGCCCTCGCACAGCCGATCCTGCGGGCAGACGCGGCCGCAGATTTCCGGCAGGCTGTTGGTCTTGTGGCTGAGTTCGGCCGCTTCGAACAACTTGCCCTCCTTCACCAGCTTGAGCCAGTTGGGGATGAAGTTATGCACCGGGCATTCCCATTCACAATACGGATTGCCGCAATGCAGACAACGCGCGGCCTGTTCCGCGGCATCGATCTGCGCCAACGGCGCGTAGATTTCCCTGAACACCTGCTTGCGCGCGTCGGCTTCGACCTTGGCACCCGGATCGCGGGCCACGTTCATGAACTGGAAAACATCATTCTTGGACATTTAACACCTCGTGAGGCGTGAAGGGTGAGGGGTAAGGGGTAAAGCCCATGCGCTCTCACACATCATCACCAGTTTATTCAGAGCAGGGAGACGGTTTTACACCTCACGCCTCACCCCTGACTCCTCACAACACATCAATCTTGCAACAGGCTATCGATATGCGCGGCCTTCGGCTTCACCAGCCAGAAGGCATCCGCAGCGGCGTCGAAATCTTCCAGCAGTTCGCGGCCAATACTGCTGCCGGTCAGCTTCACGTGCTGTTCCAGCTTCTCGCGCAGGAAGGCGCGGTGCGGTTCCATCGACTCGGTATTGATGTGGTTGATATCGATCAGCTCGTTGTTGTAGCGGTAAGCGAACTTGCGGCCCGGGTCGTACACAAAGGCAAAGCCGCCGGTCATGCCCGCGCCAAAGTTGTAGCCGGTCTCGCCCAGCACGATCACGCAGCCGCCAGTCATGTATTCGCAACCATGGTCGCCCACGCCTTCGACCACAGCGGTCGCGCCCGAATTGCGCACGGCAAAGCGCTCCCCTGCCACACCGGCCGCGAACAACTCGCCGCCAGTCGCACCGTACAGGCAGGTATTGCCGGCAATCACCGCTTCGTGCGAATCGAAGGCACTGCCCTTGGGCGGATAGATCACGATCTTGCCACCGGCCATGCCCTTGCCAACGTAATCGTTGGCATCGCCTTCGAGCTCGATCGTCAGTCCGCGTGCATTCCACACCCCCAGACTTTGCCCAGCCGAGCCCTTCAACCGGATCGTCAGGCAATCCGCCGGCAGCCCGTCCGCACCGTGCGCCTTGGCGATCTCGCCGGAAAGCCGTGCGCCGATCGAGCGGTTGATGTTCTGCACCGCGTAATCCAGCACCTGCGGCGTTGCGGCCAAAATGCCGGCCAGTGCATCCTTCACCATCGTTTCGGCCAATTCACCCTTGTCGAACGACGGATTGGAAGCTTCGACACAGAAACGCGGCTCGGCTGCCGGAATCTCGCCTTGGCTCAGCAGACCATCGAGCTGCAGCTTGTGCTGTTTCTCGGTGATGCCGTTCTCCAGCGCCAGTAGATCGCTGCGGCCGATCAATTCCTCCATGCTGCGCACGCCCAACTTCGCCATCCATTCGCGCGTTTCCTGCGCGATGAAGGTGAAGTAGTTCATCACCATTTCCGGATAGCCGATGAAGTGCTTGCTGCGCAGCTTCACATCCTGCGTCGCCACGCCAGTGGCGCAATTGTTCAGATGGCAGATGCGCAGGAACTTGCAGCCCAGCGCCACCATCGGGCCGGTGCCGAAGCCGAATGATTCCGCGCCCATCAGCGCGGCCTTGACCACATCAAGGCCCGTCTTCAGGCCGCCGTCGGCCTGCACGCGCACGCGGCCGCGCAGGCCATTGGCACGCAGCACCTGCTGCGCCTCGGTCAGCCCCAGCTCGAACGGCGTGCCGGCATATTTCACCGAAGTCAGCGGCGAAGCGCCGGTACCGCCATCATGGCCCGAGATCGTGATCAGGTCGGCATAGGCCTTGGCTACCCCAGCAGCAATCGTGCCAACGCCGGGCTCGGCCACCAGCTTCACCGATACCAGCGCCTGCGGGTTGACCTGCTTCAGATCGAAGATCAGCTGCGCCAGGTCCTCGATCGAATAGATATCGTGATGCGGCGGCGGGGAAATCAGCGAAATGCCCGGCTTGGAGCAGCGCAGCTTGGCGATCACCGCCGAAACCTTGTCGCCCGGCAACTGGCCGCCCTCGCCCGGCTTCGCGCCCTGCGCGACCTTGATCTGCAGCACTTCGGCGTTCACCAGATAATGCGGCGTCACGCCGAAACGGCCCGAAGCGATCTGCTTGATCTTGGACATCTTGACCGTGCCGTAGCGCGCCGGGTCTTCACCGCCTTCGCCCGAGTTCGAGCGCGCGCCCAGCCGGTTCATGCCTTCGGCCAGCGCCTCGTGCGCTTCCGGGCTCAAGGCACCCAGCGACATGCCGGCGGAGTCGAAACGCTTGAGGATGGCTTCGACCGGTTCGACTTCCGACAACGGAATCTCCCTGGCCGGATCAATGCTCAGATTCATCAGGTCACGCAGCATCGCCACCGGACGCTCGTTCACGAGCTTGGCGTACTTGCGGTACTCGGCGTAATCGCCGCCCTGCACCGCCTTTTGCAGCTGCATCACCACATCCGGGTTGTAGGCGTGGTATTCCTCGCCGTGCACGTACTTCAAGAGGCCACCCTGTTGAATCGGGCGCATCGGGTTGAAGGCAAGCTTGTTGAGCTGCTGCTGGTCGGCTTCGAAATCGGCAAAATCCGCCCCGGAAATGCGCGAGACCGTGCCGGTCAGGCACAGATCGACCACGTCTTCGTGCATGCCGACGGCTTCGAACAATTGCGAGCTGCGATACGAGGCAATCGTGGAAATGCCCATTTTCGACAGGATCTTCAGAAGGCCCTTGTCGATGCCCTTGCGGAAATTGGCACATGCTTTGTCCAAGGCATAGTCGATCTGACCCAGATCAATCAGCTCCTGCACGGTCTGGTACGCGAGGTACGGGTAGATCGCCGTGGCACCGTAGGCGATCAGGCAGGCAAAGTGATGCGGATCACGCGTGGTACCGGTTTCAACCACGATATTGGTCTTGCAGCGCAGGCCGGCATTGACCAGTGCATGCTGCACCGCGCCCGTAGCAAACAGCGCGTGGATCGGCAAACGCCCCTTGGCAATATTGCGGTCGGACAGGACGACGATCACCACTTCGTCATCGCGCACCGCCGACAGGACCGCGGCCTGCAGGCGCTCGATCGCCTGCCTGAGCGTTTCGCTGGCCGGGTCATAGCTCAGGTCAAAACTGCGCGGCTTGTAGGCTGGATCGATCTGCTCGGTCAGGATCTGGAACTTGCGCGCGGACAGGATCGGCGAGCGCACTTCGATACGCTTGGCGTTGTATTCCTCTTCCAGGAACACATTGCGCTCGGCACCGAAGCAGGTATTCAGCGACATCACGATCGCTTCGCGGATCGGATCGATCGGCGGGTTGGTGACCTGCGCGAACTGCTGGCGCAGGTAATCAAATGGCGAGCGCACCTGCTGCGACAGCACCGCCATCGGCGTATCGTCGCCCATCGAGCCAATCGCTTCCTGGCCATCCTGCGCCAGCACGCGGATCACCTGATCGCGCTCTTCGAAGGTCAACTGGAACTGCTTCTGGTAAGTCTGCAACTGATCCTTGCCCCAGGCATGCAGCACGCCCGGATCACCGCTCTCTTCGAGCTGGATCGCGTGGCGTTTGATCCACTGGCGGTACGGGTGCGCCGACTTCAGGCGGTTGTCGATGGTTTCGGTATCGAGGAATTCACCCGTCTGCAAATCGGCAGCAACGATCTGGCCCGGCTTGACGCGGCCTTTCTTCACCACGTCTTCCGGCTTGTAGTTCCACACACCGATTTCGGACGCGATGGTCAGATGGCGATCCTTGGTGATCACATAGCGCGCCGGGCGCAGTCCGTTGCGGTCCAGCATGCAGCCGGCATAGCGACCATTGGTCCAGACGATACCGGCCGGGCCATCCCACGGCTCCATGTGCAGCGAGTTGTATTCGTAGAATGCGCGCAAGTCGCGGTCGTTACTGTCGACGTTCTGCCACGCCGGCGGCACCAGCATGCGCATGGCGCGGAAGATGTCGATGCCGCCCATCAACAGGCCTTCGAGCATGTTGTCGAGGCTCATCGAATCCGAACCGTTGGTCTGCACGATCGGGCGCACGGCACCCATGTCGAGATGCGGCGTTTCCAGAATCGCCTCGCGCGCCTTGGCCCACAGGCGGTTGCCGGCAACCGTGTTGATTTCGCCGTTGTGCGCCAAGAAGCGGAATGGCTGCGCCAGCTTCCACTGTGGCCAGGTATTGGTCGAGAAACGTTGGTGGTAGACGGCGAGCGACGATTCAAAGCGCGGATCGCTCAGATCCGGGTAGAACACCGGAAGGTTATCCGGCGTCACCAAGCCCTTATAGGAAATCACATGCGGGTTGAGCGTCGGGATATAAAACGCGGCATCGCCGGCATTGGCCTTCTCGGCCAGACGACGTGCGGCATAGAGCTTACGCTCGAAGCTGGCGTCATCCATGCCATCAGGGCAATTGACGAACACCTGCTTGAACAGCGGCAGGGTCTTGAGCGCATATTCGCCACAAGCCTCGATATTGGTCGGCACGGTACGGATACCGGCCAGCACCAGCCCTTGCGCTTCGATGGCCTGCTTGAGGTTGCCAAGCGATTCGTCGGCGATATGGAACACCAGACCAGCGGCATAACGCTCGGTCAGCGCGAAACCATTTTCGGCCGCGACTGCGCGCAGGAAGCCGTCCGGTTTGCGGAACAAGAGGCCGCAACCATCGCCCGATTTGCCATCGGCCGCCACAGCACCCCGGTGGGTAAGACAGGCCAGCGAATTAATCGCAGTGGAAACCAGCCAGTGCGAAGGCTTGTCGTCCATTTGCGTGATCAGGCCGAAACCGCAGCTATCCTGTTCAAACTGCGGGCGGTACAGCGTGCCCTGCAACCAGCTTTGTCTGTCCATTGCGTGCAACCCTTGAGCTAACCGTTCAAACCGTCGGAATCTTGCTGGCTGACTAAAATTTCAGCGCCCATCCGACAAAAGGGTCAACATCTTATACCTATTAAAAAGACCATGCAATCAAGCATGGATCTTCAGGCAGGGAAATTGGAGATTGCTAAATGAAATCTAAGCTTTACTAATAAAATTTGAGCTGAGAATAAAACTTGAGGCCACCCATTGATAAGGCATTAACAACCACGACTCACAACCGCCAGCTATCAAAAAAACTACTCATCATCAACAACTTAAGACGGATCATTTTTTATTAACAAGCCATCGCTCAATAAAGATAACTTGAAGCCAACAATGTCATTAACAAGTCCGTATCTCTGAACCTCATGGCAAACCTGAGCTTTGCTGCGTTTTTGCAAATAAAACCTGTGCCCAATATTCCAATTTCAAATAAAAAATGTGCTAACTGTCTAGTTTCGTACGATCATATCTCGCAACGTATCCTGAAACTTGCCACTGCGCGCGAGGTTTTGGGTAGTCTTCT
>NZ_JBVVOL010000030.1:0-26650 GCF_055810895.1 Formivibrio sp. oc-25 | reverse complement strand
AGACCCGCTACCTTGAATACCTGCTGCATTCCTCTCTTCATCTCAACTTCTCCTTCTCCACTTCGCGTTGGACAGGGATCTGTGCAATCCCTAGCAAAAAATACAGAACGCATTGGTTCGGTTTTTCGTTCCGTATCAGGTTTCCCCGGGATGGACCCGAGGGAAAATCATCCATGTTTCGCCAAAAAAGCTTCCAGCTCATCCAGTCTTGGCATACCGCCTTGGGCTCCGGCGCGAGTAACGGAAATTGCCCCGGCCGCGCAAGCCTTGCGAACCACGCTTTGCATTGACTCTCCCCAAAAGGCGGCCAGCGTGCCATTGAAAGTATCTCCTGCGCCCGTGGTGTCCACCGCCTGTACGGCGTAACCCGGCTGATGCAAAAGCTTGCCATCTGCATCGGCAAACCAGGCACCATCGCTGCCACGGGTAACGACAACCCGTCCAGCCATACGGCTGACGGTTTGCTGCCAATCATCTTCTTCTGTCGCGAAGATCAGGGACAACTCATGCTCATTGGGCGTGAGCAGGTGGATATGCGCGAGCAGGCTTGTCGGCAATGGCACGGCGGGGGCAGGATTGAGCAGAAAAGGTTTGCCATGTTTTGCTGCCATCTCAGCCGCGGCTTCAACTGTTGCGAGCGGGATTTCAAGCTGGCACAGAACGACATCCGTATCCGCGAAGGCAGCTTGTGCTGCAGTGATATCGTCGGAAGTCAACACGTGATTCGCGCCAGGCACAACAACGATCGAGTTCTCAGCCTGGCTCAGGGTGATTACGGCTACGCCCGTTGCAACACTCCTGACTGTACGGACATATCGTGTATCGATGCCTTCTGTACGCAAACCATTCAGCAATTCATGGCCGAAAGCGTCCTCGCCGACACAGCCGATCATGCTGACTTGGGCGCCAAGCCGGCTGGCTGCTACAGCCTGATTGGCACCTTTGCCACCATGGAAGGTTGAAAATTGCACGCCAGTCAGCGTTTCACCCGGGGCTGGCATTCGGGTGGTTTCCACAACCAGATCCATATTGATGCTGCCGACGACCAGAACCTTGTTCATAGCGTGTTCTTCTGCCTGTGCGATTTGAATGCGATTAACTAAAACGCGTTAGCTTGAGTGCAATCTAATCCCAAAAAAATGGTTTGTCCAGAAGAAATGTTGTTTTTGATTTTTTGCTACATTTCGTCGGAAGGTAGTGAAAAATATGCACCAGAATACTTGTGGCGAAAAAATTGGTGTACTAGCATAGGTAGCTAAACACGTTTTAGCTTTATTTGAGAGGTGAGGGGTATGGGCGCAAAGAAAATCGAAGGTATCGTTCCAGTCATGATTACGCCATTTGTGGAGTCGGGTGAGATTGACTACGCAGGGCTGGAGCGCTTGATCGAGTGGTATATCGCGAATGGTTCGGATGCGTTGTTTGCGGTGTGCCAATCGAGCGAGATGCAATTTCTGTCAATCAAGGAGCGTGAAGCGCTTGGCAAGTTCGTGGTCAAGCAGGCTGCTGGGCGCGTGCCGGTCGTGGTGTCCGGCCATATCAGCGATGACCCCTACAGCCAGCTCGAAGAGCTGACGGTGGCAGCCAATACCGGTGCTGACGGCGTGGTGTTGGTGACGAACCATCTTGATCCGAAGAATCGCGGTACTGACGTTTTTCTTGGCAACCTGCAATGGCTGCTGGATCGACTGCCCAAGGATATGCCGCTGGGCCTTTATGAATGCCCGGCACCGTATCGCCGTCTGCTCAGTGATGATGAGCTGCGCTTCTGTATCGATACCGAACGCTTTGTGTTGCTGAAGGATGTTTCGTGCGATCTGGAAACGGTGAAGCGTCGCGTCGCTTTGACGGCCGGTACCCCGTTTGCCATTCTGAATGCCAATGCGGCGATTGCCTGGGATGCGATGCAGGCGGGTTCGCGCGGGTTCAATGGCGTGTTTACCAATTTCCACCCGGACCTGTACAAGTGGCTGTACACAGAAGGTAACAAACATCCCGAGTTTGCAGCTGAGCTGGCCAATTTCCTGGTGTTGTCGGCGCTGGCCGAGCCGTTCGGCTATCCGGTACTGGCCAAGATGTACCATCAGCGTATTGGTACTTTCCAGTCGATCAAGAGCCGGACCATGGCTTTCGATGTGCGCGAACGTTTCTGGGCACTGGATGCGATTCTCGATCACGTTGTGCAAGGGGCGCAGGCCATGCGCGCACGGGTTGCTGCATTGAAATAATAAACAGAGGCTGCAATGAAAAACGGCGATCCCAGTGGATCGCCGTTTTTTGTGCTGCTTGCCAGATTACTTGAGTTGCTTGAGCAGGCCGTCAAGCAATTGCTGTTCAAGGGCCTGGTTGGCTTCAGTCTTGGGTTTCAGTGTCAGCAAGGTACGGTTGGTGTCCTGTTTCAGTTGTACCTGGTATTCGAGCTGTGCGGCTTTCTTTTCTTCTTCCTTCTTGCTGCTCCAGAAGGCCAGTCCTGCCAGGAAGCTTTCGCTCTTTTCCTTGCCGATATCGGTTTCGGCACGGCGAACAAAGTAGGTGCCTTGTGTACGGTCGCGGTCGGTGATGATGAAGCCGATACGTTCCAGTGCGAGGCCGGTGCGGCGCCAGGCGCGGTCATAAGTATCCTGGATGACAAGCACCTTGTTACTACCAGCCACTGTTGTCAGTTCCGCCTTGGTGAGCTGCTCGGCCGGGCTGCTGACCACGGCTTGTGCTGTTTGTTGATCCATGCCGAAATGCCGCAGCAGCAGCGAAATCATTTCTGCTTCAAGCTCGGGTTCGCTTGGGCGCGGAATCCAGATGGTGTCGGCAACAGCATCCTGATTGCGGAACTGGGTGCTGCCATCATCGCGATAGGCTTCGATCATGCCTTGGTGCGAAACAAAAATCTCGGTAGTGCCTTCTTCTGCACCGCGTTCAAGCCGGGTACGGAATTTGTCCAGTTCACCGGTGGAAGCCAGGCGGCGTGAAATCTTGCCCAGCATGCGGGTCAGCATGTCTTGTGGCAGCTTGGCGTGGTTTTCCAGCCAGTCGGTTTCCATAATGCCGCTGGTCGGGTTGTCGACGGTCAGAATGAAGCCGTTGGCAATCCAGAACTCGCGGATCTCCCCCCACAGTTTTTCAGGGTTGCCACGTACCACCAACCAGCGTTGACCGCCAGCGCTGACCAATTTGGCCTTGGCGTTGGTCGGCAAAACCTGCGAGGCGCTGCTGACTGCTGCAGGCGCGCTTTGGGCCAGTGCGGCGTTGGAGGGTACGGTGAAGGCGGGGTTGACCGACGGAGAGGAAAGGTCCGGCGGTACCTCCAGCGGGTTCTTGGACAGGTTGTCACTGCTTGAGCGGTAATCCACGCGGCGTTGCATAAGCAGTTCGTCTGTGGTGCAACCTGCAACCAGCAGGGCAAGGGCGATCGGTGCGAGTCTGAATGCTTTCATTGTTCCATGCATCGGTTGGTGGGTTGATCTGTGTTCGCTTGTTGTAAAAGGTTGGGGTGATCAGCACAGGCCTGCATGCTGCATGGCTTTCCTTACCCGTGGCTGGTTGGCGGTGGCCAGCCAGGTCAGTGGCAGTCTGATGCCTTTTTCGATCAGCCCGAGTTCTGCCATGGCCCACTTGACCGGAATCGGATTGGCTTCCACGAACAGGTCACGGTGCAGATGTTGCAGGCGATTATTGATGATGCGAGCTTCGCTGATGCGACCTTGGCGGGCCAGAACGCACATTTCGTGCATCATGCCGGGCGCCACATTTGCCGTGACCGAGATCGTGCCGTGGCCGCCCAAAAGGACGAAAGCCAAGGTGGTGGCGTCGTCGCCAGAGTAAAGCTGGAAATCTGTCGGTGCGCGGCTGATCAGGTCAACGGCGCGATCAAGATTGCCGGTTGCATCCTTGATGCCGACGATATTCGGAATCTCGGCCAGGTGGATCACCGTGTCGTTGGCCAAGTCGCAGCCGGTGCGCCCCGGTACGTTATAGAGAATGACCGGAATGTCGACCGCTTCGGCGATTGCCTTGAAATGCTGGTACAGGCCTTCCTGGGATGGCTTGTTGTAATACGGAACCACGGATAGCGCATAGTCGGCGCCGATGGCCTTGGCGCGTTCAGTCAGTTCAATCGCTTCGCGTGTGGAGTTGGCGCCCGTGCCGGCGATAACCGGGACACGACCTGCAGCCTGCTCAATCACGGTGCGAATGATCTCGAGATGCTCATCCACGCCAACAGTGGGGGATTCACCAGTGGTACCGACAGCCACGATGCCATCAGTTCCCTGATCGATGTGCCAGTCCACAAGTTTTTTCAGGCGTGCAAAATCCAGATCACCGTTATCAAACATGGGCGTGGCAATTGCGACAAGGCTACCGGTCAACATGGGTTGTCAATTCCATAGAAATAATCTGAGCACACGATTCTAACCGAAGCGCGCAGTGCGGGGAATGCAGCAGGATGGCAGAAAAAGTAAAAAAGGCAGCCGTAACAGGCTGCCTTGCCGGGAGGATATGGGTGAGCAATCAGGCAAGCAGGTGCTTGATTGCGTCGCGCTCTTCGCACAGTTCCTTGTAGCTGGCATCCATTTTTGCGCGGCTGAATTCGCTGATTGCCAGGTCTTTGATGATTTCGTATTTGCCACCCTTGCAGATGACCGGGTAACCAAAGATGACATCCGAATAGCCATATTCACCGTTGGCGGGAATGCCCATGGTGACCCAGTCGCCTTCCGGTGTTCCCAGTACCCAGTTGCGGATATGGTCGATTGCGGCATTGGCGGCCGATGCGGCCGATGACAGTCCGCGCGCCTTGATGATGGCGGCACCGCGCTGCTGAACGGTCGGGATGAAAGTAGATTCGAGCCAGGCCTGGTCATTGATCAGTGCTGCTGCGTTCTGGCCTTTGACTTCGGCGTGGAAGATGTCCGGATACTGGGTGGCGGAATGGTTGCCCCAGATGATCATTTTTTTTACATCAGTTACCGCCGTGCCGGTTTTCTGGGCGATCTGGGTCAGCGCGCGGTTGTGGTCGAGCCGCATCATGGCGGTGAAGTTGGCCGGATTCAGGTCCGGTGCATTCTTCATGGCGATGTAGGCATTGGTGTTGGCCGGGTTGCCAACCACCAGCACCTTCACATCGCGGCTGGCGACTTCATTGAGTGCCTTGCCTTGCGTGGTAAAGATCGCGCCATTGGCTTCGAGGAGATCCTTGCGTTCCATGCCGGGGCCGCGGGGGCGGGCACCGACCAGCAGGGCAATATCTGCATCCTTGAAGGCGATTTTGGGGTCGTCGGTCTGCACGATGCCGGCCAGCAGCGGGAAGGCGCAGTCGTCCAGTTCCATCACTACGCCGTTAAGTGCCGGCAATGACGGTGTAATGTCGAGTAGTTGCAGGATAACCGGCTGATCCGGGCCGAGCATGGCGCCGGAGGCAATACGGAACAAAAGGCTATAGCCAATCTGGCCGGCAGCACCGGTGACTGCTACGCGAACGGGTTTTTTCATATTTATCAGCTCCAGTGTTCGGACTTGAAGTCCATGGGCGCAAGCGAAGCTTGAGTGGGTTGGGCAGGGCGGTGTTCCCTGCGAAGAAAAGTCTAGCATCTTTGCGAAAAGATCGCATTTGGAATGCTAAGGGTTTTCCCGATGAAACGTATCTTTTGTCTTATATAAGACTGCTATAGACTGCTTCTCAATAACGTGGTAAAAATCACACCCATGACAAAGCTTGCTGCCCAACCTCTCTATCAACAGGTCCGCAAAGAAGTCCTTGCTGCCATCAAGGATGGCGAGTGGCTGGCTGATGAATCACTGCCAAGTGAGATGGAGCTTGCCAGGCGTTTCGGTGTTAGCCAGGGAACGGTGCGCAAGGCGCTCGATGCGCTCGTGGTCGAGGATGTTTTGTATCGCCGGCAGGGTGTGGGTACCTTTGTTGCGGGGGTGCGGGATGATCTGTTATGTGCCCGATTTGTTCCTCTGGCTGATCAGGATGGGGTAACGGCGCAGGTTGAGTTCATTTCATGCCTGCGCATGCATGCGGGCGAGGCTTTTGCTGACCTGCTTGGCTTGCGTCGCGGTTCGACGCTTTGGCAGGTGCGGCGCCTGCTGCGGGTCAAGGGGGATGTGGCGGGTCTGGAAGAAATGCTGTTGCCAGAATCGTTCTACCCGGAGCTGGAAACCCGCCGTATCCGGGAAATGAAAGGCAATCTGCGCGAACTGATCTGGCGCGATCACGGTGCTCGACTGGTGGATGATCCGGCGCGCTACCGGGCAGTGTCTGCCACTGTGGCGGAATCGCGAATGCTGATGGTCGAAATCAATGAACCGCTGTTGCAGTTATCCAGATTGTCGCGCGATTACGAAGGTCGGCCGCAATTGTGGAGCGTGGCCTGGATGAAAACCGACCGATTATCTTTCGAGCCGGCTATATAAGTTAGAAGACAGGGAAAAAATCCCAGTCTGATCCAATAATCAAAACTCGCGGCAAGACGAGTACTTTCACAACAACACGGAGAAAAATACGAATGCATCCAACCCGTCCCAAGCATCTGGCGCTCTGGCAGATCAGGCTGCCGCTGCCAGGCATTGTTTCCATCATGCACCGTGTCAGCGGCGCCGCCCTGTTTGCGGCAATCCCTTTCCTGCTCTACGCGCTGGAAGGCTCGCTCTCTTCCGCAGAACGCTATGAAGCATTCCGGGCCTGCATCGCCAATCCACTGGTAAAGCTGTTCCTGCTGGGCGTGCTGTGGGCCTTTCTGCACCATGCCTGTGCCGGTGTGCGTTATCTGTTGATGGATGTGCATGTGGGGGTTGATCTACCGGCCGCCCGCCTGAGCGCCAAGCTGGTACTTGTCGTGAGCCTGGCCCTGACTGCCCTGATTGGAGCGCTGACATGGTGAATCGACATCTGACTGGCGCGCATTATGGTTTGCGCGATTGGCTGGTGCAGCGACTGACTGCTGTGGTGATTCTGGTATTTGCTGTGGCGCTGGTGGCGTTCCTGCTGCTGGCAAGCGGTGCATCGTTCGATGGCTGGAAGGCGTTACTGGGCTCGACCTGGGTCAAGGTGCTGTTCACGGTATCGATGCTTGCGCTGCTGTGGCATGCCTGGATCGGCATGCGCGATATCTGGATGGATTACATCAAGCCAGCAGGTATTCGCGTTCTGATGCATACGCTGACGGTGCTCTGGCTTGTCGGTTCTCTGATTTACATGATCAAAGTCGTATGGGGTGCACAATGACTGTTCCTGTCCGTAAGTTCGATGCCGTGATCGTCGGCGCGGGCGGTGCTGGCTTGCGTGCCGCACTGCAGTTGTCTGAGGCAGGTCTCAAGACTGCCGTGATCTCCAAGGTTTTCCCCACCCGTTCCCACACCGTGGCGGCGCAGGGTGGCATTTCCGCTTCGCTTGGCAATGTGCAGGAAGACAAATGGGAATGGCACATGTACGACACCGTGAAGGGGTCGGACTGGCTGGGTGATCAGGATGCGATCGAGTTCATGTGCCGCCAGGCGCCGGAAGTCGTGGTCGAGCTCGAACACTTCGGCATGCCGTTCGACCGGCTGGAAAACGGCAAAATTTATCAGCGTCCGTTCGGTGGCCATATGGCCAACAATGGCAAGACCCCGGTCGAGCGCGCCTGTGCCGCGGCCGACCGTACCGGTCACGCCATGTTGCACACGCTTTACCAGCGCAATGTACGTGCGCAGACTCAATTCTTTGTCGAGTGGATGGCGCTTGACCTGATTCGCGATGCCGATGGTGATGTGGTGGGCGTGACTGCACTGGAAATGGAAACCGGCGAAGTCAACGTGCTGCATGCCAAGGCCGTACTGTTTGCCACCGGCGGGGCAGGGCGCATCTTCGCAGCTTCGACCAACGCCTTTATCAATACCGGTGATGGTCTGGGCATGTCGGTACGCGCCGGCATTCCGCTCGAAGACATGGAGTTCTGGCAGTTCCACCCGACAGGCGTAGCCGGCGCCGGGGTACTGATCACCGAGGGTGTGCGCGGCGAAGGCGGCATTCTGCTCAATGGCAACGGTGAACGTTTCATGGAGCGCTACGCCCCGAACGCCAAGGATCTGGCCAGTCGCGACGTAGTATCGCGTGCGATGGCGCTGGAAATCCTCGAAGGTCGCGGCTGCGGCAAGGACAAGGATCACGTACTGCTCAAGCTCGACCATATCGGCCCGGAAAAGATCATGAGCAAGCTGCCGGGCATTCGCGAAATTGCGATCAAGTTCGCTGGCGTCGATCCGATCAAGGATCCGATCCCGGTGGTGCCAACCTGCCATTACCAGATGGGCGGTATCCCCACCAACTACAAGGGCGAGGTTGTCGCGCCCAAGGATGGCAACCCCGAAGTGCGCGTGAACGGTTTCTATGCCGCTGGCGAATGTGCGTGCGCCTCGGTGCATGGCGCCAACCGCCTGGGCACCAACTCACTGCTTGATCTGGTTGTGTTCGGCAAGGCTGCCGGCAACAGCATGATCGATTTCATCAAGCACGAGCGCCCGACCCTCAAGCCTTTGCCGGCCAATGCTGCGGAGTTCTCGCTGGCGCGTCTGGCTCGCCTGGAAAACCAGACCGGTGGCGAGGAAGTGGCTGATGTGCGTGCCGATATGCAGAAATGCGTGCAGCTGCGTGCCGGCGTATTCCGCAACTCGGAAAACCTGGCCAAGGGTGTCGAAGAGATCAAGACGATTGCTGAGCGCGCTCGCCACACGCAGATCAAGGATAAATCCCGCGTATTCAATACCGCCCGTATCGAAGCGCTGGAACTCGACAACCTGATCGAAGTGGCCGTGGCCACGCTGGTCTGCGCCGAAGCGCGCAAGGAATCACGCGGTGCGCATGCCCACGATGATTTTCCGGATCGTCACGATGACGAGTGGATGAAGCACACACTCTATGATGGCAAGACCCGCCAGCTTTCCTACAAGCCGGTGCACAACACCCCGTTGTCTGTTGACTACATTGCGCCGCAGAAGCGCGTTTATTAAAACATCCGGAGAGACACGATGAAAATGCATTTCAAGATCTATCGCTTCAACCCGGATGTCGATCAGAAACCATACATGCAGGATTACCACGTCGAGCTCGAGCCCTCCGACAAGAAGTTGCTCGATGCGCTGGTGCGCCTGAAAATTGTGGATGACACCCTGACATTCCGCCGCTCCTGCCGTGAGGGTGTGTGCGGATCGGACGCGATGAACATCAATGGCAAGAACGGTCTGGCCTGTATTACCGATGTCGCCAGTCTGAAGCAGCCGGTGGAAATTCGTCCGCTGCCCGGCTTGCCGGTGATCCGCGACCTGATCGTCGACATGACGCAATTCTTCAAGCAATACCATTCGATCAAGCCGTATCTGGTCAACGAAGGCCCAAAACCGGATCGTGAACGCCTGCAAAGCCCGGAAGATCGCAAGGAACTCGACGGCCTGTACGAATGCATCCTGTGCGCGTGCTGTTCGACGTCGTGTCCGTCGTTCTGGTGGAACCCGGACAAGTTCGTCGGCCCGGCCGGCTTGCTTGCTGCCTACCGTTTCATTGCCGATACGCGCGATGAGGCCACGGCCGAGCGGCTCGATAACCTGGAAGATCCGTACCGCTTGTTCCGCTGCCACACGATCATGAATTGCGTTGATGTCTGTCCGAAGGAGCTCAACCCGACCAAGGCAATCGGCAAGATCAAGGATTTGATGGTCAAGCGTATTGTCTGATAAAAGGTAAACCTCATGGACGAAATT
This sequence comes from Formivibrio sp. oc-25, assembly GCF_055810895.1. Taxonomy (NCBI): domain Bacteria; kingdom Pseudomonadati; phylum Pseudomonadota; class Betaproteobacteria; order Neisseriales; family Chitinibacteraceae; genus Formivibrio; species Formivibrio sp. oc-25. Next base: position 16,915 of record NZ_JBVVOL010000030.1, on the reverse strand, counting down.
GAACTGAAACGGCTGGTCTGGCGTTCGCGCCGGGGGCTTCTGGAACTGGATCTGCAACTGGCCGGTTTCGTCCGCGATGTATTGCCCAAGCTGGCAGCACAAGAGCAGGAAATTTACCGTGATCTGCTGCTCGTATCCGATAACGACTTGCTTGACTACCTCAATGGCAAGGTCGCCTGTCCCGATGCAAGACTGGCGCCAATGATTGAACGTATCCGCGCGGCTCGACAAGCTGCTTGAATCGACTGGCTGAACACTGACAGCCATATCCTGGAGTCTGAAAATGGAAAGCAACCTCAAGGTGACCATGACCTACAACAATGGTCAGAGCACGATCGATCTGCCGGTTTTGCCGGGTACGATTGGTCCGAACGTGGTCGACATTCGTTCCTTTGGTCACACGGGCATGTTTACGTTTGACCCGGGCTTTCTGGCAACTGCGGCATGTGAATCGAAAATCACCTTTATCGATGGTGATCTGGGCCAGCTCTACTATCGCGGCTATCCGATCGAGCAACTGGCCGAGGAATCCGATTACCTCGAAACCTGTTACCTGCTGATCTATGGCGAATTGCCGAACCCGGCCGAGAAAGAAGAGTTCGTGCGCATCGTTACGCGCCACACCATGGTGCATGAGCAGTTGTCGCGCTTCTTCAACGGCTTCCGCCGCGATGCACACCCGATGGCAATGATGGTGGGCGTAACCGGTGCCCTGTCCGCGTTCTATCAGGACAGCATGGATTACACCAAGGAAAACGATCGTGCGGTGGCTGCCTATCGCCTGATCTCCAAGATTCCGACCATTGCGGCAATGTGCTACCGCTACAGCCATGGCCTGCCGTTCATGTTCCCGAAGAATCACCTGTCCTACAGCGCCAATTTCCTGCACATGATGTTTGCAACACCGTGCGAGGAATATGTGCCTAACCCGGTACTGGTGCGTGCGCTGGATCGCATCCTGATTCTGCATGCCGATCACGAACAGAATGCGTCCACCTCGACCGTGCGCCTGGCAGGCTCATCCGGAGCAAACCCGTTTGCCTGCGTGGCGGCAGGTATTGCGTGTCTGTGGGGACCGGCACATGGCGGCGCCAATGAAGCCGTGCTGAAGATGCTTGATGAAATCGGTTCGGTTGATCATGTGCCCGCATTCATGGAAGGCGTGAAAAACAAGACCCACAAGCTGATGGGCTTCGGCCATCGTGTTTACAAAAACATGGACCCGCGCGCTTCCATCATGCGCACCACCTGTTACGAGGTGCTGAACGAGCTTGGCCTGGGTGATGATCCGAAGTTCAAGCTTGCCATGGCATTGGAAAAGATTGCGCTGGAAGATCCGTACTTCATCGAGCGCAAGCTCTACCCGAACGTCGATTTCTATTCCGGCATCGTGCTCTCGGCGCTCGGGATCCCGGTGTCGATGTTCACCGCCATCTTTGCCATGGCGCGCACGGTAGGCTGGATCAGCCACTGGCATGAAATGATTTCCGATCCAGGCCTGAAGATTGGTCGCCCGCGTCAGCTCTATACCGGGGCACAACGGCGCGATTATGTGCCGCTGGATCAACGAAGCTGAGCCAAAGCCGGATCGCCGGTGCAGCCGGCGATCCCATAACGAATACCCGATATAAAAACGGGGCTGGAGATACAAGGAGCTGCGACGGCGATGATGAAAGACCTCGAAATCAACTCTTACCTGTTTGGTGGCAATGCCCCGTTCGTGGAAGAGCTCTACGAACAATACCTGACCGATCCGGCTCTGGTTGCGCAGGAATGGCGCGATTACTTCGACAAGCTGCAACAGTCGACCATGAGTATCGGTCGCGATATTCCGCGTGCGCCAATCGAAGCTTCCTTCCGTGAACTGGCCAAGCAACCGCGTGCCACGCCGCAACGCAGCGAGGCACCGGATTCCACCCGCAAACAGATCAATCTGCTGCGCCTGATTTCCGCTTACCGCGTTCTGGGTAGCCGTCAATCCACGCTCGATCCCTTGCAGCGCATGGATCATACGCATATCCCGGAACTGGATCCGGCGACTCATGGCTTTTCCGATGCCGATATGGCCGTGCTGTTCGGTACCAACATCACCGGGATGGAACAGGCCACGCTGGCCAAGGTGCTGGGTTTTCTCAAGCAGACCTATTGCGGCAACATCGGCATCGAATACATGCACATTACCCATTCCGAGCAACGGAAGTGGGTGCAGGACTGGTTCGAGAGCCGTTGTTCCACGCCGGATTTTCCGGCAGAACGCAAGTTGCGCATCCTCAAGCAAGTCACCGCTGCGGAAACGCTTGAGCAGTATCTGCACAAAAAATATGTCGGCCAGAAGCGCTTCTCGCTCGAAGGCGGCGATTCGCTGATTCCGGCCGTGGATTGGCTGGTGCATGCTTCGGCCGAACAGGGCTTGCAGGAACTGGTGATCGGCATGGCCCACCGCGGGCGCCTGAACATGCTGGTCAACATTCTGGGCAAGCAGCCACGGGATCTGTTCAGCGAATTCGAGGGGCGAGCCAATACGCAGCTTTCGTCGGGCGATGTGAAATATCACATGGGTTTCTCATCCGATATCGCGACCGACAATGGTCCGATCCACCTGAATCTTGCGTTCAATCCATCGCATCTGGAAATCGTCAATCCGGTGGTGGAGGGCTCCACCCGCGCCCGCCAGCAGCGTCGTGGCGATAGGCAGGGCGATGAAGTGATGGCCGTGCTGATCCACGGTGATGCCGCCTTTATCGGTCTGGGCACCAATCAGGGCACGTTCAACCTGTCGCAAACGCGCGGTTATCGTACCGGCGGCACCCTGCATATCGTGATCAACAACCAGATCGGCTTTACCACGTCCGATTTGCGCGATGCGCGTTCCACCATCTACAGCACCGATATCGCCAAGATGATCGAAGCGCCGATCTTCCACGTGAATGGCGATGATCCGGAAGCGGTTTGTCTGGTGGTGCAGGCTGCTCTCGAATTCCGCATGAAATTCCGCAAGGATGTGGTGGTGGATCTGGTGTGTTTCCGTCGCCACGGTCACAACGAGGCCGACGATCCGTTCGTTACCCAGCCGATGATGTACAAGAAGATCGCGGCACATCCAGGCGTGCGTCGCAAATATGCGGACCGACTGGTGGCAGAAGGCATCGTGACTGGTGAGGAGGCCGACGGATTGATCGATGCGTACCGTGCAGCACTGGATCGCGGCGAGCATGTCGAGCAGACGACATTGACTGAATACCGCCGCATGTTTGCAGTCGATTTCACCCGCTTCATGGGCACGCACTGGCGCCATCCGGCCAATACCGCCGTGCCGCAGGCTGATCTGATCCGCCTGGCTGACAAGTTCACCCGCGCGCCTGAAGGTTTCAAGTTGCGCAGCACTGTCGAAAAGGTTGTGGCCGATCGCTGCGAGATGGTGCGGGGCAATCTGCCGGTAGACTGGGGCATGGCCGAACATCTGGCTTATGCCACCTTGTTGACCGAAGGTTATCCGGTGCGTATCTCGGGCGAGGATGCCGGCCGTGGCACGTTCACGCACCGCCACGCCGTACTGCACGATCAGAACCGCGAAAAATGGGATCAGGGTGCGTTTGTTCCATTGCAGCACCTGTCGGATAACCAGGCCAACTTCCTGGTGATCGATTCGATCCTGAACGAAGAAGCCGTGCTGGCATTCGAATATGGCTATGCCACGTCGGCACCGGATGAAATGGTGATCTGGGAAGCGCAATTCGGCGATTTTGCCAATGGCGCGCAGGTGGTGATCGATCAGTTCATCACCTCGGGCGAAACCAAGTGGGGCCGTCTGTGCGGGCTGGTGATGATGCTGCCGCACGGTTATGACGGCCAGGGACCGGAGCATTCTTCCGCCCGCGTCGAGCGCTATCTGCAAATGTGTGCCGAGCACAACATCCAGGTGGTGATGCTCTCGGAAGCCGCGCAGATGTTCCACGTACTGCGCCGCCAGATGCTGCGACCGGTGCGCAAGCCGCTTGTGATCATCATGAGCAAGAAGCTGCTGCGCTACAAGGATTCGATGAGTCCGATCGATCAGTTCACCAAGGGCGGTTTCCGTAGCGTGATCGGCGATGCAGTCGATCTGGATGCCCGCAAGGTGAAGCGCGTGATCGTGTGTTCCGGTCAGGTGTATTACGACCTGGCCAATGCCCGCAAGGAGCGTGACATCAAGGAAATCGCCATCGTGCGCCTGGAGCAGCTCTATCCGTTCCCGACCGACGAGTTGAAGGCCGAGCTGGATAAATACAGCAATGCACGCGAATTGATGTGGGTTCAGGAAGAACCGCGCAACCAGGGGGCCTGGAACCAGATCTGGCACCGCCTGCAAAGCCTGCTTCAGCCGCGCCAGACACTGCTCTATGCGGGTCGTCCATCATCGGCCTCGCCGGCAGTGGGCTACATGAGCAAACACAATGCACAACTCAAGGCTTTCCTTGATGAAGCCATGAACATCTGACCGGGAACTGCAGACTCCCGAAACTACCAAGCATAACTGGAGAGAGCCTCATGATTATCGAAGTGAAAGTGCCGCAGTTGCCCGAATCCGTTGCCGAGGCCACTTTGCTTGCCTGGAAGAAGCAGGTAGGCGAAGCCGTGGCGCGGGATGAAAATCTGATCGATATCGAAACCGACAAAGTGGTACTGGAAATTCCCGCCCCGCAGGCCGGCGTACTGGTTTCCATCGCCCGCCATCAGGGTGATACGGTGAAAAGCCTGGAATTGATCGCCACGATCGATACCAATGCCACGGCCTCCGCACCGGCCAAGGCTGCCCAGGAAAGCACAACGGCACCAGCCGCCAAGGAAGTCGATGCCATGCCGGCAGCCATGAAGCTGGCAGCGGAAACCGGCGTCAAGCTCGAAGACGTGCAGGGCAGCGGACGCGGTGGCCGGGTACTCAAGGAAGATGTCGCTGCGCATGCTGCCAAGGTTGCTGCTGCGGTTGTTCCACAAGCACCGGCTTCCGTGCCGATGCCGGCGGCTCCGCCCGCGGTTGCACCGCTGCAATCTACGACTGGCGATCGTCCGGAACAACGCGTGCCGATGAGCCGGTTGCGCATGCGCGTGGCGGAACGCCTGCTGCAGTCGCAATCCGAAAATGCCATGTTGACCACGTTCAACGAAGTCAACATGAAGCCGGTCACCGATCTGCGCAACAAGTACCGCGAGCGTTTCGAGAAGGAACACGGCGTGCGTCTGGGCTTCATGTCCTTCTTCGTGAAGGCGGTCGTGCATGCGCTGCGCAAGTATCCGGTGGTGAATGCCTCGATCGATGGCAGCGATATTGTCTACCACGGCTACTACGACATCGGCGTGGCAGTAGGCAGCCCGCGTGGTCTGGTCGTTCCGATCATCCGCAATGCCGATCTGCTGAGCTTGGCCGATATCGAGAAGCAGATCGCCGATTTCGGCAAGCGCGCGCAGGCTGGCAAGCTGACGGTGGAAGAACTCACCGGCGGTACTTACACGATTTCCAACGGCGGTGCCTTCGGCTCGATGATGTCCACCCCGATCATCAACCCGCCGCAAGCAGCCATTCTGGGCATGCACGGCATCAAGGACCGCGTGGTGGTGGAAGACGGCGAAATCGTGATTCGTCCGATGATGTACCTGGCGCAATCGTACGATCACCGCCTGATCGACGGGCGCGAAGCCGTGCTCTCGCTGGTGGCGATCAAGGAAGCCATCGAAGACCCGTCCCGACTGATTCTGGATCTGTAATGAAGTGAGGAGTGAGGAGCAAGACGTGAGGTGTACCACGTCTTGCTCCGGCTCCTGATTGCTTGAATGGGAGGTCAGTCGGGTTAACCCCCTCACACCTGACTCCTCACACCTCACAGGAATATAAACATGCCTCAACAATTCGATGTAGTGGTGATCGGTGCAGGTCCTGGCGGTTATGTGGCCGCGATTCGCGCTGCGCAGCTTGGTCTTAGCACGGCATGCGTGGATGAATTCAAGAATAAGGATGGGCAACCCAGTCTTGGCGGTACTTGCCTGAATGTTGGCTGTATTCCCTCCAAGGCTTTGCTGGAATCGTCGGAAAACTACGAGCGGGTCGAACACAAATTCGCCGCGCATGGTATTTCCGTTTCTGGCCTGAAATTCGATGTTGGCCAGATGCTCAATCGCAAGAACGAGATCGTGAGCAAGCTCACTCAGGGTATCTCCTACCTGTTCAAGAAAAACAAGGTCACCAGCTTGTTTGGCCACGGCAAGATTCTGCGCCGCGAAAACGATCTGTGGCAGGTCGAAGTCAGCAATGGCGAAAAGACGGAAGTCGTCCAGACCCGCCACGTGATTCTGGCAACCGGTTCCAAGCCGCGCCAGCTCCCCGATACCCCGACCGACAACAAGCTGATCCTCGATAACGAAGGTGCACTGGAAATCCAGGAAATCCCGAAACGCCTGGGCGTGATCGGTGCCGGCGTGATCGGTCTGGAGATGGGTTCTGTCTGGAAGCGTCTGGGTTCGGAAGTCACCCTGCTCGAAGCTGCACCCGGCTTCCTGCTCGCTGCCGACGAAGCGGTGGCGCGTGAAGCCAACCGCATCTTTACCCGCGATCTGGGGCTGAACATCAATACCAGCGTTACGCTCAAATCAGTGAAGCCGGGCCGCAAGGATGTCAAGGTGGTGTGGGCAGATTCTGAAGGCAAGGAAACCACCTCGACGTTTGACAAGCTGATTGTCTGCGTGGGCCGTAAACCGAATGTGGAAGGGCTGTTGGCCGATGGTCTGGAATTGCGCATGACCGAGCGCGGTTTTGTAGAAACCAATGCCTTCAACCAAACCAGCCTGCCCAATATCTGGGCGGTGGGTGATGTGGCCCCGGGGCCGATGCTGGCGCACAAGGCCAGCGAAGAAGGCGTGGCGGTGGCTGAGCGGATTGCCGGTCAGCAGCCGCATCTCGATTTCGAATGCATCCCCTGGATCATCTACACCAGCCCGGAAATTGCCTGGGTGGGCAAGACCGAACAGGCACTCAAGGCGGAAGGCATTGCCTACAAGAAGGGCCAGTTCCCGTTCAGCCCGAACGGACGCGCGCTGGGTCTCGGCGAAGTCGGCGGTTTCGTGAAGATGCTGGCGTGCGCCAAGACCGATCGCATTCTGGGTGTGCACATCATCGGTCCGTTCGCGAGTGAATTGATCGCCGAAGCTGTGGTCGCCATGGAATTCAAGGCCTCCAGCGAGGATATCGCCCGCATCATCCACGCGCATCCGTCGCTTTCCGAGGCCATGCACGAAGCGGCGCTGGGTTGCGAGAAGCGCGGTTTGCATAGTTGAAGCAGTGAACAAGTGAACGGGTGAAGCAGTGAACAGGTGAGGAGCAGATTTTGTATGCTCGTTCATGCCTTCATGTTTCACCCGATTTTGACGATTTTCCAAAGCAGGAAATTTAAACATGAATCTGCACGAGTATCAGGCCAAGGAACTGCTGGCCAAGTATGGTTTGCCGGTACAGCAGGGCGTACTGGCCAAGACTCCCGAAGAAGCTGCTGCGGCTTTCGATCAACTGGGCGGCAAGTTCGCCGTGATCAAGGCGCAGGTCCATGCCGGTGGTCGCGGCAAGGCCGGCGGCGTGAAAGTGGTGAAAAGCCGCGAAGAAGCCGCCGAGATCACCAAGGGTCTGATCGGCAAGAATCTGGTGACCTACCAGACCGATGCCAATGGTCAGCCGGTGAATTCGGTGCTGGTGTGCGAAGACATGTATCCGGTGCAGCGCGAACTCTACCTCGGCGCCGTGGTGGATCGCTCCAGCCGTCGCGTGACCTTCATGGCCTCGACCGAAGGTGGTGTCGAGATCGAAGAAGTGGCCCACAAGACGCCGGAAAAGATCCTGAAGGTGACGGTTGATCCGCTCGTTGGCCTGCTGCCGTTCCAGGCGCGTGACGTGGCTTTTGCTCTGGGCCTTTCCGGCGACCAGATCGGCCAGTTCACCAAGCTGATGACAGGCGCCTACAAGGCTTTCGTCGAGAATGACTTTGCCCTGTTCGAAATCAACCCGCTGGCGATTCGTGGCGATGGCTCGCTGGCTTGCGTCGATGCCAAGGTCGGCATCGATTCCAACGCCCTGTTCCGCCTGCCGCACCTCTCCGCAATCCGCGACAAGAGCCAGGAAAACGAACGTGAATTGGCAGCCTCCGAGCACGAACTCAACTACGTGGCGCTGGAAGGCAATATCGGCTGCATGGTGAACGGCGCCGGGCTGGCAATGGCCACCATGGACATCATCAAGCTCAAGGGCGGCCAGCCGGCCAACTTCCTCGATGTGGGCGGTGGTGCCACCAAGGAGCGCGTGATCGAGGCATTCAAGCTGATCCTGGCCGATCCATCGGTCAAGGGCGTGCTGATCAACATCTTTGGCGGCATCGTCCGCTGCGACATGATCGCCGAAGCCATTATCGCCGCCGTGAAGGAAGTGCACGTGACCGTGCCGGTGGTAGTGCGTCTGGAAGGCAACAATGCCGAGCTGGGTGCGAAGATTCTGGATGAATCTGGCCTGAAGCTGACTTCGGCACAGGGCCTGAATGATGCGGCCGAGAAAATTGTCGCCGCTGTTGCGGCTCAGTGAGGAGTGAGGTGTTAGGCGTGAGGTGTAAAACCTTCGCCTCCCGAACTTTTCACATGAAAGGATAAATGTGGTGCGGCGCAAAGGGTTAAGGGTTTACACCTCACCCCTTCCGCCTCGCCCCTCACAAAGGGTTCAAAAATGAGCGTTCTCGTCAACAAAGATACCAAGATCCTGGTGCAGGGCTTCACCGGCAAGAATGGTACTTTCCACGCCGAACAGGCACTCAAGTGCGGCACCCAGGTGGTCGGCGGTGTTACCCCGGGCAAGGGTGGCAGCCAGCATCTGGGTCTGCCGGTGTTCAACACCATGAAGGATGCCGTGCGCGAAACCGGCGCCGATGCATCCGTGATCTATGTACCGGCACCGTTCGCCAAGGATTCGATCATCGAAGCCGTTGATTCCGGTGTGAAACTGGTAGTGTGCATTACCGAAGGCGTGCCGACACTCGACATGCTGCAGGTGAAGCGTTATGTCGAATCTTCCGGCGCGCGCCTGATCGGCCCGAACTGCCCCGGTATCATCACGCCGGGCGAATGCAAGATCGGCATCATGCCGTGGCATATCCACCTGCCGGGCAAGATCGGCATCGTCAGTCGTTCCGGTACGCTGACCTATGAAGCCGTGGCACAAACCACGGTGCTGGGTCTGGGCCAATCGACCTGTATCGGCATTGGCGGTGATCCGATTCCGGGCACCAGTCACATCGATGCTCTGAAGCTGTTCCAGGACGATCCTGGTACCGAAGCCATCATCATGATCGGTGAAATCGGCGGTTCGGCCGAGGAAGAAGCTGCAGAATTCGCCAAGCAATACGTCACCAAGCCGATCGTTGGTTACATCGCAGGCGTGACCGCACCGAAGGGCAAGCGCATGGGCCATGCTGGCGCGATCATCTCCGGTGGCAAGGGCACGGCGGAGGAAAAATTCCAGGCCTTCGAGAAGGCAGGCATTGCCTATACCCGCAACCCGGCGGAGCTCGGCAAGACGATGATGGAGTTGCTGAAGTCGAAGGGTCTGCGGTAATCCATGGCATGGCGGGTAGGTGCTGTAACCCGCCGATTGCTCGATGGAACGTCGGGTTACGACGCCAGGCGTCTAACCCGACCTATATGTGATCGGTTGGCATACAGGCTTTCCCGAATGCAGCCCCTCGCGCATAATCGCGCGGTTTTTACTTGATGAAGGTGCGGTAATGGTTCCGGCAGAACTGAAACAACTGGCGCAGGAATTGGCACAAGCCAGCAGCGATATCATTCGCGGCTATTATCGCAGTGGCCTGGCGATTGACGATAAAACGGACGCAAGCCCGGTGACACAGGCCGACCGCGAAGCGGAGCAGGTGATGCGCAAGCTGATAGCCGAGCGGCGTCCGCTGGATGGCATCATCGGTGAAGAGTTCGGCCGCGAAAACGAAGATGCCGAGTGGACCTGGGTGCTCGATCCGGTGGATGGTACCAAGGCATTCATCACCGGGCGGCCGCTGTTTGTCACCCTGATTGGCCTGCTGCATTTCGGCAAGCCCGTGCTGGGCGTGATCAACCAGCCGATTACCGGCGATTGCTGGCTTGGCGTGGTGGGTGAGGGTACGACGCTCAATGGCAAGCCTGCGCACGTTTCGCAGATCATTGATCTTGGCCGTGCACGCATTGGCTCGACCGGGCCGCAGTATTACACCGCTGACGGGTTGGCCGCCTTCAATGATCTGGCCGCGCAATGTCGCTTTGCCGTGTGGGGCGGGGATGGCTATCAGTTTGGTTTGCTGGCTTCGGGCGGTATGGATATCGCCGTCGAATCCGGGATCAAGTTGCATGATTTCGCTGCACTTGCGCCAGTAGTGCTCGGCGCCGGTGGGGTCATGACCGATTGGCAAGGCCAGCCGCTTGATAAAGGCAGCGGTGGCGATGTGATCGCTGCAGCCACTCCGCAGTTGCATGATGCTGCACTGGTTTTCTTGAATAAGGTCTGAAATGAAGCCGCTGATTTCCGTAACTGAACTGGCCGGCCTGATCGACGAGCCGGATCTGGTCATTGTCGATTGTCGCCATCAACTGGCCGACACAAAGTGGGGCAGAGCGGCATACGGTGTCGGACATCTGCCTGATGCGGTATTCCTGCATCTTGATGATGATCTGTCGGGGCGGATGACGGGCAATAATGGTCGCCACCCCTTGCCCGATCCGCAAGCGCTCGCGCGAAAACTGGAACAGATCGGCATTCATAACGGCACGCGGGTAATTGCCTATGATGATCCCGCCCAGAGCGTGCCAGGTGCGGCGCGGCTGTGGTGGCTATTGGGCTGGTTGGGCCACGCTAGCGTGCAGGTGCTTGATGGCGGCTATTCCGCCTGGGTCGCTGCGGGTTTGCCGATCAAGACGGATGTACCTCCATCGCTGCCCGCCAAGTTCCATGTCAATTTGCAGGCTGATCGGGTGGTTAGCGCTGAACAAGTATTGGGCAATCTGAAAACCCAAGAATTTTTGCTGGTCGATGCCCGGAGTCCGGAACGGTTTCGGGGCATCGGTGAAACGCTGGATCCTGTTGGTGGTCATATCCCTCAGGCCACCAACCGATTTTTCCAGCATAACCTGGATAAAGGCCTGTTCAAGCCGGCAGCGTTACTGCGCAATGACTGGGCTTCTATCCTGAATGACTGGCCGGTGAACCGCGTGGTTCACCTGTGCGGTTCCGGTGTGACTGCCTGCCATAACCTGCTGGCTCTTGCCAGTGCAGGAATGCCGGGTGGTCGGCTCTATGCCGGTTCCTGGAGTGAATGGTGCGCGAATCCGGCCCGCCCGGTTTCGTGTGACTGAATTTTGTATCCCTGATTTGAAAAGGTTGCAACCATGCTTGAAGCCTACCGCCAACATGTTGCCGAGCGCGCTGCGCTGGGTATTCCCCCACTGCCGCTGACCGCGCAGCAAACCGCCGCTCTGGTTGATCTGCTGAAGGCCCCGCCCAAGGGCGAAGAAGCGCTGCTGGTTGAACTGATCACCCACCGCGTGCCGCCGGGCGTGGACGATGCCGCCAAGGTCAAGGCTGCCTTTCTGGCTGCCGTGGCTGCCGGCAAGGATTCCTCACCGCTGATTTCACGTGCCAAGGCGGTCGAATTATTGGGCACCATGGTCGGTGGTTTCAACATCAAGCCAATGATCGACGTGCTGGACGATGCCGAGGTCGGCGCGATTGCCGCTGCGGGTTTGTCGAAAACCCTGCTGATGTTCGATTACTTCCACGATGTGAAGGCGCTGGCTGACAAGGGCAGCGCAAACGCCAAGCAAGTGCTGCAATCCTGGGCCGATGCCGAGTGGTTCACCAGCCGTCCCGAAGTGGCAGAAAAGATCACTGTCACCGTATTCAAGGTGCCGGGTGAGACGAATACTGATGATCTCTCCCCCGCGCCCGATGCCTGGAGCCGGCCGGACATTCCGCTGCACTACCTGGCCATGCTGAAAAACAAGCGCGCCGATGCGGTGTTCGTGCCGGAAGAAGACGGCAAGCGTGGCCCGATCCAGTTCATCGAAGACCTCAAGAAAAAAGGCCATCTGGTCGCGTATGTGGGCGATGTGGTCGGCACCGGTTCCAGTCGTAAATCCGCCACCAACAGCGTGATCTGGGCGACTGGCGAAGATATTCCATTCGTGCCGAACAAGCGTTTCGGCGGTGTGTGCCTGGGCGGCAAGATCGCGCCGATCTTCTTCAATACGCAGGAAGATTCCGGTGCATTGCCGATCGAAGTCGATGTAACCAAGCTCGAAATGGGTGATGTGATCGACATCTACCCCTATGCCGGCAAGATCGAAAAGGCTGGTCAGGTCGTGGCCGAGTTCAAGGTCAAGTCGGATGTGATCTTTGATGAAGTGCGTGCCGGTGGCCGCATCAACCTGATCATCGGTCGCGGCCTCACCGCCAAGGCGCGCGAAGCGCTGGGCCTGCCGGCTTCGACTCTGTTCCGCCTGCCGCACAACCCGGCCGATTCCGGCCGTGGCTTCTCGCTGGCGCAAAAGATGGTCGGTCGCGCCTGTGGCTTGCCGGAAGGGCAGGGCGTTCGCCCTGGCACTTACTGCGAGCCGAAGATGACTTCGGTGGGCTCGCAAGATACCACCGGCCCGATGACGCGCGACGAGTTGAAAGACTTGGCGTGCCTCGGTTTCTCGGCCGATCTGGTGATGCAATCGTTCTGCCACACTGCCGCGTACCCGAAACCGGTCGATGTGAAAATGCACCACGAACTGCCGGAATTCATCCGCAATCGTGGCGGGGTTTCGCTGCGCCCGGGCGATGGCGTGATCCATTCCTGGCTTAACCGCATGCTGATGCCCGATACCGTTGGCACCGGCGGTGACAGCCATACTCGTTTCCCGATCGGTATCAGCTTCCCGGCGGGTTCCGGCCTCGTGGCCTTTGCCGCCGCCACAGGCGTGATGCCGCTCGATATGCCGGAATCCGTCTTGGTGCGTTTCAAGGGCGAAATGCAACCGGGCGTAACACTGCGCGATCTGGTCAACGCAATTCCGCTCTATGGCATCAAGCAAGGTTTGCTGACCGTGGCCAAGGCTGGCAAGGTCAACGCTTTCTCCGGCCGTATCCTGGAAATCGAAGGTCTGCCGCAACTGAAAGTCGAACAGGCGTTTGAATTGTCTGACGCATCGGCCGAGCGTTCTGCTGCCGGATGTACGGTGCGCCTTGATAAAGAGCCGATCATCGAATATCTCAACTCCAACATCACGCTGCTCAAGTGGATGATCGCGGAAGGCTACGGTGACGCACGTACACTGGAACGCCGCATCAAGGCGATGCAGGACTGGATCGCCAAGCCGGAACTGCTGCAGCCTGATGCCGATGCCGAATATGCCGCAGTCATTGAAATTGACCTGGCCGACATCAAGGAGCCGATCGTGGCCTGCCCGAATGATCCGGACGACGTGAAGTTCCTGTCCGAAGTGGCCGGCGCCAAGATCGACGAAGTGTTCATTGGTTCGTGCATGACCAATATCGGCCATTTCCGTGCCGCATCCAAGCTGCTTGAAGGCAAGCGTGATCTGCCTTCCAAGCTGTGGATCGCCCCGCCGACCAAGATGGACGCCAAGCAGTTGACCGAAGAAGGCCACTACGGCGTGTTCGGTATGGCCGGCGCGCGTACTGAAATGCCGGGCTGCTCGCTGTGCATGGGCAACCAGGCACAGGTGCGTGAAGGCGCAACCGTGATGTCGACCTCCACTCGCAACTTCCCGAACCGCTTGGGCAAGAACACCAACGTCTATCTCGGCTCGGCCGAACTGGCTGCAGTCTGCTCCAAGCTCGGTCGCATCCCGACCGTGGAAGAGTATCTGGCCGATATGGGTGTGCTGAACGCCAAGGCTGGCGAAGTCTACAAGTATCTGAACTTCGACCAGATTGCGGATTATCAGGCGGTGAAGTGATTTTCTGATGTAGCAAATGAAGACAGCCCGGTTTTTGCCGGGCTGTTTTGTGTTTGACCGTCATTCCGGTGGAAACCGGAATCCAGTCTTGTAGGTTGGTGCTGAGCAAAGCGAAGCCCAACAGATGATGTGCGCCAAGAATCAGTAAATGTTGGGCTTCACAAGCTCAGCCCAACGACCTCATCACGATAGCGAGTTGATCGCGTTCAGTTCATGGAATGCCTGTTCCAGACGGGCAATCATGGATTCCTGGCCCTTGCGTAGCCAGATGCGCGGGTCGTAGTACTTCTTGTTCGGGCTGTCCGGGCCTTCCGGGTTGCCCAACTGGCCTTGCAGGTAGCCTTCTTTCGCCTTGTAGTAATTCAGGATGCCTTCCCAGGTCGCCCACTGCGTGTCGGTGTCGATGTTCATCTTGATGACGCCGTAGGATACGGACTCTTCGATTTCTTGAGCCGTGGAACCCGAACCGCCGTGGAATACGAAGTTCAGGGGTTTGGGCGGCAGGCCGAACTTTTCGGACACGTATTTCTGGGAGTTATCGAGGATCTTCGGGGTCAGCTTGACGTTACCAGGCTTGTACACGCCGTGCACGTTGCCGAAGGAGGCTGCAATCGTGAAACGCGGGCTGATCTTGATCAGGTGCTCGTAGGCATAGGCCACGTCTTCCGGCTGGGTGTACAACGCGGATTGATCCATGCCGGAGTTGTCGACGCCGTCTTCTTCACCACCCGTGCAGCCCAGTTCGAGTTCCAGCGTCATCCCCATCCTGGCCATGCGTTCAAGATACTTGCAGCAGATTTCGACGTTTTCTTCCAGAGGCTCTTCGGAGAGGTCCAGCATATGGGAGGAGAAGAGCGGCTTGCCGGTTTCGGCGAAGTGCTTTTCACCTGCGTCCAGCAGGCCGTCGATCCAGGGCAGCAACTTCTTCGCTGCGTGGTCGGTGTGGAGGATGACGGGCACGCCATAGGCCTCGGCCACGGCGTGAACGTGCCTGGCGCCGGAGATCGCGCCGATGATGGCGGCTTGCTGGCCTTCAAGCTTCAGACCCTTGCCGGCGAAGAATTGTGCCCCCCCGTTGGAAAACTGGATGACCACCGCAGACTTGACCTTGGCAGCGGCTTCGATCACTGCGTTGATCGAATCGGTACCGATGACATTCACTGCCGGCAGCGCGAATTTGTTGGCTTTGGCGATTTCAAAAATCTTTTGAACATCTTCGCCAGTGACAACACCAGGTTTCACAGCATCAAAAATCTTGGTCATTTCATGCTCCTGTTTTGATGAATCGGCACTTGTTCAGGATGCCGGGAAGTTGCTGCGAACTTGTTCACGATCTGTCGCGAGAGGCCGTTAGCAGGGTAAAGAGCAGCACAAAAACCGGAATGTACAAGTAGTACATGAGGATTTTGAGCAGCGCATGAGCCCTGATCACGGCCTCGCAGCAAGATGGTGAGCACGTTCTGAAAAACTGCTGAATTTCTACGCCCCTGCCTGTATCCGGCTGGAACCGCGCACGATCAGGCTGCCGGCCAGTTCGACCACGCGCACCGGTCGTTCCGGGCTTTCCAGACGTTGCAACAGCAATTCCATGGCGGTACGGCCGATTTCGTAGGTCGGTTGGGCGATCACGGTCAGGCCTGGATCGACCAGCGAAGTCCACGGGTCATCATCAAAACCGACCAGGGCGATGTCATTCGGGATTTTCAGCCCGGCGGCGCGAATGGCCTGCAGTGTGCCCAGCAGGAATAGCCCGTTGCTGACCAGCAGTGCCTCGGGTCGATTGGGTTCGGCCAGCCAGTGCTCGATTTTTTGCTGGGCGGCTGCTGCCGTTGGCGTAAGCAGCTGGCTTTCGCCGGTCAGTCCATGCTGCTGCAAGACCTGATGGAAGCTTTCGCACCGGGCCAGGCCCGTGCCGCTGGCCGAGCCGAAGATGCCGCCGATGCGGCGATAACCCTGTGCGACCAGATGATCGACCAACGTATGGGTTGCCACCCGGTTGTCGAGCACCACGGCATCTACCGCACTCGGCACGACCGGCCTATCAATCATCACCACCGGAAAAGGGTAGGCCGCCACATCGAACTGCTGCGCAGTACCCAATGTGGGCGAGAAGATCACCCCGCATACGTTTTCCTCTTCCATCAGGCCCAGATACAGCGCTTCCTTTTTAGGGTCTTCATCCGAGTTGCACAGCATCACGCGCATGCCTTGCTGGTAGGCGATGTCCTCGACTGCGCGGCTGATATTGGTAAAAAACGGGTTGCGCACGTCGGAGACGATCAGGCCGATGGTTTGGGTGCGGCTGGAACGTAGACGGCGCGCGGCCAGATTGGGCCGATAACCGAGCTTGGCTACGGTTTCAAGCACCCTGTTGCGCAATTCCTTGCCTACCGGGCCGCTACTGGAGAGTACTCGGGAAACCGTAGCGGTAGAGACACCTGCTACGAGTGCGACATCCTTGATTCTAGCCATTCTCGCTCCCATTAATGAAAACGATTACATTTGTTTTCTGATGCAGTGCAGTGCTTGTTTCAGATAAATATACCCCAACACCTTGGTTTAACAACATAAATTTCACTGTTTTTTATTGAGCTTGCCGATCGGCGGCAATTTTCATTTACTTGTTGACATAAAAAATGTAAACGATTACAAATAAAGTAGTCGAGAAAAGGAGGTACTACATGAGCGCATCCCTACATCCCATCGCCCAGCTTGCTGCTTCTTCCGCCAGCAAGGAGGCTGCGATCCGTCAAGCTGGTCAGTTGCTGCTCGATGCGGGCTGCATCGAGAGCGGTTACGTGGATAGTTTTTTCGCTCGCGAGGCGATGGCCGACACCTACCTTGGCAGCGGGGTAGCGATACCGCACGGCATGGTGCAGGACCGGTCGCTGGTGCGTAAGAC
>NZ_JBVVOL010000029.1:0-26864 GCF_055810895.1 Formivibrio sp. oc-25 | reverse complement strand
TTGGGTTGTCGGGATTATCTCAGCCTATGCCAGACCCCGTTTTGATTGGGGTCGTTCCTTTTTCACCACCCTGTTAAGTCAAAGTTCCAATCCCCTGGGTATGGGCAATTAACAGCTCATCTTCAGCAAGCACAAATTCCGTGTTGTCAGTCAGTCGTTCAACGACCAGGTCGATAAAACTGCGCACCCGCGCGGGTTGGGCGGTACGGCTGCCGTAGTACACGAACAGGCTGTGGGCATCCGTCATGTGTTCGAGCAGCAGCGGTACCAGGCGTCCAGAACGAATGTGTGATGCGGCGGTGGGTGCAGCTAACTGACCGATGACTTCACCTGCCAAGACTGCGCGCAATTCGAACTCTTCGTCGTTGGTACAGAAAGCGGGGGTGATGTGCTGATCCTGCAGGCTGTCGCCAACCTTCACCCGCCAGGGAACGATGCGGCCATGACTGGAGGGGCGAAAGGCACTGCAGCGATGCGCGCTCAATTCAACCAGGCTCTTAGGTACACCGTATTTGCGCAGATAGCTGGGCGCGGCGCAGATAATGAGTTGCAGCGGGAATAGGCGTCGTGCAATCAGGCCCTCTTGGGGGGCGTGACCGAGGCGGAATCCGACATCAACCCGATCCTCCACCCAGTTACCGATGCGATCGTCTAGCTGTACATCGGGCTGTACCTCCGGATAGAGCCGGCAATACTCATCCAGCACCGGCCCAATAACCGGCAGCAATACCGTTCGCGGGCCGACGATGCGCAGCGGTCCGGCGATGTCCTCCCTGGTCTGCCGCGCACCTTGCAGCGCTTGTTGCAAGCCAATCAAAGAGGGTTGGGCCGCTTCCAGAAATCGCTTGCCTTCCTCGGTCAGTGACATGCTGCGCGTGGTGCGGTGAAACAGACGCACCCCCAGGTACTGTTCCAGTTGCCCGAGCGCTTTGCTTGCCGCCTGTGGCGAGATCTGTTGTGCCTCAGCGGCTTTGCTCAGGCTACCCAGCTCGACAGTACGCACAAAGGTGGTGATGGAACGGAGTTCATTGATCGACATGGTATGCCTCCGGAGTAATTTACATATTTTAGTTGTAAATCATTCAACTTATTCATAGCTAGTTTGGTGTTTTCCTGGCGGTTAAAGTTGCGGCCATCGACATGCTCTGCACGTCAGCACCTCAAGGAAACGCACATGGATAACTTCACTTTTTTCAACCCCACCAAAATTGAATTCGGCACGGGCAAGGAACAACTGATTGGCCAGATCCTGGCCGAACACGGCATCCAGAAGGTGCTGCTTTGCTATGGCAGCGACCGCATCAAGCGCGATGGCCTGTTTGCCACAGTGAACAAGAGCCTGGCAGCGCAAGGCATCGAGTTCGTCGAATGCGGCGGCATTGTCAGCAACCCGGTTATTTCCAAGGTACGCGAAGCGATTGCGCTGGCGCGTGGTCACCAGGTTGGCGCCATCCTCGCAGTGGGCGGTGGCTCGGTGCTCGACAGTGCCAAGGCCATTGCCGCCGGTACGCTGCATGACGGTGACGTATGGGATCTGTTCATTGGCAAGGCCGCCATCACCAGCGCATTGCCAGTGTTCGACATCCTGACGCTCGCCGCCACCGGCAGCGAAATGAACAGCGGCGCGGTGGTGACCAATGAAGACACCAAGGAAAAATTCGCCATCGGCTCGGTGCATACCTTTCCCAAAGTCTCGATCGTCAACCCTGCCTTGATGCAGACCGTTTCGCGCGACTATCTGGTGTATTCGGCCGCCGACATCATCGCACACGCCATCGAGGGCTACTTCACTGCTTCCGTGCAGCCAGCATTCCATTCGCGCATGGTCGAAGCCATTATCACCACCGTGATTGAGACCACGGAAACGCTGCTGACCGATCCGACCAACTACGCCGCGCGCGCCGAGTTTGCCTGGGCCTCCACCCAGGCGCTCAACGGCCTGATCTACGCCGGCACGGCGGGCTTTAGCTACCCCAACCACATGATCGAGCATTCGCTTTCGGCCTTGTTCAATGTGCCGCACGGTGCGGGGCTGTCGGTCATCATGCCGGCCTGGATGAAGTGGTACCGCAGCCGTAATCCGGCGCAGTTCCAGCGTTTTGCCAAGCATGTATTCGGCGTGACCACGGCCGAACAAGGCATCGCCGCGCTGGAGAAGTGGTTCGACAAGATCGGTACGCCCACGCGCCTGTCGCAGCTCGGCATTACTGAAGCCGACCTGCCTGCCACCATCGAAAACGTGCTGGGCAATGCCAAGTGGTTCGGCATCGCCGAGATCTACACCCGCGATGTCGTGACCACCATCCTGACCAACGCGCGCTGAGGAAGTCCGAAGTGTCTTCCGATTCGCAACACAAGCCATCGGCAGCCGGTCCGGTACTCGCCATCATCATGGCGAGTTACCTGATGATCGTGGTCGACATTTCGATTGTCATTACCGGCTTGCCCAAAATCCAGGCAGGGCTGGGTTTCTCGCCGGCCGGACTGTCCTGGGTGCAGAACGCCTACACGCTGGCTTTCGGCGGACTATTGCTGCTGGGTGCCCGCGCCGGCGATATTCTCGGTCGCCGTCGCATGTTCGTTATTGGCTTGGGCATCTTCACGCTGGCCTCGCTGGCAATCGGGCTGGCGCAGTCGGCGGCATGGCTGTTGGTGGCACGTGCTGTTCAAGGCATGGGTTCGGCCATTCTTGCACCGTCAACGCTGGCCCTGCTTTCCACGCATTTCGCCGAAGGGCCGGCACGTACCAAGGCACTATCGCTGTACGCCGCAGCCGCTGGTATTGGCGCCACGCTCGGTTTGGTGCTGGGAGGCCTGTTCGCCGATCTTGTTTCCTGGCGCGCAGGTTTCTTTATCAACCTGCCGATCGGCCTGCTGCTGATCCTCGGTGCCCAGCGTTATATCCGGGAAACACCGCGCCATGTCGGCCGCTTTGATCTGGCAGGAGCTGCCAGCTCCACGTTCGGCATGACATCACTGGTTTATGGCCTGGTGCGTGCGGCCGAGCAAGGCTGGGGCGACAGCTTCACGCTGATGGCCTTATCGGTCGGTGCAGTCTTGCTCGCTGTCTTTGTACTGATCGAAGCGCGTGCCCGCCAGCCGGTGCTGCCGCTGCGACTGTTCGCCAGCCGCGAGCGCAGCGGTGCTTATACCGCACGCATGCTGTTTCTCGGTGGCATGGTCGGTTTCTGGTTCTTCAGCACCCAATTTCTGCAAGGTGTGCTGGGTTTCAGCCCGCTGCAAGCCGGGTTGGCCTTTCTGCCCACCACCATTCCGAATTTTGTCTCGGCCATGCTGGTGCCGCGTCTGACACGCCGTTTCGGGCTGGGGGCACTGTTGATTGGCGGTTTAACCGTCAGTGTCATCGGCCTAGCCTGGCTGGGACAAGCCTCGGCACACACAACGTATCTCACCGGAATTGCGCTGCCCATGATCCTGATCGGGCTGGGCCAGGGCTGTGTACTGGCACCACTGACCGTTTCCGCCGTGGCCGGGGTAGCCCCTGCAGATGCGGGCGCAGCCTCGGGCCTGGTCAATGTCGCACATCAGCTCGGGGGATCGCTTGGGCTGGGCATTCTGGTCGTAGTGTTTTCCGCAGTGACTCCCACCACGCACACCGGACCAGAAATACTGGCGCAGCGTATCGCCATGGTGATGGATACCAGCGCCGTCCTGCTGGCGCTGGCTTTGATCGTGACACTGGCCCTGATCGTGCCAGCACAGGCACAGAAGCGATTGGCGGCAACGCAGCAAGCAAGCGCCTGATGCGAGGCCCGTATTCACCGCTGATTTTGAGAAATTTGACAGGAGATTTTGCAATGCAAACAGTGGTTCTTAACAACGGCGTATCAATGCCAATGCTGGGTTTTGGCGTCTATCAGATGACCGATGCGACTGAGTGTGAAGCCAGCGTGGCCGAGGCGCTGCGCGTGGGCTACCGGCTGATCGACACCGCAGCGGCCTATGGCAACGAAGAAGCGGTTGGTCGTGCCATCGCAAAGAGTGGCATTCCCCGTGAGGAACTCTTCATCACCACCAAGCTGTGGCTTTCCGATGCCGACTATGAAAAGACCCAACGCGCTTTTGAGCGCTCACTGGCCAGATTACAGCTCGATTATCTCGATCTCTATCTGATTCACCAGCCGTACAGCGATGTGCACGGTGCCTGGCGGGCGATGGAGGAACTTTACGATGCCGGTCGCATCCGGGCGATCGGTGTGAGCAATTTCCATCCGGACCGCCTGATGGACCTGATCGTGCACAACCGCATCGTGCCAGCGGTGAACCAGATCGAAACGCATCCTTTCTGCCAGCAAACCGAGACTGCCACGTTCCTGCGCGAGAACGGCGTGCAGATCGAATCGTGGGCGCCGTTTGCCGAAGGCCGTAACAATCTGTTCAGCAACCCGGTACTGAGTGAAATCGCGTCCAGGCAGAGCCGATCGATCGCCCAGATCGTGTTGCGCTGGCTGTTGCAACGCGGCGTGGTCGCCATCCCGAAATCTGTTCGCCCTGAGCGTATTGCCGAGAACTTCCACATCTTCGATTTCGAGCTGGATGCTGACGAGATGACTGCAATTGCGGCACTGGATACCGGCAAGAGTGCTTTCTTCGATCACCGCGATCCGGTCATGGTGCGGTGGCTGGGCGAAGCGTTGCGCAACACCTGATTCCATCACCCGCAGAGGCATATTCATGACGAAAACAACTAATACCGAATCTTCAGTCGTTACTGTCGCACACGCCGGTACCCATAAAACCTTTGCCGGCCCTGCGGAATGGTTCACCGGCACGGTCAATGTCGAGATGCTGTTCACTGCACCAGAACCCGCTCGTGTATCGGGCGCATTGGTGACTTTCCTGCCCGGCGCGCGCACCGACTGGCATGCGCATCCGCTGGGCCAGACACTGGTGGTTACCGCCGGCTTCGGCCGTATCCAGCACTGGGGCGGTGCTATTCAGGAAATCCGCCCGGGCGATGTCGTCACCATCCCGGCCGGGGTCAAGCATTGGCATGGCGCCGCACCCGACACGGCCATGTCCCATATCGCGATCCAGGAAGCGCTGGAGGGCAAGAGCGCCGACTGGATGGAAAAGGTCAGCGACGTGCAGTACTTGCGCTGAGCTTCCTCAACACTTTCTTGGCAAGGAATAGAGCATGCAAAAACGCAAATTGGGAATGGGTGGACTTGAAGTCTCGGCAATTGGTCTTGGCTGCATGGGTCTGAGCTTTGGCTATGGCCCGGCTACGGATAAAACGGCAGCGATTGAATTGATTCGCCGCGCCTATGAACTTGGCGTGACCTTTTTCGACAGCGCCGAAGCCTACGGCCCCTTCACCAACGAGGAACTGCTGGGCGAAGCGCTGGCCCCTTTTCGTGACAAGGTGGTGATCGCCACCAAGTTCGGCTTTGCGGGTGGCAAGGTGGCGGATGGCGTGGATAGTCGCCCCGAGAACATCCGTGCCGTGGCCGAAGCTTCACTGCGCCGGCTGAAGACGGATGTCATCGACCTGTTTTACCAGCATCGCGTCGATCCGAACGTGCCGATGGAAGACGTGGCCGGTGCGGTAAAAGACCTGATCGGTGCGGGCAAGGTGCGTCACTTCGGATTGTCGGAAGCTGGCGTGGAATCCATTCGTCGTGCCCACGCGGTGCAGCCGGTGACCGCGCTGCAGAGTGAATATTCGCTGTGGTGGCGCGAACCGGAGCAGAAAATCCTGCCGCTACTGGAAGAACTGGGCATCGGCTTTGTGCCTTTCAGCCCGCTGGGCAAGGGGTTCCTCACCGGCGCCATCGATGAAAATACCCAATTCGACAGCACGGACTTCCGCAATATCGTGCCGCGCTTTGGCGAAGACGCGCGCAAGGCCAACCGGGGTCTGGTCGAGGTGCTGGGCGATCTGGCCAGCAGCAAGGGCGTGACCCGGGCGCAGATTATCCTTGCCTGGCTGCTGGCACGCAAACCCTGGATTGCACCGATTCCTGGTACCACGAAATTGCATCGGCTCGAAGAAAACATCGGCGCTGCCACCGTGGAATTGACTGCCGATAATCTGAATGAAATCGAGGCTGCGCTAGCTGGCATCAAGGTCAAAGGCGACCGTTATCCGCCGCATTTGCAGCAACGCATAGACCGTTAAGCCGACGAAATCTAAGGCCATGAACGGACACATCACCAAGTGGTGTGGCTATAGCCGCCGTGGTGCCAGGATAAATGAGGAAAGACTGATGAAACAGAAAAACGATCTTGCCGGGGGTGTCGATCAGGCAGCAACTCGTCGTGCGTTCCTTCGCCATGCCACGATGGGCTTGGCTGTGGGGATCGCTGGCACGGTGCTTGGCAAACCGTCCGTGGCTCATGCTGCAGAAAGCAAATCGGGCAAGGTATTGATTGCCTATTACTCACGCACAGGAACAACGCGCGAGGTGGCACAGCAAATCCAGCAGCGCACTGGCGGCGATTTGTTTGAACTCATCACCACTCATTCCTACCCCAAGGAGTACCGTGCGACCACCAATCAGGCCAAGCGGGAGTTGCAGGAAAACTTCCGCCCTCAGCTGACTGCGACAGTTCAGAACATGGCGGCTTATGACACGGTGTTCATCGGTTTCCCGAACTGGTGGGGTACGCTGCCAATGGCCTGTTTCAGTTTTCTCGAGCAGTACCCACTCGCGGGCAAGACGGTGATTCCGTTCTGTACGCACGAAGGGAGCCGCTTTGGCAGCAGCCTTGACGATCTCCGTGCACATTGCGGCAATGCCCGTATCCTCGAAGGGCTGGCCCTGCGCGGCGGTGGTGTGGATCGCGTGGCGAGGGAATCGGTGCGTCAGGAAATTACCCAGTGGCTACGCGGGCTTGGCTTGGCATCGGGTAGCGCCGCGTGACGCAATCGGATTTGCTGACTGTGCCGTGCGAGTTCCGGTCATGATCCGCAGCCTGCTCAGAAAACTCCTGCTCGATGGCGCGATGCTTGCCTTGGTCATGCTCGGCTTTGCCTATGAACTCACCGGCAGTACGGTTCATGAATTGCTGGGACTGTTGCTGCTGAGCCTCTTTTTGCTTCACGGCGGCTGGAACTGGGCATGGTTCAGCAACCTGCGCAAGGGGCGCTATCGGGGCACGCGGATGGTATCGCTCGCGCTCAACGGGCTGTTGCTGGTGTCCGCCGTGTTGATGATGGTCAGCGGCATGGTCAATTCAGATCTGCTGTTCCGTGTCACCGGTATCGAACTGGCATGGTTGCCGCGTGAACTGCATACAGCATCGGCGAACTGGTTTCTGGTGCTGATAGCTATCCATTTGGGGCTGCACTGGAAGCTCGTGATGGTTGAGACCAATCGCTTGCTCAGGTTGAGCGCCCCCTCAGCGCTGCGCCGAGGCGTGCTGCCCATTCTTGCCGTTTTCATTTCAGGATTCGGTGTGTACGCCTCGCTGGAGCGTTCCCTGTACGCACGCATGATTGCGTACTACTCGTTCGAAAGCTGGAATTTCGATGTATCTGTGGCCGGATTTTTTGTTCAGTACCTGGCCATCATCGGACTGTATGCCAGCGTGGCGCATTACGCGCTGTGCTTGGCCAAATCACCCGCTTCGCGCGTCTCAACACATGATGCAACAACAAAAGGAGGCTGACCCTTGCAACAAGAAATCGTACTGGTACTCGATGGACCTGTCTGGCGCAGGTCCGGGAAATGGAAATTCATGGCCCTTGTGGCCGGAGTTGTGATCATGAGTGTTTTTGCCTTGACAATGCGTTTCCAGCCCCCGGCCTATGACTACTCCCCCCAATTTCGGGATGGCCGCTTTCACAATGTTGTCCCACGGCCTGAGCGCGGTTTTCTGGAAGGCATGGCCTTATGGTGGGATTTCCTGTTTGATAAACCGGCCGGCACCACGCCAGACCGCGTAATCCCGGTGCAAACGCTGACGCAGGCCGGGTTGCTGGCTGCGCCGGATAACAGCGTCTGGCGCCTTGGGCATTCTAGTCTGCTCTTCAAGCTGCACGATAAATTCTGGCTCACCGATCCGGTGTTCAGCCAGCGGACCGCGCCGGTGCAGTGGTTTGGCCCCAAGCGCTTTCATGCACCGCCGATTGCATTGGAAAATCTGCCGCCGATCGAGGCCGTGATCATCTCGCACAATCATTATGACCATCTGGATCATGCAACCATCATGGCGCTGAATGGGCGGGTGAAGCACTTCATTGCGCCGCTCGGCGTGGGCGCCACACTGATTTCCTGGGGTGTGCCAGCCAGCAAGGTGCAAGAGTTGGACTGGTGGGATCGAACCAGCATCGATGGCATTCGCGTTGTCGCCACGCCTGCCCAGCATTTCTCCGGCCGTGGTCCGGGTAATGCCAACCGTACGTTGTGGGCATCCTGGGTCATCACCGGCAAGGGGTTCAACCTTTTCTTCAGCGGCGATAGCGGCTACTTCGATGGATTCAAGAAGATCGGGCAGATGTTTGGCCCCTTCGACATGGCCTTTCTGGAAACGGGTGCGTATGACAAACGCTGGGAATACGTGCACATGCTGCCAGAACAGGCCGTACAGGCATTACAGGATCTTGGCGGCAAGTGGCTGTTTCCGATCCACAACGGCACTTTTGACCTTGCCATGCATACCTGGGACGATCCGATGATTCAGATCACCCGGCAGGCAACCGAGCAGGGAATTTCGCTGTCAATGCCGGTCATGGGTGAACGTATTCAATTTACTGAACCACGGTCTGGGCGCGTTTGGTGGCGCGATTGATGAGGGTACGCATTTGCCAGCCGGCTTGAATTCGATTCACTCCAAGCCGGAATTACTCCGAGGTCCAGCGGCAATCAAGGGATATGCCGGCTCCAGAACCGGGTAGCAGCATGTACCCAGCCTTCGGCACGAGTTCCGGTGCCAAGTCCGAAACCATGACCCACACCCGGATAGCGATGGAATTCGACTTCGGTGCCGGCCTGGCGCAAGGCCGTGACACGCTGTTCCATTACGGCCGGTGGGGCGATGCCATCCTGCTCGCCGACGGCCACGAATGTAGGCGGTTCACCCGATGAATAATCCGAGTGACCCGTATAAGCCATCACGACAGTCGCCGGCTTGGGGAGTGGCTTCCCGCCAAAGGCGGCGACCCCATGGGAGCCGATACTGGCGGCCATTCTTGCACCGGCCGAGCTTCCCCACAGCGAATAGCCTTGGGCGCTGATGCCAAGTGTTTGTGCGTTCTTGAAAAGATACGAGATCGCGGCAGCCATATCTTGCGTTGCCACACTGCCACCCTGGCCGACCCGGTATTTCAGGACAAACGCGTTGTAGCCCGCTTTGTTGATCTCCATCGCATACGGAAACCCTTCATGCAGCGAGCCAACATATGAAAAACCGCCACCCGGCGCGATGACCGCAAAGGGCGCACCCGGTTTACCCCGGAAAAAGAACAGCCCGGTATTGCGCTTTACCGGTTGTGCCTGTTTTTGAGCTTCGGTGTAAAAATCGTAAAACACGGTACTACCGCTGCGCACATCATCCACCATGCGATTCAGCGCCTGCACGGCAATTTCCGGATTGACATGGCTGTGATACGGCAGCAGCGTGCCGATCTGGCTAAGCGGCATGTTCTCGTCGTAATGACGATCATCCCAGGGCAAGAGCAAACGCGCATAACCAGCAAATGCCGGGTGGTTTAACAGATGCAGGATGGGGCTGCTGGTCCGTAAATGTTCACCCTGCTCGGCCTGCACGATACCTCGATCTGGGTCGTCCAAAGTCTGTGCATCACTTTTTTTGGTCTCGACCAGAACAGTTGCCATGAATACCGACAGTGTCGTAATCGCCGTCCTGAATTTGCCCATGGTCATGTGCCTTTGTCTTGTATTCGAGGTTAAACGATTCTTTCTGGAACCAAATTTACTACCAGCATTTCTTAGTGATAAGTTGGTTAAATCAGGATGGGGTAATAAGAATGCCTAATAAATCCATGCCACATGAGAATTTCAATGATCTTGCCGCCTTTGCCGTGATTGCCAAGGAGCGGAGCTTTACCCGTGCGGCGGCCCAGCTTGGGGTTTCACAATCTGCCCTGAGCCAAAGCATGCGGGCTCTGGAAGAACGGCTTGGATTACTGCTTCTGACACGCACCACGCGCAGTGTATCGCCGACAGAAGCTGGTGAACGCTTGCTGCGCACCATCAAACCCCGGTTTGATGAGATCGAGATTGAGCTGGCAGCATTGCGTGAATTGCGTGATAAACCTGCGGGGAAAATTCGTATCACCGCAGGCGAACATGCCGCGCTCGCCGCCTTGCAGCCAGCTCTGGCGCGTTTTTTACCCAAATACCCAGACATCCACGTCGAGGTGACGGTAGACAATGGCCTCACCGACATTTCAGCCGAACGTTACGATGCTGGCATCCGGCTGGGCGAGCAGGTGGCCAAGGACATGATCGCTGTGCGCATCAGCCCCGATATGCGCATGGCGGTGGTCGGCTCCCCGGACTATTTCGCTGTGCATACGCAGCCCATCACGCCGGAAGATCTCCCCGCGCATAACTGCATTGGCATGCGGCTGCCGACCTATGGTGGCGTATTTTCGTGGGAGTTCAGCAAGAATGGGCGCGAGATGAATGTCCGGGTCGAAGGCCAGCTCATCGTCAACAATATCGGATTGCGTGTGAGTTCTGCCTTGTCCGGACTGGGGCTGGCTTATATGCCGGAAGATCAGATCACCGCGCATGTTGAAGCAGGCCGCCTGGTTCGGGTACTGGAAGACTGGTGCCCCACCTTTCCTGGCTATCACCTGTATTACCCGAGCAGAAAACACCAATCGCAGGCATTTTCCCTATTGGTGGATGCGTTGCGCTACTCGGGTAATCGAGGGGTTGGTTGACGCCCTCGGGCATGCGTGCAAACGTTCATTTCTTCTTGAAAACATCCTTGGCCACACCGACTGCGGTGACTGCATTGGGCCAGCCCGAGTAAAACGCCATGTGCGTAATGGCCTCGACCAGTTCTGACTCGGTCACGCCATTTTGCTTGGCAAGTGCCAAGTGCGATCTGAGCTGGTCCGGACGATTCAATGCAACCAGCGCACTGACGGTAATCAGGCTGCGATCCCGCTTCGACAGTTGTGGTCGCTCCCAGATGTCGGCATACAAGACGTTGTCGGTGAGTTCGGCCATCTTGGGTGCAATGTCACCCATCAACTGCTGGGCGCGGGACGGCTGTGCATTAGCAGCGCCGCCTGTTGCCGATGCTGGCTTAGATTCAGCATGGACCATCGCCGTTGCCAGCAATAAGCCCGTCGCCAAACCGGCAGCCATGCACTGCTTTTTCATAAAACTCTTCACCAATACAATTCCTTAAAAATGCTCGTGCCGTAATGCACAGAAATTCGAGGCAAGGCAGGCTGCCCGGCCTATGCGTGGACGATCTCGACTGTATTTCGAGGCAAGATCGTCCGCTGCACCGCGTTACTTCAGGGGCGCCTCGACGCCGCTGTAGGCTTGCACTACCGGTGGCAGGCGTTCGCCCTGGATCGTGATCCCCGCCAATGCCGAATTCAGTGAGGCCTGCTCGTCGGCGCTGAAGGTGACTTCTGCCGCACCGATGTTGTCGAGCATGTGCGCCATCTGGGTGGTGCCGGGAATCGGCACGATCCACGGCTTCTGCGCCAGCAGCCAGGCGAGCGCAATGCGGGCAGGCGTCGTATTCTTGCGTTCGGCCCAGGTCTTTATGAGCTTTACCAGTGCCAGGTTATTTGCCCGGTTCTCGGACGAAAAGCGGGTTTCCGTCTTGCGGAAATCGCCGTCGGCAAAGTTTGTTCTTTCGTCGATGGCGCCGGTGAGAAAGCCCACCCCGAGCGGACTCCAAGGAACAAAACCGATACCCAGCTCCTGGCACACGGGCAGGACTTCTTGCTCCGGGCCACGCCAGAGCATCGAATATTCGCTCTGCACGGCCGTGACGGGCAGTTCGGCATGCGCGCGGCGCAAGGTCTTCAGCCCCATTTCGGACAAACCCCAGTGCAGTACCTTGCCTTGGGCCATCAAATCTTTGATAGCGCCGGCAACGTCTTCGATTGGCACCAGAGGATCGACACGGTGCTGGTAGAGAAGATCGATGCGGTCTGTGCGCAGGCGCTTGAGCGAGCCTTCGACGGCCAACTTGATATGGTCAGGACGGCTGATGAGGCCCGGCCCGCGCCATCCAAGGACTTGGCGCAGCACTGATGATGGCGCTGAGCATGGCCTATGTTGCCGAGATCGTACCCAAGGAGAGAGCTGGCAGCGCTATGGGGCTACTGGGCACTGCTTCAGCCATCGGTACCGCACTGGGACCGGCATGGATGCGCTAACACATGCTATCGAGGGTTATCTCACCTTTGCGCAGCATCGAGGATATCCGCCGAACCTGCCGGACATTGGATGATTACATGGGACACCTGATGCTCGACCAGATTACTGGCGACACGATCTGGAAAGTGACTCAGAGTGAGTTGAATAAGGGGTTAAAACCCGCTTCGGTGAATCGCACCTTAGCCACGATTCGTTGCCTGCTGCGCATGGCACGCGATGAATGGCAGTGGGTGGATACCTTCCCGAAGATTCGACTCTTGCCCGGCGAGGTAGAGCGGGATCGTTGGCTCACTCAGGAGGAAGCTACTCGCCTGATTGCCGCCTGTCCGCCTCATCTGGCCGCCGTGGTTCGCTTCGCCCTGGCAACGGGGTGTCGTGCCAAGGAAATCACCGGACTGGAATGGGGGCGCGTTGATTTGGACAGGCAAACCGCTTGGCTGAATCAAACCAAAAATGGCACGCCGCGAGGTGTTCCGCTGAATCGTAGTGCGGTGTCCGTGTTGGAACAGCAGCGGGGAAAACATCCTCGCTATTGTTTCACCTACAACGGTGAACCGATCCGCTGGCAGTTGAGCAATTCCGCTTGGCTGACAGCTTTGGAGCGAGCGGGAATTACTGATTTCCGCTTCCATGATCTCCGCCACACTTGGGCATCTTGGCATCGTCAGGCCGGAACATCGTGCGACGAACTCAAGGACTTGGGTGGCTGGAAATCGCGTTCCATGGTGGATCGCTACGCTAAATTTGCTACGGAGCACTTGTCCGCAGCTGCCGCACGGATCGAAGGTTGTCAGGGGGGAGCGTAGTAAATGCTGCTACGTTTTCGCTACGGCGCAAAAAACAAAGGGGCTAGCATTTCTGCTAACCCCTTGATGTTCTTGGTGCCGGCTGCCGGAATCGAACTGGCGACCTACTGATTACAAGTCAGTTGCTCTACCTACTGAGCTAAGCCGGCGAAACAGGAGCGGGATTCTATCCTTGTATTTCGACCGGATCAAGCCGGTTGATCGAATAAATATGCGTGCATGGTTTGATAGCACTTGTCCGCGCTTGCTCTGCCTGGCAATCAGGCCGGTATTTTGCCCTTCCATCCAGGGTTGTGCAGCGGCCCAAACACCGGATTCGACCCGCCTGATCTTTCATGAGATAAATATCCAAAACACATAAACGAGGGGAGACGGTATGCGTATTTCTCGAAAAATCATGCTGATGGTTTGCCTGGCAGCGCTGGCGTGTTGCGCCATGTTTGCGGGGGCAATTTATGGTTTCTCGACTATCGAGACGCTGCTTGCCAATGTATCGGCGGCAGACAATCAGGCACTGTCACAAGCCTTGTCCTTTGCCCGCATGGTGATGCTGGGTTTGCTGCTGGCCGCTTTGCTGGTTCTGGGGCTGGCTGGCATGCAGTTGCTGCGCACGATTGTGAAGCCTTTACGGGAACTGGAAACCACGCTGGCCAGCGTCCGTGACAGCCTGGATTTCACCACGCAAATCGAGGTGCAGTCCGACGACGAGATTGGCCGCATCCAGGAAGCCTGTAACCAGTTGCTGGAGAAATTGCGCAAGAATTTCGCCGATATCCATCAGGCCATCGAGCGTCTGCAGGAAGCAACCGAAGAAGTCAGCCAGTCTTCACGCCGGATTGCCCGCAACTCCCAGGTACAAAGCGATTCGTCCGTGAACATGGCCGCAGCGGTCGAAGAAATGACAGTGAGCATCTCCGTGGTTGCACAACAGGCCAACCAGGCCAGCGAATTCACGCAAGAATCTCATGCCATTGCACAAAACAGTGCCAACGTGATCATGCAAACCGTGCATGGCATCCAGCAGATTGCCGACAATGTGCGCGACGCCGCCAGCTGCATCAAGGCGCTGCGCACGGACTGCGACAGCATATCCTCCATGGCCAGCATGATTCGAGACGTGGCGGACCAGACCAACCTTCTGGCACTCAACGCGGCCATCGAAGCCGCCCGTGCCGGCGAACAGGGGCGCGGATTTGCCGTGGTGGCCGATGAAGTGCGCAAGCTGGCGGAACGGACCACCCACGCCACCCAGGAAATCACCAGTCTGGTCAGCCGGATGCAGGATAGCGCCCATGCCGCCGAAGCCAGCATGGGGCACACCGAAAGCAGTGTCAGCGGCCAGGTGACCCATGCGCGCGAGGCCGGAGAATCGATCGAAAAGATCAAGTCCGGGGCCGATACAGCGGCGCACGTGGTGGCAGAGATTTCCGATGCGATGCGCGAGCAGGAGACCGCCAGCTCCGCCATTGCCCGCAACATCGAGCAGATTGCCCAGATCAGCGAGCAGAATGCCTCATCGGCCACCATGTCGGCCAAGGGCATGAGCAAGATCATCGAAGCCGGCAACGATGTCGTGCAGATCCTGTCTGCATTCCGCATCAGCACCGCGCCGGAAAAAATCGTGCTGCGTGCAGCATTCCCGAACACCGACGATCACCCTGCGGTGCGTACTGTGCGCGCCATGGCAGACATCCTGAACGAGCGCACCGGCGGCCGCATCACGCTCAAGGTTTATTCCGGCGGGGTATTTGGCGCGGAAAAGGAAACGCTGGAGCAGGTCAAATCCGGCATTCTGGACATCAGCCGCGGCAATGTCGCATTGCTCAGCAAGGAGTGTCCGCTGGCCGGCGTTGCTTCCCTGCCCTATCTGTTCAGATCGATCGATCATTTGCGCACGGCCATGCTGGGCGCGCCGGGGCAGGAAATCCTGGCATCCTGCGCCCAGGCGGGTTATATCGGTCTGGCCGTGTTCGAAAGCGGCCTGCGTTCGATCTACAGCAACAAACCCATTCATTCCATCAGCGACATGCGCAGTGTGAAGATGCGCATCGTGCAATCCGATCTGTGGACTGCGATCGTGCAGGCGATGGGTGCAGTACCCGTTCCGCTGCCACAGGATCAGGTTACGGTCGCAGCCCGTACCGGCCTGATCGATTGTGCCGACAACAGCCTGGTTGTGTTCGATAGCTACAAGCATCATGAGGCATTCAAGTATTACTGCCAGACCGAACATGCGGCAGTGCCGGAACTGCTGCTGTTCTCGCAAAAACGCTGGAGCACGCTCAGCGCGGAAGACCAGGCAATCATCAGGGAATCGGCACAAGCCGCGCTGCCGGCCTTGCGTCGTTTCTGGCAGGAACGCGAAGAAATCGCCCGCAAAAATGCCATTGCCGCCGGGACCAGCTTTATCGCCAATGTCGACAAGAAATCGTTCCAGGATGCGATGCGCCCGGTTTACGACAAATTTGCGGCTTCCGCCCAGCAAAAAGCGTTGGTACAAGCCATCGCTGCCATGCGCTGACAGATACACACAGCCCTTGCAGCCCATTGCCGGCCGCAAGGGCATGGTGGCTCCTTCACTCCTCCTGATGCAAAGTCAGGTGCCAGTACCGTTTGCGCCGTAAGCGCCATTGCGTCAGCGCAATCGTTTCGCCGACATCGAATATCAGCGCGCCACTTTGATCGGTGCGCAGATTGCGTGCGCCGGCGGCAGTAAACCGCGCCAAGGTATCCTGACGCGGGTGGCCAAAGTGATTGCGGTAACCCACGGAAAAAACCGCAAACTGCGGTTTGAGCGCATCGATCAGCGCTTGCGAGGAAGATCCCTTTCCGCCGTGGTGTCCGGCCACCAGAATTTCCGCTGTCGGCAAACCGCTGGCAATCAAGCGTAGTTCCTCCACGCCGCCCAGATCGGCGGGAATCAGCATGCGATGCTTGCCGTTATCGATCAGCAATACGCAACTGTTGGCGTTATCCTGCTTGCTGGCAAAGCCTTCAGGCGGCCAGAGCAAGCGAAAATCGACACCATCCACGTGCCAGGTCTGGCCTGCCAGACACGATTGCCGCCTGGCAAATGGCACCAGCCAGGGCAGATCTCCCGGCAAACCATGCTGAATGTGGCGAATGGGCAATCCCGTCAATAAGATCTCTGCCCCGCCCATATGGTCCGTATCGTTATGGGACAGCACCAGCCTATCGAGATAAAACCGTCCTGCCGCGCGCAGGGCTGGCTGAATCACGCGCTCGGCATTCGAGGCAACGCCAGTATCAAACAGCAAGGAAGAATTTCGCGTTTCAACCAGCACCGACAGGCCCTGCCCCACATCCAGCACCGTGGCCCGGTAAGTTCCGAGTGGCAAGGCTGCCGGTCTGAGCACAAACAATGGCAACAACAGCAGCGGCCCCAGCCAACGACCCGGCAAACCTCGCGGGGCCAGCAGCAGCAATACGCCCACCCCGGCAGGCAGGATTGTCCACATGGGCGGCGGTACAAAGCTGATTTGCGCCCAGGTCCACGCCGCGCACCATTGCAGGAAAACATCCACCCAGGCCAGCACTTGCGCGCTTGCCTGCAACAGGTAGCCGCTTGGATCGAGCAGCCCGGCCAGCGCCAGCGGCGTAACCAGCATACCGACCACGGGAATCGCAACGGCATTGGCCAGAGGCGAGACCAATGGCAGTTGCCCGAACACTGCCAGCAGAATGGGCATCGAACCAAGCGTGGCCGCATATTGGGCCAGAACCCAGGATTGCCATTTAGGGCCAGCGGCCATACGATTGCCGCCCACCCACAACAGCACGCCGACAGTCAGGAACGACAACCAGAACCCTACTGACAGCACGGAAAACGGGTCGATCAATACCACCACCGCCAGGCAAAACGCCCAGACCGCACTGATCGCAGCGGGCCTGGCTCGCCACAGGCACCATGCCACTGTCATCAACATGAACAAGGTGCGCTGCGTAGGCACAGCCATGCCAGCCAGCGCAGCGTAGCCAAGCGCAGTGACCACACCAGCCACCAAGGCCGCGCGCAGAGCGCTGAAACGCGAAACCAGTCCGGGAATGCGGCGCCATAGCCAACCGGTGATTGCTGCGGCCAAACCGGCCAGCATCGTGACATGCAAACCAGAAATCGAGACCAGGTGCGTGATGCCGGTTTTGGCAAAACGCTGCCATTGTTCCGGGCTGATGCCGCTCTGATCACCGACCGTCAACGCCACGATCACTCCCGCATAAGGCGAATCCGGCAAAGCCGTGTTCACCTGCTCGCGCAAGGTGGCACGCAGACGCGTCAGCCAAGCGGCTACGGCCATGCCTTCCAGCTTTTGTCCGCGCTGCACGGTGGCTGTCGCACCGATAGCCTGCTGCAGGAACCAGCTTTCCAGATCAAAGCTGCCAGGATTCATGGGCCCGTGCGGGCGCTTGGCCTTGATTTGCAGATGCCAGCGCTCTCCCGCCCGCACACGCTCCGGATCGCCATACCAGCTGACCTGGATTTTGCCGGGCAAGGCCATGCCCGTTTTCAACGCACGACCCGGTACGAACAGGAAGCGGCAACCATAGCGGGTAGCTTGCGGCAGGCTCGCCACATAGCCCTCGACCTCGATGCTGCGACCTTCCAGCTCGGCCTCCAGCCGATCTGCCATGCGCCATTGCGCACGCATCTCCGCATAAGTGAAGCCGGCAATCACCAGCATGCATGGCAGGATGGCAGCACGCTTGCCGGGCATATATATGCAGCCGATGATGGCCAGCACCAGCAAAGCCAGCGACCAGCCCAAAGAAGGCAAAGCCGGCAGACATTGCAGCAGGCAGACCCCGAGTACAAAACACGCAATATTGATCAGGTAAGTGAGCAGCATCCGCTCAGCTTAATCAAAAAATTATTAAAACTGAAAGATAAAAGAAATTAAAAAGAAAGAATTTGAGTTTATGCCAAATCTTCAGCAGATTTCACGTCAATGAAGCTGGCGCCGATTTGCTAGAATGCTGAAACAACTCACCCGTTCGCTTACGAGAGAACATTCATGACGATCAAAAATGCCTTCTATGCCCAATCCGGCGGCGTCACAGCCGTAATCAATGCCAGCGCCTGCGGTGTTCTGGAAACCGCGCGCCAGCATCCGGACAAGATCGGCAAGGTTTTTGCCGGCCGCAACGGCATCATCGGCGCACTGCTGGAAGAACTCATCGATACCAGCCTCGAATCCGCAGAAGACATTGCCCGCCTGCGCCATACCCCATCAGGTGCTTTTGGCTCCTGCCGCTACAAGCTCAAGTCACTGGAAGCCAACCGCGAGCAGTACGAGCGCCTGATCGAAGTCTTCAAGGCTCACGATATCGGCTATTTTTTCTACAACGGCGGCGGCGATTCGGCCGATACCTGCCTGAAGGTTTCGCAGATTTCCGAAGCGCTTGGCTACCCGATCCAGGCCGTCCATGTTCCCAAGACCGTGGATAATGACCTGCCCATCACCGATTGCTGCCCTGGTTTCGGCTCGGTCGGCAAGTACGTGGCGACCTCGATCCGCGAAGCGGGTTACGATGTGGCTTCGATGTCACGCACCTCGACCAAGGTTTTCATTCTGGAAGTGATGGGCCGTCATGCCGGCTGGATTACCGCAGCCTGCGGTCTCGCATCCGAAGCCGAGGGCGAGGGTCCGCATATCCTGCTGTTCCCGGAAATTGAATTCGATGAAGAAAAATTCCTGGCCAAGGTCAAGGAAACAATCGAGAAATATGATCACTGCGTGATCGGTGTATCGGAAGGCATCAAGGGCAAGGATGGCAAATTCTTTGCCGAATCAGGACTGAAGGATGCGTTTGGCCACGCGCAACTGGGCGGTGTTGCGCCGGCAATCGCGCAACTGATCAAGGACAAGCTCGGCTACAAGTATCACTGGGCCGTGGCCGATTACCTGCAGCGTGCTGCGCGCCATATCGCATCGAAAACCGATGTGGATCAGGCCTATGCACTGGGCAAGGCTGCGGTGGAATTCGCGCTTGCCGGCAAGAATTCTGTGATGCCAGCAGTCCGCCGCCTCTCCGATGCCCCATACACCTGGGACATCATCGAAGCGCCGCTGGCCAATGTTGCCAACGTGGAAAAGTTCATGCCGCGCGAGTTCATCACGGCAGACGGTTTCCACATCACCGAGGCTTGCCGCAAGTATCTGAGCCCGCTGATTGCCGGCGAAGACTTTCCGCCGTTCAAAAATGGCCTGCCGGATTATGTGCGCCTGAAAAAAGTACTGGTACCGAAGAAGCTGAACAAGGAATTCAAGCTGTAATTTCAGCTACTGCCCAAAGTACAAAGCCGCTCATGCAGAGCGGCTTTTTTTCATGTTCAAACGATGGCTAGCGCTTCACGCGCGCCAGCACCGTACTGCCATTGCCAAAATATTCCAGCGCATCGAACGACAGTTTTCGCGCCAGTGAAATGCCGCGCCCATGCGGATCAAAGGCACGCTCTGTCGAAAAATCCAGATAGGGGCGCCAATCAAACCCGCTGCCTTCGTCTTTCACCGCAATCGTCACCAGTTCATCGTCGGTGCGAAAAGCCACGCGTACCCAGCGATCAGCCAGGGTCGGCTCCTGCAGGCGACGTTCGATTTCCGTTTGCCAGGCTCCTTGTTGCAACAGCCGGCTTTTTTCAGCGTAACCGATGCCAAGATTGCCATGTTCGACCGCATTGATCAGCAACTCGGAAAGTCCAACCGCCACGCGCTGGGGATTGGGGCACGCCTGAGACAAAAGCAGGGTCAGCTGCCTGGCTTCGCCCAGGGTGCGGAAGCGGAAGTCACCATTGACCAGCAAGCGAAAGCTTGTGGCTTGCTCCGCCAGTTGCTGCTCCAGTCCAACGCGCTCACGGTGGAACCCTACCGCAGCCGCCACGATGCCCAGCAAAGTATCGCGCTGGAAAGGCTTGACCAGGTAGTAATACGCGCCAGCAGCCAAGCCTTCGCGCACACTCTCGGCAGCGCCCACCGCAGTTTGCATGATCACCGGAACATGCCGGCAGGC
This sequence comes from Formivibrio sp. oc-25, assembly GCF_055810895.1. Taxonomy (NCBI): domain Bacteria; kingdom Pseudomonadati; phylum Pseudomonadota; class Betaproteobacteria; order Neisseriales; family Chitinibacteraceae; genus Formivibrio; species Formivibrio sp. oc-25. Next base: position 6,685 of record NZ_JBVVOL010000029.1, on the reverse strand, counting down.
GGGATGCTGGCGGATCTTGCCCAGCAACTGCATGCCATCCATGCGCGGCATCATGCGATCGAGCAGGATGGCATCGAACTTCGCCCCCTGCTGCTGCAGAATTTCCCAACCGGCAACGCCATCTGCCGCCGTGGAAACGATATAGCCGGCATCAGTCAGGTGCTCGGACAGGATTTCCAGATTGAAAGGCTCATCGTCCACCACCAGCACATGTGCCGGCAATATCTGGTCTTCTCCGAAATCATTCATGTTCAGGTCCCTGCCCGACCCAGCTCGGCATACAGCGCAGAGAACTCCTGCGCGATCTTGTGCCGGTTATCCAGGTTTACCAGCGGTGTGGCCCGTTCGTGCGATTCGCGCACCTTCACCGAGCTGGAAAGCCTATTTTGCAGCACCGGCAAGCCTTGGGCTTCAAGCTCGGCGACCAATCGCTGCGGCAGGCTTGCGCGCGGCTGGAACTGGTTGACCACAATGCCTTCCACGGCCAGATCGCGGTTATGGTCGAGCTTGATCTCTTCGACCCGTGCCAAGAGGCCCAGCAGGGCATCGCGCGAGAAGGTATCGCAATCGAACGGGATCAGGCAGCCGGTAGCGGCAATCAATGCGGACAGGGTGAAGAAATTGAGCGCCGGCGGGGTATCGATATAGATCTCGTCGAACTCGTCGGCGAGCTCCTCAAGGCTTTCCTTGAGCTTGTAGATCTTGTAGCGCGATTCGAGCTTGGTCTGCTGCTCGGCAATAGCCGGATGCGACGGCATGATGTAAAGCTGGGCGAATGGCGTGGGGTGGATAAAAGCCTGCGTCGGTTTGGCATACAGGCTGAAATTCAGCACCTGATCAAAAAAATCCGCCAGTGTCGGACTGATATCGCTGAGCTGCTCGCCCAGCAGGTAGTGACTGGAATTGCCTTGCGGGTCGAGATCGACCACCAGCACTTTTTTGCCCTGTCTGGCCGCCACCGCCGCCAGATTCACCGTGATCGTCGATTTGCCGACACCACCCTTCTGGTTGAACACCACCCGACGCATCATGCTGCACCTCTGGTTGTAACACAGAATTTCACTATATCATGCACCGCAGCATGCGACTAAACCAAATCCGGCACTGATTTTTCCAGCGAATCCGATCTGGATCTGCCACATTTCTACAATAACAGCACCAAAAACATAGGGGACAATCGTGAGCATGAATTTCTTATTGCGGGGCAGCATCAGGAAAAAGCTATTCATCACATCGACCGCGCTGGTCGTGATTCCCATCATCAGCATCATCATCCTGCTCAACTATTCGCTGACGCGCAAAGCCGAAGAAGATTTCCTGGCCCGCGCAGGCGGCGAAATGCGGCAAGTCGATAATGTCATCACCGTGCTGCTCGATAGCGCGATGCTCAACCTGGAATTGATGAGCAGGCATGGCGCCACTCAGCAGATCGACGAATCCATCAACGACTATTCGGCACGTACTGACGATACCGATCTGAAAAACCTGAGCCGCAGTCCGGTAGAAACCGAGCTTTTCAACCATTTCCGCCTGATTGGTGAAACGCACCCGGATTACATCGAACTCTACATGGGCACCAGGTTCGGCGGCTTCATTACCAATGATCAGGGCAAGGTCAAGGCCAGCTACGATCCGCGCAAACGCCCCTGGTACAACGATGCGCTGCAAAAGAAGGGGGAAGCCAGCGTAGCCAAAGCCTACCAATCGACCAATGGCGAAAACGTCACGGCCGTGGTCAAGGCATTCACCAACAGCAACGGTGAAGTGCAGTTTGTCAGCGGCATCGATATCTCGCTCAAGCGCCTGACCGAGATCATGAACAACATCAAGATCGGCGAAACCGGATACGTATTGCTGGTGGAATCCGATGGTACGGTACTCACTCACCCTTCCCGCAAAGAACTGATTACCAAAAAGATCGAAAGTCTCAACATTCCAGAGCTGACCTCTGCAGTCCAAAACAATGCGGACGTTTTCCGTTACTCGATTGACGGCGTTGAAAAAGAAGGCAAGGTACTGGCCGCCAGCCGGGGCGGATGGAAGCTGGTCAGCGTGATCGACCGCAGCGAGATCGTTTCCAGTGCGCGTGAAACCATGTACATGCTTGCGATGGTGGGGCTTGCCTTTACTGTTGCAGCCATCCTGCTTGCCTATGCCATGGCCAACGGCATCACTTCCGGGGTGCGGCGCATCAGCAGCATCATGCAGGAAATCGCCCAAGGTGGCGGGGATCTGACCCGCCGGATTGAAATCGATGGCGATGATGAAATTGCTGAAACAGCACGATACTTCAACCGTTTCCTGGAACAACTGCGCACGCTGTTCTCTGATATCCAGCAAGAGGCCGCCCAGCTGACGGAAGGTGTGCACAGTGTCAATCACGTACTGGGCAAGCTGGCGGATGACTTCAGGGATCTGGCTGATCAAAGTTCAAGCAACGCGGCAACCATCGAAGAAATCACCGTCAGCATTGCCCACATCGCCAGCAATGCCGGCGAAGCGGACACGCTGGTCAGGGATACCAGCCATATTTCCACCGAATCGGCACAGACCGTGACCGAGGTGGCAGAAAAAGCCGGCCAATCCGCCAGGGAAGTGGAAAGTCTATCGATATTGCTGGAGCAATTGAACAAGCACTCCCAGGAAATCAGTGGCATTACCCAGGTCATCAAGGAAATTGCCGATCAAACCAATCTGCTGGCCCTGAATGCGGCAATCGAAGCCGCCCGTGCCGGAGAACAGGGGCGTGGCTTTGCTGTGGTGGCGGATGAAGTCCGCAAACTGGCAGAGCGCACCGCATCGGCCACGTTGCAAATCACGAAAATGACAGAAGGTATCTGTAACCAGACCGGCACTGCCGTCAAGGATATGCACCATACGCTTGAATCGGCACAAGTCGGTGTCAGCTATTCAGAAGCGGCAGCCACCAAGATCAACAGCATCCAGAATAATATGGATCTGGTCCGCAACAAGATGGAGGAAATTGCGCTGTCTACCCGTGAAGAGCAGACGGCGACCACATCAATGGCCCAGAGCGCGGAACACATCACCAGCCGCATGCAGCGTTCTGAAAACGAGTTGCAGAATGCTACCAACACCCTGCAGGAACTCGACAGGCTGGCAGAGGGGCTGCAAAGCAAGTTCCGCTCTTTCAAGATGTAAGCGTAACGGTGTTCCCATAAAAAAGGTGGCAATATTTGCCACCTTTTTTGATGGGTGCCATGCGGCTTGAAAGCCGATGGATAGCCCCCACCTTGGGCAAGGTCAAACCCTTGTATCGTTTAGCTGGAGATCTGCCCATGACCAAGGAAACCCTCGGTTTTCAGACTGAAGTCAAACAACTGCTGCAGTTGATGATTCACTCGCTGTATTCCAACAAGGAAATTTTCCTGCGCGAGCTGGTATCCAACGCATCGGATGCCTGCGACAAACTGCGCTTCGAAGCACTGCATAACGAAGCCCTGCTCGAGGGCGATGGCGAACTAAGGATCCACGTCGCCTTCGACAAGGATGCCCGCACGCTCACGATCCGCGACAACGGCATCGGCATGAGCCGCGAGGAAGTAATCAAGAACATCGGCACCATTGCCCGTTCCGGCACCAAGGAATTCTTTAGCCAGCTCTCGGGCGATGCCAAGAAAGACGCCAACCTGATCGGCCAGTTCGGCGTGGGCTTCTATTCCGCCTTTATCGTCGCAGACAAGGTGACGCTGACCACGCGTCGCGCCGGCCTGGTATCCAATCAGGGCGTGCGCTGGGAATCGGCCGGCGATGGCGAATTCACCATCGAGGAAGTCGAAAAGGCCGATCGCGGTACCGAGATCGTGCTGCACCTGAAGGAAGGTGAAGACGAGATTCTTTCCGACTGGCGCCTGCGCAGCATCATCCGCAAGTATTCCGATCACATCACGCTGCCGATCCAGATGCAGAAGGCACCGGGCTACGATAAGGATGGCAATGTCGAAATCTCGGACGAAATCGAAACGGTGAACAAGGCCTCCGCGCTGTGGGCACGCAGCAAGAGCGAGATCAGCGAAGAGGAATACACCGAGTTCTACAAGCATGTGGCGCATGATTTCGAAGACCCGCTAACCTGGAGCCACGCCCGTGTTGAAGGCCGCCAGGAATACACCGAGCTGTTGTATATCCCCAAACGCGCCCCGTTCGACCTATATGACCGCGAGCGTCGCCACGGCATCAAGCTCTACGTGCGCCGCGTATTCATCATGGAAGATGCCGAAAAACTGCTGCCGCAATACCTGCGCTTCGTACGTGGTGTGATCGACAGCAACGATCTGCCGCTGAACGTCAGCCGTGAAATCCTGCAGCACAGCAAGGATATCGAGCAGATCAAGGCCGGTTGCGTGAAGAAGGTATTGGGACTCCTGGAAAGCCTCGCCAACTCGGACGATACATCAGACAAGGAAAAATACGCAGCCTTCTGGGCCGAGTTCGGCAAGGTGCTCAAGGAAGGCGTGGGCGAAGACTTCGCCAACAAGGAGCGTATCGCCGGCCTGCTGCGCTTTGCTTCCACGCACGCGGATACCCCGGAGCAGATCGTCAGCCTCGCTGATTACATCGGCCGCATGAAGGAAGGCCAGGAAGCCATCTATTACATCACGGCCGAATCGTTCGCCGCCGCCAAGAACAGCCCGCACCTGGAAGCCCTGCGCAAGAAAGGCATCGAAGTGCTGTTGCTCTCCGACCGTGTGGATGAATGGGTAGTTGGCAGCCTGACCGAGTTCGACGGCAAGAAGCTGCAATCGGTGGCCAAGGGCGAGCTTGACCTCTCCAAGTTCGAAGACGAAGCCGAGAAAAAACAGCAGGCAGAAGCCGCCGCAGAACTCAAGGATGTGATCGAGAAAATCCAGGAAACCCTGGGTGAAAAGGTCAAGGAAGTGCGTGTGACGCATCGCCTCTCGGAAAGCCCGGCCTGCCTGGTGGTCGACAACAGCGACATGAGCGCCAATCTGGAGCGATTGCTGAAGTCCGCCGGGCAGGATGTGAAGGCCGCCAAGCCGATTCTCGAGATCAACCCGGCCCACCCGCTCACGCAGAAGATCAAGGGCGAAATGGGTAAGGAACGTTTTGCCGACTGGACCGAAATCCTGTTCGACCAGGCCACGCTGGCCGAAGGCGCGCAACTGGAAGATCCGGCCGCCTTTGTGAAGCGCCTCAATGGCCTGATGCTGGACCTGGCCCGCTGATACGCCGTTGCACTCCCCTGACGCCACCGCCTGTCGGTGGCGTTTTTCTTGAAGTATTGCCATCAGACCGATTCGCCATCATGTTTGGGAAATGGATGGTTGTATCGGTACTCACTTTCTCGGGTTCGCAGGCAGAGGGGTCATGAAAGAAATCAAACGCTACCGTGAAAACCTGCAGGACGAAATCGACGGCGCCGCGCTGTATGCCAGCCTGGCCAGGCGGGAAAAGAATCCCAACCGCAAGGATCTTTTTCAGCAACTGTCCGAATCAGAAGCCGAACACGCAGACCTGTGGCGCGATAAGCTACGCCATGAGGGCGTGATCGATCTGATTGAGCAGCCCAGCCTCAAGACACGCCTTTTGATCTGGCTCGCCGATCGCTTTGGCCCGGCTTTTGTACTGCCGGCGATCGCCATCAGTGAATCTGCAGATCGTGACAAGTACGCCAGTCAGCCTGATGCGCTTGCCCTGTCGGCCGAAGAGCGCGGGCACGCCGCCGTGATTCAGGCTGCTGTGAATCAGAATGCAGTGGCAGGAGGCGCAGATATCGTCCGAGCGGAACACTGGCATCGCGGCGCTTCCGGCAACGAATTGCGCGCAGCAGTGCTGGGCGTGAATGATGGTCTGGTATCCAATTTCTGTCTGGTGATGGGCGTGGCCGGAGCCGGTGCAGCGCCCGCAACGGTTCTGCTGACCGGTGCTGCCGGGCTGGTCGCCGGGGCCTTTTCCATGGCGCTGGGCGAATGGCTATCAGTAGCCAATGCACGCGAACTGGCACGCAGCCAGCTCGACAAGGAAGCCGAAGAGCTGGCACAAACACCGGAATCCGAACAAAAAGAACTGGCACTGATTTACCAGGCCAAGGGGCTGGCACGCGAAGATGCCCAGCGCATTGCTGCGCAAGTCATGCAGAACCAGCAAACGGCACTGGATACCCTGGCACGTGAAGAATTGGGAATCGACCCGGAAGAGCTCGGCGGCAGCCCGTGGCGCGCGGCGGGCGTTTCGCTGCTGTTATTTGCGATTGGTGCCATCGTACCGGTGCTGCCCTTCATCTGGCTGCAAGGTAACGCTGCAGTCGGTTTGAGCTGCGGGCTCAGCCTGCTGGCGCTGGGCGGAATCGGCATGGTCACAGCCCTGTTCAATGGGCGCGGCTTTGCCTTTTCGGCCGCTCGCCAGATCCTGTTCGGCGGTGTTGCCGCAGCCATCACCTACGGGGCCGGGATACTTTTTGGTGCATCCATTGCCTGAGAACTTGTTCACGATCTTGCTGCGAAGCCGTGATCAGGGCTCATGTGCTGCTCAAAATCCTCATGTACTCCCTGTACATTCCGGTTTTTGCGCTGCTCTTTACCCCGCTGACGGCTTCTCGCTACAGATCGTGAACAGGTTCTGAGGCCCATGCCTTTCAAGGTCTTTTCCCTGCTGCCTGTTTGAGGATGCGAGCGGTGGAGACATGTGAGCGGGCGATGGAGCC
>NZ_JBVVOL010000028.1:0-28242 GCF_055810895.1 Formivibrio sp. oc-25 | reverse complement strand
GGTTGCACAACCCGGGGTGGAAACTATTGGATGCCGATCACCCCGGAAACCTGGAAAGTTTTGCATGCCGGTTTACATCCCGCACAAAGCATGGAGCAATCCCGAACAGTAAATATCGATACACGCTTGGTGAGTTTGGTTCAACGTGGTATCCAGTGGTATCGACGTCTCGTTAAGGAAGGCATTGGACCTTCAGCGATTGCCCAGGCAGAGCAACTTTCACCATCGCTGGTGCAGCAAACGCTCTATGTGGCGTTTCTGGCACCAGATATCGTGAAGGCCATCGAGGTGGGTAAACAGCCGGCGACATTGACGGCGCACACGCTATTCAAGGCGTTACCACTACCGGCCTCATGGGAAGAGCAGCGGAAACTGCTTGGCATCAAATCTTAGCCCTTACCAAATTCCGATCCAAAAGGCGTGCACAAGCACGCTGTTTTTGTCTTCGAGCAATAGAGCTGCAGGACTCATCGATAATGCCCCAATGCCCAAGTGCTTCGAGAGAAGAGCCTGTTTCCGGCGGGGGGAAATGCGGCAAATTGTCGGAACAGAGAAACTGCAGAAACGCGAAAGCCCGCATGGTTGCGGGCTTTTACTTTGAAAGTGGCTGCCCATGGACAACCACTAAGACTTTTTGGCGGAGAGAGGGGGATTCGAACCCCCGATAGGCTATTAACCTATACACGCTTTCCAGGCGTGCGACTTAAACCACTCATCCATCTCTCCGCAGAGGAGGGCGCATAATACCGAAGTCACCCAAGGAAGGCAACCATAATCTGTGTTGCGTAGGGGATTATTTGCGCGTTCGGTTCTGCGTCGGGTGCATCATCTTCCCTGTCTGGTATTTGGGCATTTCACAGATACAGTCTTCCACGTTTTTTACCACCATCAGCGGCAATCCCGGTGACCTGCTGGAGAATCGCACCATGATGACTTTACGACTCGCACACGAACGCGGTCATGCCAATCACGGCTGGCTGGATAGTTGGCACACCTTTTCCTTTGCCGATTACTACGATCCCCAGCACATGGGCGTATCGGTGCTGCGCGTGATCAACGATGACCGGGTCCAGCCCGGAAGCGGATTCGATACCCATCCCCATCGCAATATGGAGATCATCAGTTACATCCTGGAAGGGGCGATTGAACATAAGGACAGCATGGGATCTCACACCACCCTCCGTGCGGGTGAAGTCCAGGTTATGAGTGCAGGCACCGGTGTTGCGCATAGCGAATACAATCCATCCAGAACCAGGGAGCTACATTTCCTGCAGATATGGGTGCAACCCCGGGTAACAGGTATTGCCCCCGGTTACGATCAGAAAGATTTTTCCGCGGTCCGGGGTATCCAGTTGATCGTTTGTAAGCGTCCAACCCGCCCACATTGAGTAACGATCGCCCAGGCCGGAAGATCGTGTCCACGTTAAAACAGGTGGACATATGGACGCGATCACTCTTAACCCGCACCGCCCACGGCGCCGCAGGTATAGCCGGGAATTCAAAGCCCAAATTGTTGCAGCCTGCAAACAACCCGGCATATCGGTTGCCGCCATCGCCAGAATGCACAACATGAATGACAACATCATTCACCGCTGGCTGCGCGAAGACGAGCAAAACGGTTCGGATGCGTCTGGGACCGTCCCTCCATCTGTGAATCTCCCGGTCATACCAACTCCGGCATTCATCCCTGTTCTGCCCAGCACTTCATCACAGGACTGTATTCATCTCGAACTCATGCGCAACGATCTGACCTTGCGCATCGACTGGCCGGAGTCCCAGGCGCATTCGTTTCTGCAAACGCTGTTGGCATTGCTGCGATGATTCTCCCGGAACAGGTCTATCTGGCGGTTGAACCTGTGGATATGCGCTGGGGGATTGAGCGGCTTTCCTGCCATGTGCAGCATGCCATCGGCCGCACGCCTTGTGATGGCAGCGCCTTCGCCTTTATCAACCGGCAGCGCTCCCGTCTCAAGCTGCTGATCTGGGATGCGACCGGAGTCTGGCTCTGCCAGCACCGTCTGCATCAAGGCATATTTCACTGGCCGAAGGCTGGGGATGCCGTCTGCACGCTGGTCGTCATTTGAGCGCTACGCCCAAACGGGCGATCTACCAATCGACAACAACGCCGTGGAAAACGCAATCTGGCCAATCGCATTGGGTAAGAAAAACTGGCTATTTGCCGGCAGTGAACGTGCCGGCAAGCGCGCTGCAGCCATTCAAAGCCTGCTGGCCACCGCCAAGCTCAACGGATTGGAACCGCCTGCCTAGCTGAAATCCACCCTCGAAAAACTTCCGACCTGTCCGAACTCCCGCATCGACGAACTCCTGCCAATCAGGCGCTGATCAGATTCGGTCTGCCTTGAGAATGTGGGTGGGCTGGACGCATACGATCGTTTCGCCCGACGGGCGAGATGGATCACTGCAAATCCATCAGGATGTCTATTTGCACAAGGTGCTGCTGAAAGAGGAAACCCGTCATTTCCCGCTGGCTGGCGAGCGCACCTATTACCTGCATGTGGCCCGGGGAAAACTTGAAATCAACGGCCAGGAAATGTCGGCTGGGGACAGTGCAACCATTACAGGTGAAAAGCTGCTTGAACTGAAGGCATCAGGTCAGGTGGAGGCCTTGCTGTTCGACCTTCCTTAAGAACCAGTTCACGATCCTGCTGCGACGGTGTGATCGGAACTCATGCGCTGCTCAAAACACCCCAAGGGAGCTTCCTTCGGGGTGTATACGCTGCGCTTGATCCTGCTGACGGCTTCTCGTCACAGACCATAAACAGACTCTTAAATCTATTGGCCGTTAGGCAGCAACGCTTCCCCTGAAATCATCTCCACGAATAGGCTCGTCAGGATTGGCCGGGAAAGTCAGGACAAATTCGGTTTGTTCGCCAGGTATGCTGCTGACATGGATATCGCCTCCATGCAGCTGCATGATCGAGCGCACGATCGCCAGGCCCAGCCCGGAACCACACACCCCCGATGTACGTGCTTTGTCCACCCGGTAAAACCGGTCGAACAACCTTGGCAAATGCTCGGGTGCGATACCCGCGCCCGGATTGCTTATGCTCAGGGTCGTGGCATATTCCGGGGTTGTTGCCAGTGACAGGGTGATCGTGCCCCCTTCCGGCGAATGCTGGATGGCATTGGTCAGCAAATTGCCGATGGCACGCCGCAACATTCCCTTGTCGGCTTCAACGCTGGCTTGCCCATTGATCTGGATAGCCAGATTCTTGTCTTCTGCAAGTGCCTGGCAAAACTCCACGACACATTCCGCTTCTGCACGCAGGTCGATGGATTCTTTCCGCAGGACGGCTTCGGCATTGTCTGCGCGGGCCAGAAACAGCATCTCCTCGATCATGCGCGACAAGGCTTGGTAATCCTCCATCGCGGAGGCCAGTGTCTCTTGGTATTCCTGAGGGCTGCGCGCCTGGGAAAGTGCAATCTGCGCTTGCAGCATCAGGTTGTTGATGGGCGTGCGCAACTCATGGGCCAGATCGCTGGAAAAATCGGATTGCCGCTGGAAGGCTTCATCCAGCCGCGCCAGCATGCCGTTGAACGCTTCGGCCAGATCATGGAATTCCTCTGGAATTTCCCGTGGCGGAAGTCGCTGGTGCAGTTCACTGGCGGTGATTTTGCGTGCAGCTCGGGTGATGGCGGCAACCGGTGCCAGGCCCCGCTTGGCTACCCAGTAGCCCAACACGGCAGCCACCAGTGTTCCGGTGAGTACCATCAATAGCAGCACCCAGGCGGATTCCTCAAGAATCTGGCGAGTTTCTTCCGCAGAAAGACACATGCCGATCAGAAGGCGACGACTTTTCTCATCACTGCCCAAACGGCCCCATACCGTTACCATGCGCAGGGAGGGAAAATGCTCTTTCTTCCATAACCATGTCGAGTTGGGCGTGACTTGTTCCTGAATGACTTGCCGTAGCAAAGAGGCACCGTCAGGCCCTTGGGGAACCGACTGAAACAGGATCTGACCTGTTTCGTCGGCCAGAATCAAATCGATATTGCGTCGGATCGACAGCGGTGCCTCATTGAAGTGTTTTACCAGCGTGCTTAAATCGGTATCACTTGGCTGCGCGTGCAAAAAACCGCGAATGCGTATGACGCGCTCGATCAATATCGCCCGATCACCCATTTCCAGTTTGTGTTCGAGCGCAAAATATAGCGAACTGGCAATTGCGCTCAGCAGCAGAAATGACATCAGTGCAAACAGCGCGCTGAGCCGTTTGGTGATCGACATGATGGGACGAGAGGTCATAGGTCTTCCCGATCCTCCATCACATAACCCATGCCGCGCAGGGTATGGATCAGGCGCGGGGTGAAATCATCATCGATCTTGGCGCGCAGGCGCCGGATCGCTACTTCGACCACATTGGTGTCACTGTCGAAATTCATGTCCCAGACCTGGGCGGCAATCATGGTGCGCGAAAGCACTTCGCCTTGCCGACGCAATAGCAGGCTCAACAGCGCAAATTCTTTGGCGGTCAGATCAATGCGCTGCCCGGCGCGGGTAACCTTGCGCCGCAAAAGATCCACCTCAAGATCGGCCAGCTGCAGCGTGTCGGGTTCACGCGTCTTGCCGCGTTTGAGAAGAGTGCGGATGCGTGCCACCAATTCGGCAAATGCAAAGGGTTTCACCAGATAATCATCAGCCCCAAGCTCCAGTCCGCGTACGCGATCCTCGACCTTGTCGCGTGCGGTCAAAAACAATACCGGTGTTTCCTTGTCGCGGCGCAATTGCGCGAGTACTTCCCAGCCATCCATGCCCGGCATCATCACATCCAGTATCACCAGATCGTAATCTTCGGTAAGCGCCATGTGGCTGCCATCCACGCCGTTAGCCGCGACATCCACCACAAACCCTTGCTCCGTCAAACCCTGTTTCAGGTAGGTACGCGTCTTGGTGTCATCTTCCACTATCAAGAGTTTCATGTCGGGTGTCTCATGGGGCTGTTTGGGGCGAGGCGGGCTTATGGCATTGATTATCCATGGATATTGCCAGTGATTGGATTACAAATTTGTCATCTTGCCGGCGAATTGCCTACCAGAGAAAACCACCATCAAAGATGACAATTTTGTAATCGGAGTGTCCGTTTCCTGATAGCCGCGTTGGCTTAATCTGCAGGTGTTGGCAGGAAACACCGTATCTGCAACGTAACCGACTAATCAATTTGGAGATCCGACATGAATACTCGTACCTTTGTTCAAGCTGCACTGTCTGCTGCCGTGTTGGTGGCAGCTTCGTCTGCATTTGCCGCATCTGGCGCCGATGGCTCGCCGGTAAGCGGTAAGGTTTATGGGGCAAAAGAGCGGGCCGTAACGGCACAGACCCCTCACCTGAATGTCTTCAAGGACGATGTTGTACGCATCTCCCTGGCGGATGGGCAAAGTTTTACCTGGAAATTTGATGGCGCAAGCAACTATGTCAACTTGGCCGACATTGCCCCGCAAGGTGCAAAGATAGACAAGAATATTCGTATTTATGTCAGCGATGTCTCTGACAGCTAAATAAATTCCAGCCTTATCTCTGCAGGCAGCATTTAACGTGACGGTCAGCCTTGACCCACAGCCCAGCAGCTACGCTTGCTGGGCTGTTTCATTTCTACTCGGGCAGCCACTGTTGACGTTGTTACATAGCTGCACTGGAGTGGGAAAATGCCAGTCTCCATGCATGTGATGCAGACAAAAGCCAGTTATTTTCAAGGAGCATAACGCTGTGAATGGCGCGTTCCCGCCCCTCCCCTTCGGGTTTGGGGCATCTCGAGCGGTTTTCCGCGATGTAAACCACATGCAGTACCCGTATTGCGGCGTACTTTGCGCCTTGAAATTCATCTCGAACAGCCCCAAACACAGTTTTGTCACCAACATCAACAGAACCTCGGTACAACATCATGAATAACGCATCAATTGTGATTCAAAAGCCTTCCGACGCCGCCACCTCGCTAGTACTGCTGTTCCACGGGGTGGGTGCACAGCCCAGCGATATGGCTCTGATCGGAAAACGCATTGCGATGCAGGATCCGGGCGTCTTCGTAGTGGCGGTGGCCTCGCCCGATCCTTCCGATTTTGGGCGTGGCAGGCAATGGTTCTCGGTAAAAGACATCTCAGAGACAAACCGATCGGAACGCATTGCCGCGACCATGCTGCGTTTTGAACAGGAAATTGCAGACTGGCAGGAAGAAGCAGGGTTAACGCCAACCCACACCACCCTGGTAGGTTTTTCTCAGGGCGCAATCATGGCCCTGGAGGCGTCACTGTGCCAACCCACGCTGGCCGCACGGGTGATTGCACTGGCTGGCCGCTTTGCTGCCAAGCCGAACGTACGCCCTGGGGCTGCCGTGCATTTGATACACGGTACCGCCGATACAGTAATCCCGAGCCAGTACAGTGAACAAGCGGCGCATCGCCTTGCGGAACTCGGCGGTACGGTATCGCTTGATCTGGTGCCAGGACTGGGGCACGGCATTGATGAAAACGCGCTGCGGCATATACTCCGGCTAAGCGCCAGATCCGTAAATGCGCCAGCGGAATGATGGATGATGCAAACAAACCAGAATACATTGACGTTGCACCTTGGCGAGCAACGGTGCAATTTGTGGATTAACGCACCTGTTACCGCCCCACCCTATACGCAGCTGAATATTGGCTGGGGCAATGTACTGCCTGGCCCTCTGCGTACTTCGCCCCCGCGACCGTTGGATCTGGAGAATGCCATCCAGCATATCGAAGAACATGTCATGCCATTGGCGCGCATCATTCCAGGTGGTTCTACCTTAAACAGCAGCTGTGTCGGGGATTGTGCCCCAAGTCTGCTTTCTTTGATGCAAGAGCAAACCAAGTCGCAAGATACATACCATCTCGACGACATTGAATCAGTATTCTCTCGACTATGCGCTATCGCGGAGGGAAGCCCTGCCGGGGAGGATAATCCGCTGATCGAGCCTGCTACCGTGGCCGCACTGCTGATCGTGCGGGAGTTCATGCATCATGCCGGGCTGGCACGGATATCAATCGCTCAAGCGAGAAACCCGTTTCAATAGTCCACGCAACGAATTACCAGCGTGTTGATTAATCACCGTATTTCTGAAAGCCCGTACTCAAAACGGGTTAAAGTGACCTGATGAATTTCCTGGCACATGCCGTTCTTGCTGAAAGAACACCCGCTTTGATGGTCGGTGGTGTTATCGGCGACTGGATCAAAGGGATCCTGCCCGGTTGCCTGCCAAGCGATTTGGCCCGAGGCGTCGCGTTACACCGTGCAATCGACAGGTTTGTCGACACCCATCCGGCTTTTCGTTGTAGTTGTTCGCGCATATCGCCAGAGCGTCGGCGGTATGCGGGCGTGTTGGTGGACATTTTTTACGATCATGTTCTGGCACGTGATTGGAACCGATTTCACTCCGCCCTGCTCCCGATATATTGCCAGTCGGTCTATCGCCAAATTGATGCACGCCTGGACGAACTGCCTGAATCCGCCCGTTTTGCGATGCGGTTGATGGCACAGGAGGATTGGTTGCAAAGCTATGCGGAATTGGACGGAATCGCCGATGTGTTAAACCGTATGTCTCGGCGCGCACGGCGCCCGAACCCTCTGGTTGGAGGAGAAGCTGAATTTCCAGTAAGCGACTCTGGATTCACAGCCGATTTTGAATGGTTATTGGCTGATGCAAGCGCGTTTGTCGATCATTGGCTGGGATCAATTGATCCAGACTGCCAATGACGGTGATGGCCGAGGGGTTGTCGATGAATAGCCTTCACACATAAGCGCTGAATTCTGTTACCCGCTGTTCAAATGAAGGCAGTACGAAGGTCGGCAAGCGGTCGGACAGGGTACAGCTCAAGGGCTGCCCGCAGGAAATAAGATCCTGTTCAAAGGCAGCCCGTTTTTGAAACCCCTATATTCCATCGATTTGCAGCGCCTGCGCATGAAAACGCAAGTGCTCGTCAATAAAGCTGGCCATGAAGTAGTAGCTGTGGTCGTAGCCGGCTTGCATGCGCAAGGTGAGCGGATAAGCCACACTGGCAGCCGCGGCTTGCAAGGTCTCGGGTTTGAGTTGCTCGGCAAGGAAACTGTCGCGGTCGCCCTGGTCGATCAGCAGCGGCAGCTTTTCACGCGCCTGCATGATCAACCGACTGGCATCCCACTCCGCCCACTTTGTCCGATCGTCACCCAGATACCGGCTGAAGGCTTTCTCGCCCCACGGGCAGGTGCTGGGCTGGCAAATCGGCGCAAAGACGGAAATCGAGCGATAGCGCCCGGGGTTGCGCAATGCGCAGACCAGCGCGCCGTGCCCTCCCATTGAATGACCTGCGATGCTGCGCGCAGCAGAGGCAGGAAAGTTGGCTTCGATCAGCGCCGGCAGTTCCTGCACCACGTAATCATGCATGCGGTAATGCTGTGCCCAGGGTGCTTCTGTCGCGTTCAGATAGAACCCCGCACCATGGCCGAAATCCCACGCGCCGTCAGGATCGCCCGGAACCTCCGCGCCACGCGGGCTGGTATCCGGCGCGACGATAATCATGCCCAATTCGGCGGCCAGGCGCTGGGCGCCGGCTTTCTGCATGAAGTTTTCATCGGTGCAGGTCAGCCCCGACAGCCAATAGAGTACCGGCAATTTGGTGCCGAGTTCGGCCTGTGGCGGCAGATAGATGGCAAACACCATGTCGCAGCCAAGCGTTGCCGAATGGTGGCGGTAGCGCTTGTGCCAGCCGCCGAAACTCTTGTTGCAGGCCAAGTTTTCCATATTCATAGCGCAATCCTCAGAACCTGTCACGATCTTGCTGCGACGCCGTGATCAGGGCTCATGTGCTGCTCAAAATCCTCATGTACTCCTTTGTACACTCCAGTTTTTGCACTGCTCTTCGCCCTGCTGACGGCCTCTCGCGACAGATCGTTAACAGTTTCTTAAAAGTGGATAACAGTACGTATGCTCTTGCCTTCGTGCATCAGGTCGAAAGCCTGATTGATGTCGGCCAGTGGCATATTGTGGGTAATGAAGACATCGAGCGGGATCTCGCCACTCTGCGATTTCTTCACATAGCCCGGCAGTTCGGTGCGGCCACGCACGCCGCCGAAAGCCGAACCGCGCCAGACCCGACCGGTAACCAACTGGAATGGCCGCGTGCTGATTTCCTGTCCAGCGCCAGCCACACCAATGATGGTCGATTCGCCCCAGCCCTTGTGGCAGCATTCCAGCGCGGCGCGCATCAGTTTCACATTGCCGACACATTCAAATGAGTAATCCACGCCACCATCGGTCATCTCCACGATCACGTCCTGGATCGGGCGTTCATGGTCTTGGGGATTGACGAAATCCGTTGCGCCCAGCTGCTTCGCAATCTCGAACTTGGCCGGGTTGATGTCCACCGCGATGATGCGGCTGGCCTTGGCCATGGTTGCACCAATGATCGCAGCCAGGCCGATACCGCCAAGACCAAAGATCGCAACAGTTGAGCCTTCCGTGACCTTGGCTGTGTTGAGTACCGCGCCGATGCCGGTGGTCACACCACAACCCAGCAGGCATACCTTATCCAGCGGAGCTTCCTTCGGAATCTTGGCGAGCGAAATCTCAGGCAGTACGGTGTATTCGGAGAAGGTCGAACAGCCCATGTAGTGATAGATCGGCTGTCCCTGGTACGAAAAACGCGTGGTGCCATCCGGCATCAAGCCCTTGCCCTGAGTAGCGCGCACCGCCTGGCAGAGATTGGTCTTGCCGGATTTGCAGAATTTGCACTCGCGGCACTCGGCGGTATAGAGCGGAATGACATGGTCGCCCACCTCCAGCGAAGTCACCCCCTCGCCCACGGCTTCGACGATGCCGCCCCCTTCATGGCCAAGAATGGCAGGGAAGATACCTTCCGGATCATCGCCCGAGAGCGTAAAGGCATCAGTGTGGCAGACGCCGCTGGCCACAATACGCACCAGCACTTCACCAGCCTTGGGCGGTTCGACATCCACTTCAACAATTTGCAAAGGTTGTTTGGGACCAAAAGCGACGGCCGCGCGGGACTTGATGCTCATGTGGACTCTCCGATTATGAATTATTGAAGCATTTCATCAACAAGTTTAATTGAATCAGCCAAGGGGATAATTCATCATGCATGGAAACACTATTGCAGCACAGGGATAATCTATGTTTGCACAATAAAGAGGGAATCAGATGAGCCGCTGGGAAGGACTGGACGAATTTGTCGCCGTGGTGGAATGCGCAAGTTTTTCACGCGCCGCGGAACGACTGCGCGTGTCATCCTCGCATGTCAGCCGCCAGGTGGCCTTGCTGGAGGAGCGTCTTCAGGCGCGCCTGCTTTATCGCACCACCCGCAAGGTATCGCTGACCGAGGCTGGGCAGACCTTTTTCGCACGCTGCCAGCGTCTGATCGAGGAGCGTGATGACGCGTTTGTGGCAATCAGTGATCTGCATCGCGCACCCACCGGTCTGCTGCGCATGACGGCCGCCGTGGCGTACGGTGAGCGTTTCATCGTGCCAATCGTGAATAGCTTCATGACGCAACACCCGCAGTTGCGCGTCGAAATCGAACTGACCAACCGCATGCTCGATCTGGTGCAGGAAGGGTTTGATCTGGCGATTCGCCTCGGTCGGCTGGAAAGCTCCACGCTGGTTGCCAGCCGCATTGCGCCCCGTGCCATGTATCTTTGTGCCTCGCCCGCCTATCTTGAGCGCTACGGCTGCCCGCATACCCTATCGGAGCTGACTGGCCACAATTGCCTGATCGGCACGAATGACACGTGGCTGTTCCACGAGAATGGTCATGAGTACCCCTTCAAACCGCGCGGCAACTGGCGCTGCAACAATGGAACCGCCGTACTCGATGCCGCCTTGCGCGGGCTGGGTTTGTGCCAGTTGCCGGATTACTATGTACTGGATCCACTCAAGCGCGGTGAATTGGTCTCACTCCTTGAAGCCAACCAGCCACCGGATACGGCAGTGTGGGCAGTCGCGCCGCAGCGGCGCTACCCGCTGCCCAAAGTCCGTTTGCTGGTCGATATGCTGAGGGCAGGACTGGCTGATTTGCCGGAATATGGGGGAACGGCCTCCGCTTTACCCTTAGAACGTGTTCACGATCTGTAGCGAGAAGCCGTCAGCGAGGTGAAATGCAGCGCAAAACGGAATAGACAGGGCCCCGCTCCGTCATAGAGCGGGGACTTTGCTGCTTAAATATTACTGTTTGACGACAGAAATATTCGAAACAATAGCCTTGCCGGTTACGCCACTGAAATCAAGCTGCAGCACACCATTACTTACCGTTGCATTGAAGCTGCGTGTGATTGCAGTCCTGTTTGCGCCAGCCGCACTGAAAATATCCAGATTGGAAATGGCGTTCACTCCATTAGCATTGACATTGAAGACCCGAGTACCTGCTGCCGCTGACGTGCTTGGCTCCAGGAAGCCAAGGGTTACACGGTACGTGCCATTCGCCACAGGAATCTGATAGCTGAACGAACTACCTTCGCGCCACATATCCCATACACGACCGGTTTCAGGAATGCTGGTCGTGCCAAGACCATTGATCACTATGTTGCCGCTCAGCCCTGCAGCACCAGTAAACCCTGCCGAGGGAGGATAATCACCACCAACAAAGAAGTTATCCGAGCCAAACGTATGGCTACCCAGCAAGGAATCCGTTGACTTGAATCCTGTTGTCAGTTGGCCAGTAGCAATATAAATATTGTTGGCATTGTCCGTCGAAAGATTCCAGCCTACGGTATCCGTTACTGTTTTTCCTGCATGAGTACCGACTGCCGAGATAGTGTTGGTTCCCGCAACCAGATTAACGCCCTTGAATTCACAAACTTTCAACGGACAATCGGCTGCAGACTTGGTGCCGATCGTGGCGCCATTTACACTCAGCGTCACGGAATCCGCGTTGCTGTACAGCTTGATATCCGTAACCGGATAAGCTCGCTGTGTGTACCGACGGTTGGCGATGTAAGTTACCGGTTCACTAGTCCAGTTAGCCTTGTAGAAGAAGAACGGATCTTTCTTGATCTTGCGGTCAAAGGTTACCAGCCCCTTGGTATTGGTAGCACCAATATCACCCTCATGCCGGTTGCCAGAACCGAAATCGAACATGTTCCAGACATAGGTCCCATAGACATAGGCCTTGTTGACCATGGCGGCGTAATTTTTCTCAAGCACATAAGCCGCATACCCTTCTGGCTGGTAGCAGATTCTCGCTGAGTTAGTACCGTCGCGATTACATACTCTTCCGCCATAAGGATTATCTGTGTGGTGCGTGAGGGCAGCACCGGCGCCGTACTCCGAAACGCCGATGGCTTGAGTCGGATTCTGCGCATGCAACGCATCCAGATGGTCAGCAAGCTGGGTTTCCGATGTGCCGTAATACCATTGGAAATAACGGTTAACACTATACGTGTCGGTAATTCCAGCCACCGAGACCGTATCAGGCAAGACAGTGTCACCATTGCGCGTAATCTGAGCGGCCACGGTCGTGTAACGCCCCGGATCTTCCGCCTTGGCCAGTGCATGCAGGCTGCGCAACAACGGCGTGATGTTGTTGTTGTCCTGCGTCTGACCGCAGGCACTCGAAACCGTAGTCGTCGTTTCATTACCCACAGACCACAGACCAATCGATGCGTGATTATATTGCTGCCGAATCAGCTCTTGCGCTTGCAGGCGGACGTTTGCTGCAAATCCCGTTGTTTCAGGATCGGCCGTTCCCTGGCTGCAATCGTTGCGTGATGCGCTGTAGGCACTCTGATTCACAAATGGCACTTCAGCCATCACCACCAGACCAAGCTTGTCCGCTTGTTGAACGGTGTAGGCCGCATGCGGGTAGTGTGCCAAGCGGATGGTATTAGCGCCGATTTCCTTGATCATGGCCAGTGATTCGTCTGTATCGGCATTGCTGATAGCCCATGCCTTAGCCAGATAGTCCTGATGCATGTTCACGCCATGCAACGGTGTGGATTTTCCATTCAGGAAAAAGCCCTTGTCGGGATCAAACTGCATCTGGCGAATGCCAAAATCCTGCACGATTTTATCGACCGTGGATCCGGCACTGTTTTTCAGCTCCACAACCAGCTTGTACAAGTACGGATCGGTTACTCCCTGCCAGAGGTGTGCTTGGTCAATATCCAAATCGACCGAAGTTTCCCCGTACGCGCCTGCCTTGATGAAAATATCTTTTTTCTGTATGGATTTTTTCAGCGTTTTGCCATCGGCTTCCAGCAAAGAAGCTTGCACGATATAGCTTCCATCGACTGCAGAGCCATTCTTCAACCTGGCCAAAACATTGATAGTTGCGTTGCCACTGGTGATCGAGGTTGTGCGTGCATAGACGCCACTGCCAGCCACGAACTGTGTGATTTCATTGCCACTTGTATCTTTGGAGGTAACTGCTTCGTTTAGCGCAAAGTGTGCCTTGTCTTGCGTGGAAACCAGTGAAACACCACGGTAGAGACCTCCGGACATGTTGAAGTCGCCGGAAAGAGGCGCAATCGCTGTCAATGATGTGTTGGAAGTCGGTGCAGAGTTATCGACTTTGACCAGCAATACGTTAGTGCCAGATTTCAGCTTGCCGGTAACATCAAAACGGAAAGCGGTGAACGCGCCCTTGTGCTGCCCAAGTTTTTCACCATTCAGCCAGACGTCAGCAACGATACTGGCGCCATCAAACTGGAGCCATTGCGTTGCACCAGTGCCATTACTGTTGAACTCCAGTCGATACCAGCCTTGCCCCCGCTTGTAACTAGGAGTTGTTGGAGTGGTTTGTGCCGTTGTGGCAGCATCAGTGGCATTCCACGTATGTGGCAGGGAGACACTGGACCAGCTATTTCCGTCATTCACCAATGCAGCATCATCGGTCAGAACATCGTCCTGGACAAACTTCCAGCCTTGATTAAGTGATGTAACAGCCCGCAGCTCTGTCGAGCTTACTACTGCTTCATTCGTGACATCATCACCGCCACCACCACAGCCAACTATGCCCAGAGTCAATGCTAAAGAAACAGCGACTGCAACTGCTGTTTTCTTGGTATTGAATGCATACTGCATTATTTCTCTCCTCGATCATGTAGAAATACTTCCTTGTAGATGCTGGGCTTGATTTCTATGCACAATCAGACTGGGCGACAGGAGGGAGACCCACCTGATATGGGAGTAATAATTTCCACCCAGCATCTGGAATGAAATTTTTACCTTCGAGAAACGGGCCGTCCATCGCATATTTCGCAACATGTGTTGCTATTTATGCAACGGGAAACATAATGCTATTCGTTAGAATGCCTACAATAAGGCAGGAGAAGAGTTTGGCCCCCGCAACAGAAAATGCCGGGCCGGCAGACATAAACAAAATTATACCAAGAATGCAAAATGAATGAGCGACAACTCTATTACTTTATAGTTACAGCAGAGGAAAGAAATCTAGGCCGAGCAGCCGAAAGACTTCCTTTATCTCTGTCTGCACTCTCTAGACAGATTCAGTCATTAGAGGAAGAATTGGGTGCAAAACTATTTATACGAAATACTTCGGGCGTTTATTTAACAGCAGCTGGAGAGGCTTTGTTACAACATGCCCGCTCACTCAAATCACAATTTGAGCTGGTAAAAAATGACATTCAAATTGCCGCTACTGCAGTTGAACAAAAAATCAACATTGGTGCTTATGGTTCGGCATTATTGACTCACATTCCCAACATAATAAAATTATTTCGACAAAATCATCCCACCGTGGAGGTTGCACTGCATTCAGCACAAATCTCGCAACAATTTGACAACCTGCTCAAGGGAGTTGTTCAGATTGTATTTGACAGGCATTTTCTTGCTCCGGAAGAATTATTGGCGGAATTAGTACATGAGGAAGATATATGCCTTGCTTTGCATGCAGATCATCCACTGGCACAATTGGACAGAATTGACCTGAGCGACTTGCGCGACATCCCAATGATCGGAAGACTAAAAAACAACTTCAGCAATGAATGGATTGAATTATTCAGCCAGTATGGATTTCAACCCAACATTATTCAAAGAACGCAAGACATGGCAAGTGCCGTCTCCATGGTTAGTGTTGGCCTTGGTGTTGCGTTTGTCCCCGAATCATTTCAAAGCTTATCCATTCCGAATGTTGTGTACCGACCATTAACCGCCCCAGTAAATATTCACTGCGATCTGTACTGTTATTACAGAAGCAATGATAAATCTCGTGCATTACAGTGGATACTTGAAACCGTGCACGAATTCCGCAACATGCACAGTAAAAAACATCAGGCAAGCAGAACAAACAAATAAGGACATTACCTGAGCAATCTTCCCAACTCACAATAACCTTATTTCATCACAACAGATTGAAACACATGCGCAGACAGCTAAGTAAAGTTAGTATAATTTCTTATGGATTAGGAGACATGGCAAATAATTTTGTATTTGCCATGAGCATCCTTTTTCTACTGAACTACTACACAGATGTCGTGGGCATTCCGCTGGTGGCTGCAGGAATGATGCTCGCCATAGTTCGTGTTCTCGACGCATTCACAGACATAATCGCAGGATATTTGATTGACCGAACCAATACACGCTGGGGGCGCTTTCGTCCATTCATTCTCTGGGGTGCTGTTCCATTATTGGCATTAAATTTCGCAGTCTTCTCAGTACCAATAAATTGGAGCGTAAGCGAAAAACTGGTTTACGCTTATGTAACTTATTTCCTCTTGGGGATGGCGTACTCACTCATTAATATTTCGTATGGATCATTAGCAACAGCCATGACACAAGATCCGCGAGAACGTGCAAGCTTAGGCGTGTCGCGCATGTTCATGTCAGTCTGCACTTTCAGCTTTCTTACCATGGTAATTGGCCCCATGATGACTGAGCAGAAGGGCGAATCTCTTCAGCAGATGCTATCAGCGATTACATTAATAATGATAATTGCAGGATCCATTCTTTACATGATCTGCTTCAAAAACACCGAAGAGATCATTGAAAGAAAAATAGAACACAAAAAAATTAATGAAATAATTGAAACGCTAATAAAAAACAGGCCACTACTAATTCTCTGCATAAGCGTTTTATGCATGCTGCTAGGGTATTCCGCATCCGGCGCTTCTCTTGTATACTTTGCCAAAGTCGCAACCTTTAACATTAAAGATTTCTTTATTGCACTCGGCATCATAAACCTCATCACAGCCCTAGCATTAGTACCAACCATCCCCAGAGCAACTCAAATTATTGGGAAAAAGAACATTTTCCTCGCCGGACTAGCCATATCGATTATCGGCTACCTCCTATTATTCCTAGTTCCACATGGCAACATCATTTTGATATATTGCGCATTCACGCTAATAGCCATTGGAGTCAAAACGTCGATGTCTATCGCATGGGCACTTGAAGCAGACACGGTAGAATATGGAGAATGGCGAACGGGGGCACGTATTGAGGGAATGACGTACTCATTCTTTTCCCTGATGAGGAAACTGGGATATTCAATTGGCGGATCTCTGCCGGCATTTATTCTCGCATTTTATGGGTACACCCCCAATATTGAAAAACAAGATCAAATCGTAACACTTGGAATTCAGCAAGCTGTTGCCCTCGTTCCCGCTGCATTTTTTGGAATCGCTTTTGTGGTTATGCTTATTTATTACCCTCTGACCGATAAGCGTCTCTCGGAGATAATCAATGAAACCAAGAGCAGGAAGTAATCGCACAGCATGTGGTCCTCATCTTGATTCTGATTCTTGATAAAGCACTCTCATGATAGGGTTACCACCTCCACGCTCCCGCCCTCGTGCGTTTTTTTGGCAAAACACATTAATCACCCCCTGATCAGCACCTATGTCAAGGCCGCAATTAAGCGGCCTTTTTAGTTGTGCAGGATTGGGAGAAATCAATGATGTGTCGGCGGCACCACCATGCCTGGAGGGTGCTTCTTGACATGCTTCAGCGCCTTTTTCTCCTTGGCCGTCATCATGGGTTTCTTCTTGTCTTCCTTGGTACTGTGCCATGCCTTGGTCATGATCGTTCTCCTTCTGACACTTACGGCCGTTATCGCCGTACAGATCTCCCACAACGATAGTTGTGGGTTTCCTTCCTAAAATTGGCTCTCACGCCACAGGATGAAAGGAATTTCGATTCAGAACGGCGATGATCGGCATGGCTATTCCGCGCGGGACAGATGAATGGCCCATCAAACCGTCAGATGGTTGTGCCGGCGCAGCTGGCGAATCACCCCGCTATGATCCAGATCCCCATCGCCGCTTTCCACCATGTCGGAAAACAACTCATCCGCCTGATTCAGCATGGGCAAATCAACACCCACGCTGCGCGCAAAATCAATAGCGGTTTTTGTATCCTTGACCTGATATCGGGCAATGCCACCCGGCACGAAATTGCCATCGATCATGCGCAATGCGTGTTGGCGCAGTATGGTGGAATCGGCAAATCCACCCAGAAGCGCTTCGCGTACTTTGGCTGGTTCTGCCCCACCCTTTTCTGCCAGCAACATGGCTTCCGCCACACTGGCGATATTGCTGGCCACCATCATCTGATTCACCAGTTTTGTTAATTCACCCGTTCCGACCGGGCCGATATGTGTTGGCCGGCCCATGGCTTCCAGAATGGGACGCGCTTTTTCGTATGCCTCAGCGGTTCCGCCGGCCATAATGGCCAGATTGGCTTCAATGGCACCCTTTTCACCGCCGGACACGGGGGCATCTACATAATCAATACCCAATTCTGCGCAGAATTTCGCCTGATTTCTGGCGGTTTCGACAGGAATTGAACTCATCACGATAAGCAGGGAGCCTGGCCGCATATTGGCAATCAGGCCGGAATCACCCAGCAGCACACTATCGCAGATAGGACCGGAACTCAGCATGCAGATCAAAACATCGGCATCTTTCGCAACATCCCGATTATCCGGCACGACTGAAACGCCAAATTCAGACAATCGCTGTGATTTATCCACATCAAGATCGTACGCCTTAACGGCATAACCAGCCTTCGCCAGATTCCGTGCCATGGGGAATCCCATAATGCCAGTACCAACAAAACCAATGACCAGTGTGTTCATAGAATCCTCATTAATCATAAAATCCAAAACAAACGGAAAATTCACGCTCAGCGCACAGCCATTCGAAACAAATATTCGACAAGCCTTGATAAAACTTTAGATTTTTTGTTTGTGAAGTTCAATTGAATAAATCTTGCCAACTCTATAGAAAATCTAAAACAAAATTGTCGATTTATTTGCAAAAAAGACGCCATGCCCACAAAAGGAACATGGCGTTTGAGGAGAAGGTTTAACCTGATAAATCCGTTCGATGATCAGATAAAATCAGTCAGAAACGGATTCATACATAAAAAAGATCAGGCACGAATAATGAATGCCGGCACATAGGTAATCAAAGCCAGTACTGTCAAACCAACCGCGTAGAACGGTATCAACTCTTTCACGGTTTGGCCAATGGTTGCCTTTGCCAGCATGCTCCCGATGAATAAGGTGGTTCCCACGGGTGGCGAATACAAGCCGATGGCCAGATTCACTACCATCATCACACCAAGCTGAATCAGATCAATGCCATAGGTATTCGCCAACGGCACGAATAGCGGACCCAGCAACAGAATGGCAGCCGGTAGATCAATGAACATCCCGGCAATCAGCATGATGATATTCATCAGCATCAGGATAGATGCCCTGCTATCAAAGCTACCCTTGGCCCATTCGATAAATTGTTCCGGAATTTGCTCAAGGGTCAATATCCAGCCTGCGGTCATGGAACCCATGATCAAGAGCATCACAACTCCCGTTGCCGCGCCACCAAAGTAGATGGAACGTTTGATACGCTCCCAGGACATATCGCGATACAACAGCGCCGAGATAAGCAGGGAATACACAACGGCTATGGTGCTGATTTCAGTGGGGGTTGCCAAACCGAAACGCAGAGAAATCAGAACAATTACCGGCAGCATCAAAGCCGGCATGGCAAATAAGCCACGCTTGGCCATGGCACCCCATTTGACAGGTTGTTTCTCATAGGGGAAACCTCTGAAACGTGCACTGATGTTGCACACCACCAGAAAACCGGCAGCCAGCATCAAGCCCGGCAACAATCCCGCCAGGAACAAGCCACCAATCGACGCATTGGAGATTAGTGCGAAAAGAATCAAGGGGATTGAAGGTGGAACCAGAATATCGATGGTAGAGGCGGCCGCTATCGTGGCACCACAGAATGCGCCCGGATAGCCCATCTTCTTTTGCCAGGGCACCAGCACCGACCCGAGTGCAGTGGCATCTGCGACGGCAGAACCGGTAACGCCGCCAAATAGCGTCGATCCCAATACGCTGACCTGGGCATGCCCACCACGAAAACGCCCGACCAGATCAGTGGCAAAATCAATCATGTTCTTGCCCAATTTCCCGCTCATCATGAGCTCGCCCGACATCACAAAAAACGGGATTGCAATCAGGGGAAAACTTTGCGTGGGTGAAAACATTTGCTGAATCACAGCAAACAAGGGCAAATTGCTCCCTGCCATAATGCCGAGTGTCGATCCGACGAGCAGTGCATGCGCTACCGGGAAAGACAAAATCAGCAATAGTCCAAATACCACCACCATAATTAGACTCATACGACCCCCGGACCTGTTTCAGCAAGATTGACTGTGACTTTCTCTTTGCCCAATGTGTACCGCACAATTGCGCAAAGACTGCATACACCGACCAATGCCAGACCTATTGCCAGACCGCCATAGCCGACACTGCCTGGCACTTGCAAGATCGTACTGAGCTCTTCATGTGCAATCACCGCATTGCGGTAGGCATACGTCGACAGATAGAAATAAAGTGCTGCAGTTACCGTGTGAATCAATAAAACCAGATATTTTCGCCAAACCGCATTGAGCGCATTAAGCATGACCTGTGTAGCCACGTGAGCACCCGTCAATGCAGCCTCCACGATGCCTGCCATGACAAAGATCGGAAATACGAGCGCTGACAACTCAGCCC
The DNA here is from genome assembly GCF_055810895.1 of Formivibrio sp. oc-25. Taxonomy (NCBI): domain Bacteria; kingdom Pseudomonadati; phylum Pseudomonadota; class Betaproteobacteria; order Neisseriales; family Chitinibacteraceae; genus Formivibrio; species Formivibrio sp. oc-25. The sequence continues at coordinate 8,250 of NZ_JBVVOL010000028.1, read as the reverse complement.
CTGAATCGATGCTGCCCGCGTTTGAATAACGCAACAGCACGATGGCCGTAAGAATAAAGAGCAGGAAAAGTCCGGTGGATAACATGATTGCCCGGCAAAACACCCGGATTCCCTTTTCGATATGGTGTGCCATCGATACCAGCGCCGATTGCTGATCATCTTCCATGATGCTCTCGCCTGAAAGTGCCGCAGTAGATGTTTTAGTCATACAACTGTTCTCCAAGAAAGAATCTGTTTCTCAGGGTGGCGCAAGCATGCGCCACCCTGAACCTATTACTTGGATGCGGCGCGCAGTTTTTTCACAAAATCGCCAAACGGCTTTTTCTCCCAGTTATCCCAGACCTTTTGCGTTGCAGCCTTGAAAAGCGCCTGATCGGGGAAATTGATTTGCAGCGCTGGGTTTTTCTTGTATTCGGCCATCAGCTTCTCATCGGCCGATGCCATCAGATTGCGCTGCAGAACCGTTGCTTCCTGTGCCGCCGCCTTGATCAAGGTCCGGTCATCCGTTGAGAGGCGTCCCCAGGTAATCCCGCTCATCACAAATGGCGTGGCTTCATATTTGTGATTGGTCACCGAGATGTACTTCTGCACTTCATGCAGTTTGCCGGCATGAATGTTGGCCAGCGGGTTTTCCTGGCCATCCACCACGCCTTGCTGCAGAGCCAGATAGAGTTCGCTGAAGTTGATCTGTTGTGTGCTTGCCCCCATGGCCTGGAACATATCGACCGTGGAAGGATCAGGCGGAGTCCGCAACTTGATGCCCTTCAGATCATCCGGTTGCGTGATGGGCCGCTTGTTGTTGGTAATCTGGCGGATGCCGTTATCCATCCAGGCCAGCAAGATCAGGTTTTTGGATTCCAGTTTCTTGCCCAGCTCCTGCCCAACAGGGCCATCGAGCAATTCCCAGGCTTTGGGCTGGCTGGAAAACAGATAGGGCAAGCCCAGTGCCGACAATTCAGGCAATACCGAAGAGATGGGGCCTTGCGAGTTGATGCTCATGTCCAGCGTGCCAGTACGCATGGCGGAGAGCATGGTCAGGTCATCACCCAACTGCGAGGCGCCAGCCACCTGAACGGTGATCCGCCCTTTGCTTTTTTCCTTGACCAGATCGGCGAATTTCAGCGCAGCAATCGCTCTGGGGTTTTCCGGCGCCACGGCATGGGCCAGAACCAGTTTGATCGGTGTCTCAGCCCAGGATTGCGGAGCCATACAAAGCGTGCCTGCTGCCAGAGAAACTGCGAGCCATTTGAACGTGATATTCATCTCTTTGCCTCCAAACATGAATGGAACTTCAGTAAGTAAGACAGGATGCATGCTTGCCTCCTGTTTGCTGCGTATCGGACATCAGGAAGATGGGCCGACATTACTTAAAGACGGTTCTTTCTTATAAATATGATTCTGGTCGTCGGATCGACATCAACCGCTCCGACCATTGCTGCAACGGATAATCCTCGTATCTAGCTAGGTATCGCCATAAGCCTCCTGACGTCGCCGAAGCTCCAAAATAATCGCGCTATGGTCCAGATCTCCATCACCGCGTTCAACCATGTCGGCAAAGAGGCTATCGACCAGATGGAGCATGGGAAGCTCCAATCCCATGGCACGAGCAAGCGCGATCACTTTGCCGGTATCCTGGGTTTGATCTCTGGCTGCCCGGCCCGGCACAAAATCGCTGTTGATCATGCGCTGCCCATGCTGACGCAGCGCGCCTGCATCGGTGAACTCCCCCAGCAGGGCTTCTTGCACCTTGGCCGGATCGACGCCGCCGCGTTCGGCAAAAAGCAACGCTTCGGCCACGGCAGTCAATGAACTGGCCTCCAGCATCTGATGGACCAGCTTGGCCAGTTGCCCTGCTCCTGCCGGGCCGACGCGAGTCGGCCGCCCCATTGCCGCCAGCAGTACACGCGAACGCTCGAACACCTCGGCATCGCCACCTGCCGTGATGACAAGCGTTGCGTTTTCTGCCCTTTCCTCGTCGCCGGACACCGGTGCATCCAGATAATCCACCCCGTACGCCCTGGCCATTTTTGATTGACGCCGTGCCGTTTCCACCGAGATCGAACTCATGACAATCAAGGTGCTGCCGATCTTCATGGATTTAACAACCTGCCCCGGGCTGAACAAAACCTCATCACAGGCCTGATCAGAACCGAGCATGCAGATGACAAAATCTGCATCACGGGCAACCTCCACCGCACTGGCTGCCACCTGGATACCATGCGGGATCAATCGCTCTGCCTTTGCCGCAGTGCGATTCCATACCCGAACCTGGTAACCACTTTCGGCAAGTCGACGCGCCATGTGAAAACCCATGGTGCCCGTACCCGCGAAACCGACTTTTGGTGGCATGTGCATGTTGTTATCCATTCGATGAGAAACAATCAGGTATCTTGTCCACGTATGCCACGGCGTAGCGGTTTCTCTGCCACGATCATCTCCGGAAATTCCGTCTTGAAGCGGGCAAGGTGTGCGGATTGACAATGCGCTGCAAATGCCGCTGTATCCTCGTAAGCCTCATAGAAGAGAACGCCCGAAGCAGTGGTTTCCAGTTGCACGACATCGAACTGCAAACAGCCCGGTTCATTGTCGAGACACGATTGTGCGAATGCGTGTGCCAGGACCAGGAAATCGCCGAACCGCGAGGGCTTAACCTCGAATTCGGCGATTACCACATAGCCGGCCGCAGAAGGCCGCTTGCTCATACCGTGGCTACCTGCTTGAGATTGGCGATTACAGCACCAGCCGTTCCGCCCAGTGCGGCGCGTTCCATTTCCTTGCGCACAGCCAATACATCGAGATCGCGTTCGATCACCACATCGTCAAAGGTCACGATGGTGTCCTTGGCCACCGGGCGTATGACCTTGACGTTGTGAGCCAGGCCCATCGGCAAACCGCCCAGAGCCAGACTCTTCGTGGCCGGAATCGCATTTGCCCAGGCTGCATAGCCGCCTTCACCATCAAGGTACTCGCCCGGCTTCAGGTCGCGCTTCGCAGTTGCCACGGCATCGCCACGGAATTCCTTGCTGGTGCCCGTCGGCTCGTGGCGCAGCACGGCAGAAAGTACGCTGACGCTGGTTTCCAGGCCGATCATGTGGAAGGGACGCCACATCGAGCCATACCAGCCGGATGGGTCGACCAACAGGCCGTATTGCTTGAAGCAAGCCCGCGCATATTCGTTCGGGGCCTTGAAGGTGACAAACATGCCATAGCGGATATTGTTGAGGACTTCGCGACCATCCGGCTCCTGGCTGGCAGCGATATCGATCAGGCCGCTGCGGGCAAGACGGCCGCCATCGGCTGCCGGGCGGAACACCTTGGCCAGATCATGAATGCCGCAGGGCAGGAAGGCCAAGCCGTCGTCCGGGCAATCCAGACCGGTGCCATTGGCAACAGCTGCCATTTCAATGGCAGCCTTGGTGCCATCGGTGAAGGAGTTGTACATCTTCGGATTGAAATCGCCCTTGGCGACTTCTTCTTCGGTCCAGCCGAAATAACCCCACACCGTATCGGGAGTGGAATAGCGATAGCGCGGTTCGAAATTCATCCCCTTGCCTACGGCGGTCACTTCGAATCCGCTGGAGCGCGCCCAGTCGACCAGTTCACACATGATCGCAGGCTGATCGCCATACGCCATGCTGTAGACCAGATTCTTGGCCCTGGCTTTGGCTGCGAGCACCGGGCCACACATGCAATCGGCTTCTACGTTCACCATGACGACGTGCTTGTTGCCTTCGATGGCGGCAAGCGCATGGCGCACACCGGCAATCGGGTGTCCCGTTGCTTCGATAATGCATTCGATCTCTTCACAGTTTGCCAGTGCAGAAGCATCATCCAGCACGCAGGTCTTGCCCGTTTTCAGTGCGTCTTCCAGGCTGTTGGCCGAATAACGTTCAGCCGGCCAGCCCACGCGAGCCAGTGACGCACGCGCCTTGTTCACATCCAGATCGGCAATGCCCACGACATGCATGCCTTCGATGAAACGCGCCTGGTTCAGGAACATCGAGCCAAACTTGCCTGCGCCAATCAGACCGACGCGTACCGGACGTCCAGCAGCAACCCGGGCTGCCAGCAGTGTGTAGAGATTCATATGCCTGTCCTTTTATCAAATCGTTTTAAAACGTCGTTCGTCGTTTCTTGCAAAACCGGAGATAGACCGGCCGACAACGGTGTTGACGAAGGCTGCAAACGCAACGCAGCTTCTGAAAACCATTCTAAGAATCGATTTCGTTCAGGACAAATTGGTTTTTTTGAGGAAAAGTTTAGTTTATCTAAACTTTCAAAAGAGGTGTAAGGATCTGCTCACGATCTGTCGCAAGAAGCCCACAACGTGGTGAAGCACAGCGGCCGAACCCGGATCAGCGCTTTGCAGCAAGACTATGAACAGGTTCCAGGCTCTGGCTTTGCCAAACCTGGCGTTCGGCACGAAGCCAGTTGAGAAACAGACTGACCTTGGCTTTGTTCAGATTATCGAAGGGGCAAACAATCCACTGCGTGATCACGGAAATCTTCGGGGGTTCGTGCACCGGGCACACCAGCGTGCCATCGCACAATTCCCGCCACATCATCAAATTGCTTTCCAGGGCCATGCCCATGCCGTTGGCCGCCGCGTCAATCGACATATAGCTGCGATCAAACAAAACCCGTTGCGATTCTTCTGCCGGCGGTACGCCGGCGCGGGAAAACCACTGGTGCCACTGCACCTGGGCTTTCACCGAGTGGATCAGGCGATACTGCTGAACCTCAGCGGCAGAGATACTGGCTGCCGCGCAATACGATGGCAGGCATGCCGGCAGAAAGAATTCTTCGGCGAACCCCTCGACAAAGAGACCGGGCCAGCGCCCCTCGCCATGCCGGATCTCGATATCGACCGCCTCCCGCGCAAAATCCGTAGGTTCATTGGTGGCATTCAGGCGCAACTCGATATTGGGGTTGGCATCGAGAAAACCCTGCAGGCGCGGCAACAGCCATTTGTTGGCAAAAGAAGGAACCGATCGGACCGTCAGCACCGAGCGCGAACGGAACCCGCGGATGCGTTGGGTGGCTTCGGAAATGCGTTCGACTTCGTCCGCGATCATCTCGTAATAGCGCTCACCCGCTTCCGTCAGCGCGATGCCGCGCCCGGCCTTGGCCAGCAAGGTCGTACCCAGGTGTTCTTCCAGGTTCTGGATCTGCTGGCTCACCGCCGACGTGGTAATGCATAGCTCGGCAGCGGCCTTGGTCAGGCTGCCGTTGCGGACAACGGTGTGAAAGACGGCAATGGCACGAAGCGGCAAAGACATAGGTGTGTCCTGTAAAGTCGAATTCCCTTTAGAACCTATTCACAATCTTGCTGCGAAGCCGTGATCGGGGCTCATGTGCTGCTCAAAATCCTCATGTACGCCCTTGTACATTCCGGTTTTTGCGCTGCGCTTCACCCCGCTGACGGCCTCTCGCGACAGAACGTAAACAGGTTCTTGGCAGGGCCTGGCACAATTTTCAGCAACCACGACAGATAACCGTGATGCAATGCATCACAGCAAGTTTGCACGGCCGATCGGGTCAGGGAGTCTACTATCAGCCTGAGCTGATAGTCTGCCTCAGCTTCGGCCGGGGGGATATACCGGCAACACCGTGTTTGCAAGAAAACCTGATTCATATCGCACAGCAGCAAGCACGATCTGCGGCAATCCTGCCAAAATCTTTCTGTACACCATCACACCTCAATACCCAGCCTTCACAAATCTGACACGCATCCTCAATAAACTCGTCTTGCCTGAATTTTTCACGAGGAACGTCATGTCGAAAATCTCCCGCATCATCGCAATTAGCCTGCTTTCACTCGCAGCAACCAGCCCGGTGCTGGCCGCTGGCATCAACAAAACCTCCGCAGCCCGAACGCTGCCCAATGTCATCGTGCTGATTCCGGATGGCATGAGCGTTGCCGGAACCACGCTGGCCCGTCTGTATCAGGGCGGATCGCTGGCACTCGATCCGCTTGCCACTGGCCTGATGAGTACCTGGAATGGTGACGGCACCATTGCAGATTCGGCGCCCGCCGGTTCGGCGATCTCTTCGGGCTGGAAATCCCAGACCGGCAACATCGCCAGCACCGGCAGCAAATATGCTTTCCCGGGTGTACGCGTGCCGGCTGCCGGTGAAGAACTGCGCCCGGTGGCAACACTGCTGGAAGCAGCCCGCCTGAGCGGACGCGCCACCGGCATTATCAGCACCAGCGAATTCATGCACGCCACCCCGGCGGATTTCAGCGCCCACGATCCCTCGCGTTCGAGCTATGACAACCTGACCGAGCAGATTGTCTACAACAAGCTCGATGTGATCCTGGGCGGTGGCATCAAGTATCTGAAGCCACAAGCGCGCAAGGATAAGGAAGACATGGCCGCCATCCTGAAAGCGCGCGGCTACACCCTCGTCGGCAACACGGCCGAACTGGAGCAGTTCTCCGGCAAGAAGCTCGTCGGTGTATTCGGCAAGACCGATGCGCATACCGCGCTTTCCTACGATCTGGATCGTGATCCGGCGCGCGAACCTTCGCTGGCGCAGATGACGACCAAGGCCATCGAAGTGTTGTCGAAGCAGCCCAAGGGCTTCTTCCTGATGGTGGAAGGCTCGAAAGTGGATTGGGCGGCACACGCCAATGATCCGGTCGGCATCGTGAGCGACGTGCTTGCGTTTGACCGTGCCGTCAAGGTCGCACTGGAATTCGCCAGGAAAAAGGGCAACACCCTGGTTGTGGCGGTTTCCGATCATGGCAACTCGGGCATTTCCATCGGCGATCGCTCCACCAGCAAGACCTACGACAAAACGCACTGGACCAGTTTTGTCAGCCCGCTCAAGAAGGCCAAGGTTACCGGTGAAGGCTTCGAAGCCCTGCTGCCGGCAAATCGTGCGGAAGGCACGCTGGAGAGCATGGGCGCGGAAATCCGCTCGCTTGCCAAGGAATGGCTCGGCGTTGAAGACCTGAGCGACGCAGAAGTTGAAAGCATCATCAAGGCAGAAAAAGGCGCCGTGAACTACGCGGTTGGCCCGATCATCGCCAAGCGCGCCAAGATCGGCTTCACCACCAATGGCCACACCGGCGAAGACGTGGTGCTCTACAGCTACGATCCGCGCGGTCGCCTGCTCGGCGGCCTGCTGGACAACACTCAGGTTGCCGCCTTCATGGCCAAGACGCTGGGTGTGAATCTCGATGCCACGACTGCACGCTTGTTCGAGGATGGCGTGGTTGCGTTTGCCAACAAGGGGGCACGCGTCGATGAAGACTTCAGCGATGCAGAAAACCCGGTACTGGTGATCAGCAAGGGCAGCCAGACCCTGCGCATTCCGCGCAACAAGAGCATCGCCTGGCTGAACGACAAGGAAGTGCAATCGGATGGCGTGACGGTTTACAACGGATCGCGCTGGTTTGTAGCTCGCAACCTGGTAAACCTGGTCAAGTAAGCGCTGTTTAATTCAAGGCTGGCCACAACGTGTGTCCAGCCTTTTAGCTTGTCCGCTGCCTGGTGCTGCGGTGAAAAGATCGTGAACAGGCTCTTAAAATTGTCCTGTTCTGAGCATCACCAACGTGCATGCCTCTATCGGCTCGATTCCTGAGGATTCCAGCAATTCATAGACAGCAGGATTCTCGGTCCCCGGATTGAAAATCACGCGCTTAGGATGCAGACGGATAATTTGCTCGAATAAACCATCCTGTCGCTGCGGGCCGACATACAACGTCACGGTATCTACCGTTTCGGCGACCTCATCCAGCCCGGAATACACCTTTTTGCCGAGAATCACGCTTACTGCTGGTGCCACCGGAATCGCGTTATGCCCATATTCCACCAGCATCTTCATGGCCTTATTGGAATAGCGTTCCTCGTTGGCACTTGCTCCGACTACCACTACGTTTTCCATGACTTGCTCCTGTCTTGGTGAGACATCTACCGTTGCACGACCCATTTTATATACAGGTTCTGCGTTCACCGGCATTGGCTTCAAGAAAATTTACCGTGATACTTAGTATATAGATAAATATACTATATTGACGCATAATTGAAAATTAACTAGCATAAGCCAATATCAAAAATTCATCGATCTGATTTCTCAGCCGCTTATCCGGCAGCACGAATGATCAAATTTTCCATTCAACACAAGGAATTAACTTATGTCGTCAACTTCCAAGCTGTTGGTTATTGGTGGCGTTGCAGCAGGTGGCTCGTTTGCTGCCCGTGCGCGCCGCCTGTGTGAAAACGCCGAGATCATGGTGATCGA
>NZ_JBVVOL010000027.1:0-29780 GCF_055810895.1 Formivibrio sp. oc-25 | reverse complement strand
ACTGTAAAATCAACGTTTCGCGCTTCAAACTTCGCTGCGTCTGCAGCAGAGAGGCCGAACTATACCCACCTCCCAAACACCCGTCAACACCCGCACCACAAAATTCCAACCCAAAAACGCTAAACCCCTGTTTTTAAACGCATCAGCCAACTCACCCCTTTTGCATCCCCCGCAAACTCCCCGATTGCATCACGTATTCAAACAGGCGGCATTCCAGCGCTCCGTTGAATAACGGCGTGCGCTTGCTGGCTTTGAGGCCGATTTTTTTGGCCAAATCGAGATCACCGGTAAAGAAATAGGCACGCCAACCGGCAAAGCGCTGCTTCAGTACATCGCCCAACTGTGGATAGGATGCCGCGAGCTTTTCCTTTTCATCGAGACGCACACCATAGGGCGGGTTGCATAGCCAGATGCCTGATTCGGCCAGCGACTTGGCATCCAGCACGTTAAGTTGCTTGAGCGTGACCGTATCCGCCACACCTGCCACTTCCAGATTCTTTTGCGCATGAATCAATACGGTACTCGACACATCGCTACCGTGAATCGCGTAGGTATTCGTATTTTCCAGCGCCTTGGCTTGTTCGCGCAGCTTTTCCCACTCGGCAGTGCCATGCATCCTGAATTGCTGGAAGGCGAATGAGCGTCTCATGCCTGGCGCGATGTTTCTTGCCTTGAGCGCGGCCTCGATCAGGAAGGTACCCGAGCCACACATTGGATCATACAGAGCCTGGCTCGGCTGCCAGCCGGTCAGCGCGAGGATGCCGGCCGCAAGGTTTTCTCGCAGCGGCGCATCGCCAGCATCCTGGCGGTAACCGCGTTTGAACAGCGGCTCACCCGAGGTATCGAGATAAATCGTCGCCATGCGCTCGGTCAGGAAGAGGTTGATACGCATGTCGGGCTCGCGTGTATCCACGCTCGGGCGCTCGCCGGTCTTGAGACGGAAGCGATCACAGATCCCGTCCTTGACCTTGAGTCCGACAAACTCCGGACTGCGTAATGGCGACTTCACCGCGGTCACACTGACCTTGATCGTGTTATCAACCGAAAAAAGATCCTGCCAGTCCAGATCGCGCGCCAGCCGATAGATATCATCCTCGCTGCGATAGGGTTTCTCGGCAAGTTTCCACAGCACCCGGCTGGCAATGCGCGAATGCAGGTTCGCCAGCATCATCGTCTGCATCGAACCGGAAAATCCGACACCGCCATCCGTTACCTGTACGTTTTCGGCCTTCAAGACGGCCAATTCCTGTGCGAGCACGCCTTCAAGTCCGCGCGGACAAGGGGCAAAGAAATGGAAAAGTTGTTTCATGCGGGTTCGCTCACAGTTGGATTAACCGACGCATCAGTGCGGCGGCGAGTTTGCAGGATCAGCGGTGCCCAGGTTTCGCCCGGACGTTTCTTGCGCGTAGTCAGCGTCAGTTCGGATGGCGCATAGACATTGGTATTGTGCGTCAGTGGCGTGGTGATCAGATACTGCGCCTGCGTGGCTTTCAGGAACGCCCCGACACGATCGATGTTGAAAATATCGAGGTGGGCAAACGGTTCATCGATGAATACAAAGCCGGACGGATTGGTTTCGTCCATCATCAGGCCGATCAGCAGAATCAGTGATTTCATTACCTGCTGTCCGCCGGAGGCTTCGCCGTCATTCATGCCCATCATGCCCTTCTGGTCAAAATCGAAGCGCGCAGTGAGTCCGGCCTGCGCCAGCACCATGTCGTCATTTTCCAGATGCGGCATGTCGACCTCGACCGCGATACCGGCCAATTCGCCCAGATGCTTGAGGTTACGACCATAGGCGCGCACCGTAGCCTTGAGCTTATTAATATAGGCCGAGCGTGCGTCATCGGTCAGTTCGCCGGTGCGATCAACTTCGAGCCGGTGATTTTGCGTATCGCGCTCGAGCGCGGCATAGTCGGCAATCAGCTTATCGCGGCGCTGGAGGACGATTGGATCGGTTTCCCAGTCACCGGATTCAAGCTGCGCAGTCTGGCGCTCGATCAGATGCTGCACCTCGCGTACCGAACCGTATTCGTCACGCAATGCGCGAAAAGCTTGTGGTTCAGAAAATTCATTCGGCAATCCGCGCTTGATCTCGCGCAGATTGCGGATCAAGCGGCTTTGTTCCTCGCGCTGACGCGACAGTTGCTCGATCTGCTGGCTGACCTGCGCATCAAGCCGGGCGCGCTGGTCCTTGCTCTTTTCATAGGCAACGCGGCCGTCTTCGCGCTGGTTGCGCGCCTCTTCCCACGCCGCTTGTGCAGCCGCGAGCGCGGCGCCCGCTTCCTGGGCGCGACGCTCCTCTTCCGGGAAACGCTCGGCGGCTGCCGCGAATTCCTCCTGCCGCGCCGCAAGCTGAACCACCGCCTGCATACCCATCAACTGCTGTTGCAAGGCCGAGATGTCGCGCGCCCGATCGACCAATAGCGTCTCTTTGCCCAGAATTTCCTCGTTGATCTCCCGCAACCGGCGGGTAATCTCAGAAAGCCGCGACTTGCGCGCAGCCTCGCCAAACGCATAATCGCCGGCCTTGACCGAAATATCACGACCGCCACGGCGCTCTTTGTGGAAGCCTTCGCGCGTAATCCAATCAGAATCCAACTTTGAGCCAGCCTCGACCGACTTCACGCGCTGGGTACGATTGAGCAGGTTGACAAGCCAGCCCGGTGCATCAGCCTTGAATTCGACGATTTCGAGCACACTGCCTGGCGTTGCCTTCGGCACGACTTCGCGCTCCGGCACGATGAAGTGGCGGTATTTCAGGCGCTGGCCAATCTCCCAGGCACGCGCTTTATCGCCTGCCTTAGCCAGCAGCACAATATGGCGGAACGGTGCAAGCAAGGCTTCCACCGCTTCCTGCCAGCTTGAATCGCGTACTTCGACGATTTCAGTCAGCAACTGGTGATGGATACCGGCTTCATCCAGTGCGGCACGCATCTGGTTCACAAACGCGGGATTGGGCTGCTGACCGGATTGCAGCGTGAACTGCACTTCCGACAATTGCTGGCGCTCTTCCTTGGCATCCTTGAGCCACTGGCGCAGGGCGGATTCTTCTTGCTTGAGTGTTGCCAGGCGATCGTTCAGCGCCACCGCGTCAGCACCATGCTCCTGCTCGGCCAGTGCGCGCAGGCGTTCGGCATCTTTCAGGAGTTTTTCGGTATCGCGCGCTGCATCGCGTACGGCCTGGAACCGCGCGAAGGCAGCATCGTAGTCAGCACGGGCCATGCGCTCATTTTCCAGTGCCGTGTTCTGCATGGTTTCCGTCGCACGGAACGCCACATCGATCACATCAAGTTCGTCCTGTTTCTGGCGCAACACCCTGCGTGCCCCTCGGAACTGATTGATATAACCGGAAAGGCTCGCCCACTGCTCGACATAGCGCAGCCCCGGCACAATCACGTTGGCGAGATGATCGGTATCACTCCTGAGAGATTGCCATTCCAGATAGCGGTTGGCGCGCGCGCGCAACGCTTCGACATCGTGGCCCAATTGCGACAGCTGGCCCGACATCTTGCCAAGTTCGCCTTCGGCTTCCTTCAGGCGCAACTTGGCTTCCGTGTAGTTATCGAGCACCTGCTTGTCGCCAAAAACCTGAAATACCAGATCCAGCAGCGCCTTCGGGCTGTATTCACATAGCTTGTCGGTATCGCCCTGCTCCAGCGCCAGCACCTCGGCAATCGCAGGGGTAAGCCCGGCCTGCTCCAGCCTGCGTTTGTATTCGTTTACGCCCAACCATTGCACGGCATTTTCGGTATCTGGCGTCAGAGCAACATTGCCTTCTGCAATCGCATACTGGCGCACCCAGTCTCCCCCCTGGCGGCGAATGCGGCAGAACAGCGTCACATCCGGCGTCGTGGCCGGAAAAAACAGATAGGGGAACAGGCCGCCGCCACTGCGTTTGGGATTGCTGACCACACCCCGCAGCCATGCCGCATTTTCGCGATTGTTACGCACATAGCGTTTGTAATCGCGCTTGCCGGAACAGCGTAGCGCCATGAGGGTACGCAGTGCATCCAGCAACGTAGTCTTGCCGGAGCCGTTGGGGCCGACGATGGTGACGATCTGGGCATCAAGCGGTACCTTGATCGCCTGCCAGAAATCCCAGTGGATCATCTCAAGCTCTTTAATCTGGAACATTTACTCAGCTGCCTCTTCGTATGCTTCCACGCCGCTCAATTGCAATACATCTGCAAGCGCGCCATCAATGATGCGTGGCGCGAGTTTGCCGTAATCGATCATCAGATCGAGCAACGGACCTTCATGAATCATCCTGTTACGGCGGATGATGAAGCCGAGCTTGGCCAGCTGGACGATATTGGTCGAGAAACGCATCTTCCCACCGAGCTTCTTGCCGAAATCGGCATAGACGGCATCTTCCGGGATGCCGGGCGAAACTTCCTCGCCATGCGCGATCGGCTTGGCGGCACCGAACATGTCGGATTGTGAATCGCCAACAACTTCCGAGCGCGCAATCTGCCGTTCGCGCTTGGGAAGGATGATCAGTGCCCATAGCACGACCAGCAGAGCGACCGCATCGCGCGGCAGGCCCATATTGTTGGTGAGCCAGTTTTCGCCCTCGCCGAACACCCAGTCGTTCATTTCGGGCTTGAGTCCGATTGCAATGTATTCAGCATAGGGGTTTTCCAGCAGCATCAGCCCCATCTCGGCGAGCTTGTGCTCGAGCGTTTCGCGGAAGGATTCGTCAATCAGCGCACGGCGTGCGAGCGGGTCTTTGCGTGCGATGAAGCGGTGCGCCAGCAGGCGCGCCAGCAGGATTTGTTGGGCTTGGTCCATAGTCAGCGCTTTTCAATACGGCCGCGCGTAATTGCGGCAACTTCGGGGTGATCGGGATAATCGAGTGCGTCTTCGGTTTCCAGCCGCAGCGGCAGGCGTACGAGATCGGCGACCACGCTGGCTTCGGTAGCAGCCTCGGCATCGCCGAGCAGCGCCAGCAAGGACAGGCGATAAGCTGTCTGGTTATAGCTGTCACCCAGCACCAGCTCGGTCAGCGCGGTCTCGCCGACAAGATGCGCCAGTTCTTCATGCAAGGCTTCCGCCTCCAGTAAACGCTCGACTTCCAGTTCGCTGGTCAGCGGCGCAGCATTGCTGGTCGGCAAGGCATTGCCCGCCGATTCAGGGCGGTCACGTTCCAGCAATTCAAACTCGGCCACATCGAGCATTTCTTCCGGCGTGATGAACAGGGGTTCGGGATGAAAATGCAGCAGGTCTCGCCCCAGTTCCGCCAGTGCGTGCTGGCTGCGACCTCGCAGCCAGTCGGCCACATTGGTCGAGGTCAGTCCGGACTGGCCAAGGTGCACCCGCTGTGCCGCGAGTTCGGACAGGCGGCGCTGGAACACCCCGGTCAGCCGCAGCATGCGACTCTGCGCGTAGGCAATCGCCTGTGCCTGATTCAGGGTAGCCAGATCGAGCGCTTCATCTTCCAGAATCATGCGCATGACATCGGTGCCCCGCTGCACCCACTGCCAGACACTTTCGAGCTTGGTTTGTGCGCTGCGGATCTGGAATTCCGATTGCGATTCCAGCGCCTCTTCAAAGGCACGATAGAGCTCATTGAGTCGCGCCAGCAGGTGCTGCAGGGTTTCATGCGAAACACGCCCCATTGCCTGTCCAGCTGCCACCTGTGCTGTCAGATAGCCTAACTCCGCATCACCTTCGGCGAATTGCACCAGCGTCGACAACGCTGCCAGCGCAACGCGACCTGTCTCTGCCAGATTGTAGAGCTGCTCATCACTGTCCCAGATCAGCAGGCCGTTATCACGCAGGCGTTTGAGTACGGTATCGAGCTTGACCGGATTGATATAGGAAAAATGGCTTTGCAATTCCTGTGGCGACCAGCGTGGCGCATCGGCACGTGCACCGATTTCGCGCAGCACCAAAAGTCGCACCAGCACTTCATCCTCGCCACCGCGAAACAGCGTGATGAACGCATCCAGAAACGGCCGTGCACGCATGAGTCCCGCCAGGTTGCCCAGTTCAAACGGGTTGAAACCAGGTTGGAAAAATTCGCTCAGCAGCGATTCGTTTTGCATGAAATTCGTGAATAACCCGATCAAACAGCGATTATCGCAGGCCGGTGTATTTATGAAAGCACAGATCGCGCTCCACCAAGCCGCTCATCCGCCTTATTGAAAATAAAAACCATTATTTATCGAATGGCGCCGCATAGTTAATGATGTATCAACCCCCAAGCGAGGGAGTAAATCATGAAAACATTTGCCATTGCCTTCTTCACACTCGCCATCTTGTCTGCCTGCTCCAGCATGGGCATGACTTCCAGGCCTGCGAGCTTCAAGGATGGCATGCTGGTCGCCCCCAATGGCATGACCCTGTACACCTTCGATCGTGATGCCGCCGGAAAGAGCAATTGTTACAACCAGTGCGCAGCGAACTGGCCGCCCTTCCTGGCCGAAGCCGGTGCCAAACCAATTGGCGATTTTTCACTGGTTGCACGTGATGATGGTAAAACCATGTGGGCACACAAAGGCAAACCGCTGTATTACTGGATCAAGGATCAAAAGCCTGGCGACATGACCGGCGAAGGCGTCAATAACGTCTGGTGGATCATAAAACCCTAGTCGCATGACACATCAAAAATCCCCGCATGGTGCGGGGATTTCAGACAATCAGAAAGTGGTCGGCATGATTTTCAAGCCCGGGCAATGCCAGGCCTGATCATGCCATGACTTGATTTCGCAGCGTTCTCGTACATTTCTACCCCTCCCGCGACTCCTCGAGGGGATACCTTGCTCCGCAGCGGAGTTCGTCATCAATCTAATAATCCCCGCCCCGTTTCGGGCGGGGATCATAGATGAGACAAGGATCAATCCTGAGGTGGTACATCATCCAAGGCTTCAGCCCGTGCGCTTGCCAGCTCGGCCTCTGCCTGTTGTTTGGCCAGCTCTGCCTCTTCGCGCATGCGGGCACGCATGGCATCCAGATACTCCATGATCGCATAGGTCAGTTTCTGACAGCCCTCGCCAGTCAAACCGGCAATGGCAAACCAGCGCGGCTCGTCCGGATCAAACGGCGCATACGGATCATGTTCCTTCACGCCTTCCCAGCCATAGGCCTCAAGGAAGGCCTCGACACGTTCGGCACGCTCCTCTTCTGGGATCAGATCAAGCTTGTTTAGCACCAGCCAGCGCGGCTTGTTATGCAGCTCTTCATCATATTTGCGCAACTCCTCGACAATCGCGCGAGCTTCGCGCACCGGATCGGTTTCCGGATCGAACGGCGCGATATCCACCAGATGCAGCAAGATGCCGGTACGCTGCAGATGCTTGAGGAAGCGATGCCCGAGGCCGGCGCCTTCGGCCGCACCTTCGATCAGGCCAGGAATATCGGCAATGACAAAACTGCGGTTGGCATCGATGCGCACCACGCCGAGATTCGGATGCAGGGTCGTGAACGGATAATCGGCGACCTTGGGTTTCGCCGCCGATACCGCGCGGATGAAAGTCGATTTGCCGGCATTGGGCATGCCCAGAAGACCGACGTCGGCCAGCACCTTGAGCTCCAGACGCAATTCGCGGCGTTCGCCCTCTTCGCCCGGGGTAGTCTGCTTGGGGGCGCGATTCACCGATGACTTGAAATGCAGGTTGCCCAACCCACCCTTGCCACCCTTGGCGATCAGCTCACGCTGACCATCTACGGTGAGGTCGGCAACGATCTCTTCGGTTTCCGCATCGATCAATACGGTACCGATCGGCATGCGCAGCTCGATATCCACGCCACCCTTGCCATAGCGATCACGACCGCTACCACCATCACCGTCCTCGGCCTTGTACTTGCGCACGAATCGGTACTCGACCAGCGTATTCACGTTCTGGTCAGCCACAGCCCAGACACTACCACCGCGACCACCGTCGCCACCGTCTGGTCCGCCTTTCGGAATATATTTTTCGCGACGCATGCTGGCCGAGCCATTGCCGCCCTTGCCGCCGATCACTTCAATCCGGGCTTCGTCGATAAACTTCATGTGTGAGCCTCGCGCCAATTACAGGGCAGGAATAAAAAAGCCCTATCCGGCAAGGACAGGGCTTGAACAGCAAAGTTCGACCCGCTTAAGCGGCAACGATCACTTCGCCTTCGTACGGCAGAACCACCACGGTACGGCGCTTTTGCGCACCCTTGATGGTGTACTGCACGTAGCCATCGACCAGCGCGAACAGGGTGTGGTCCTTGCCCATGCCGACGTTGTCGCCCGGATGGAATTCGGTACCGCGCTGACGCACGATGATGGAACCGGCGTTGATCAATTCACCGCCGTAAACCTTGATACCAAGACGTTTCGAGTGGGAGTCGCGGCCGTTACGGGAACTACCACCAGCTTTTTTGTGTGCCATGTCAAAAGCTCCTCGTGATTACTTGACGATTTCGTCAATGCGGATTTCGGTGTAGTTCTGGCGATGGCCCTGACGCTTCTGGTAGTGTTTGCGACGACGCATCTTGAAGATGCGAACCTTTTCGCCACGACCATGCGAAACCACGGTTGCCTTGATGGAGGCGCCAGCCACCAAAGGGGCACCAATTGCCACTGCGTCACCGTCTGCCACCATCAATACTTCATTCAGTACGATTTGGCTGTCGATGTCTGCAGCAATCTGTTCTACTTTAAGTTTTTCGCCGACAGCAACCTTGTACTGCTTGCCACCGGTTTTTACGACTGCATACATAACAAGCTCCAATATTCAGAGTCACCCGATACACCAGCGCATAGCGCCAATGCAAAAACCTTCGCCAAAACAGCGAAGAGCTCGCGACAATAGCGCATAACACCATCACAGTCAAGCACTTACATGCTTTAACTTGCTTCGCAAAGCGCGGCCGGATCGATTTCTGCTAACATCCGGCAGTGAAATCACTTTAATAATAAATACCATCTTGCTTGCGGGGCTTCACAGCGTGTCGATCGAGTTCGTCAAAACAGTTCTGGCAGAGGAAATGCGGGCGGTGGATGGCCTGATCCGCACTCGACTGCAATCCGAGGTTGCGCTGATCAGTCAGGTAGCCGAATACATCATCAGCGCCGGCGGCAAGCGCCTGCGTCCGCAAGTCTTGCTGCTCACGGCCGGAGCATTGGGTTACCGGGGCACGCATCACCACGAGCTGGCGGCAATGATCGAGCTGATCCACACCTCGACGCTGCTGCATGACGATGTGGTGGATGAATCCGCATTGCGCCGTGGCCGCGAAACGGCCAATGCGATGTTTGGCAACGCCGCCAGCGTACTGGTTGGCGATTTCCTCTACACCCGCGCTTTCCAGATGATGGTTTCTGCCGAGTCGATGCGCGTGATGCAGGTCATGGCAGATGCCACCAACATCATCGCTGAAGGTGAAGTACTGCAGCTGATGAACATCGGCAACGTCGACATCGACGAAGCCGGCTATCTGAAAGTGATCCGCTACAAGACCGCCAAGCTGTTCGAGGCAGCCGCGCGACTGGGCGCCATCCTCTGTGCTGCCGATGAAGCTACCGAAACCGCGCTGGCCAATTACGGCCTGCACCTGGGCGCTGCATTCCAGATCATTGATGACGTCCTGGACTATTCCGGCCAACAGGACGAAATCGGCAAGAGCCTGGGCGACGATCTGGCCGAAGGCAAGCCGACGTTGCCGCTGATTCATGTACTGCGCAGCGGCAGCCCGGTGCACGCAACGATTGTGCGCACTGCGCTGGAACAGGCCGACCGCAATCTGCTGCCGCAAGTGCTGGCCGCAGTCAATGCAACCGGCGCACTCGATTATTCGCGCCGGGTCGCCCAGTCCGAGGCCGCTCAGGCACTTGCCTGCCTGAACAACCTGCCCGATACGCCGCACCGCCAGGCGCTCGCCGCGTTGACGCGCATCGCCATCGAGCGCACGCATTGACCTGACCCGTTACCGGAGACCTCGCCATGGCAATCCGTCCGATCCTCAAAATGGGCGAACCGCTTTTGCGCATCCAGGCCGCCCCTGTCACCGAATTTGATACGCCGGCTTTGCACGAACTGCTGACTGACATGTTCGACACCATGCATGCCAGCGGCGGCATCGGCATTGCCGCGCCACAGATCGGCATCAGCCTGCAGGTCGTTGTATTCGGCTTTGAAATAAGCGAACGCTACCCGGAAGCACCGGCCGTGCCGCGCACCATCCTGATCAACCCGGTACTGACTCCGCTCTCGGAAGAAATGGAAGAAGGTTGGGAAGGCTGCCTGTCAGTGCCGGGCTTGCGTGGCAGCGTACCGCGCTATACCCGCTTGCGCTATCAGGGCTTCGATGAAAAGGGCCAGCCGATCGATTGCGTCGCCGAGGGTTTTCATGCGCGCGTGGTCCAGCATGAATGTGATCATCTGGCCGGCATCCTGTATCCGCAACGTATCCGGGATCTGCAGAAGTTCGGCTATACCGATGTGTTGTTCCCGGGACAGGCCGACGATTGATCTCGACCTGTCCGTCCGCGCTTATTTGGATTTTGCAGCGACCGACCCGGTTGCCGTTTCATCTATTGGCATAGCCTGATCTGTAGCAGACTTGAGCGGTACCTCCTTGGTCACCAACCAGATCCCGCCACAGACCAACACCAGCGCCAGCATGTTTTTCCACTCCAGGATCGATTCACCAAGGAAGATCGCCGACAGCACAGCACCAAAGATCGGGATCAGGAAATTGAATACCGTCACCAGCCCTACCCGGTTGTATTTGAGCAGGATGGTCCACAGCGCAAACGACACCGATGACAGCAGCACTAGATACGCCATCAATGCTGTGGATTTCAGGGTAAATCCGCTTAACTCCCCACCGGTAGCAAAACCCACCAAAATCAGTGCCGTACCACCGATGGCTAGCTGGTAACCCGTCAACACGACCGAATCCACCTTCTGTGACAGCTTCTTGCCATAGATGGTAGCGGCAGACTGGATAAAGGCGGCAATGACCACAAAACCCTCGCCCAGCAAGGTGAAATTGAAATCGAGCAGGTCATGGCTGAAATTTACCGCCATCACGCCGGCAAACCCGATCAGGCACCCAAGCGCCTTGTTCATGTTCAATCGATCATTGTGGTAGATGTAATGCGCGAGCAGCACGCTGAAAAAGGTGCCGGTCGCATTCATGATCGAGCTTTTCACCCCGGTGGTATAAGCCAGACCGATATAGAAGAAGATGTACATGACTGCCGTCTGGGTCAAACCCAGCAGCGTGTACTGCTTGATGCTCGTCCAGTTGGGACGCAATCCTTCGCGTTTGGTCAGCAGGGCCATCAGCAATAGCAGCAGGCCGGCAAAAAAGAATCGATAACCGGCAAACACCATCTTTGAAGGGATATCGGTAGGGACAATGGCAAACAGCGCATAGCCATTCTTGATTGCCGGATAGGCGCTCCCCCACAGCATACAGCTGAATGAGGCGAGCAAAAAAACCACCTTGCGATTACTGAAAAACGGATGGGAAATCAATTTGAAACCTTCCTTGCTACAAAAACCGGATTGAAACCGCCGGCATGCCCGCACACGCAGGCGTTGCCGTGAAAGAAAAAGGCCGGTGAGTCGCGCACCGGCCGGACTGAGGGGGAGGACTCAGCTTGACGCCTGCGGGGGCAGGCAGTCATTTCGGATCGCACATCAGATGATGCGGACCACGATGCATTCAACCTGCTGAGGCCATCGAATCCTGCGGGGGGGAGCAAGGGCTCGAGAGGGGTAGCCCGTACAGGCCTGGAGCGCATGCTGTTTATTATGCAACGGATAAATTCTTGGTCAATTGTATTAATTGCACATTTTTAATAAGATTTAATTATTGAAAAATCAAGACAGGCTGACAGGCATGGACTTCCGCCATTTCCGTTACTTCATCACCTTGGCCGAAGAGCTGCATTTCGCCCGGGCGGCCGAACGCCTGGGCATTGCCCAGCCGGCACTCAGTCAGCAGATCAAGGCACTGGAAGAACGACTGGATGCACGTCTGTTCAACCGCAGCAAACGCCGTATTGAACTCACCGAAGCGGGTGCGGCTTTTCTGATCGAAGCGCGTGCCACACTGGAGCGCGCGGAAAAAGCGATCCGCGTGGCACAGGATACGGCGCGCGGTGAATCCGGCACGATCAACATCGGATTTGTGGGCAGTGCCATGTATGACCCGCGCTTTACCCGCATGCTCAAGGCCTATCGCACGGCGCATCCCGGCATCAATCTGCTACTCCATGAGATGCCGATACTGGCGCAGATCGAGTCGGTCGATAAAGGACATCTGGATATTTCCGTGGTCCGGGCCCCGTTGCCGGATGTGATGCCGGAAGGCGTTGATACTTTTGTACTGGCAAGACAGATCCTGGTTGCCGTACTTTCAAACGAACACCCGCTGGCCGGGCGTGAATCCCTGGCATTGCAGGAATTGGGCAATGATATTTTCATTGCCTTCCATGACCCGGATGGCGTCGGACTTGGCCACGCGCTGCTGGAAGAATGCCGGCGGGTCGGCTTCGAGCCAAACATCACGCTGCGCGTGACTGAAATCGCCACGCTGATCAGTCTGGCGGCTGCCGGACTGGGCGTCAGCCTGATGCCGGATACAGTCCGGCATTTGCAGTTGCCGGGAGTACGCTATATCCCGTTGCAAGGCGAGGAGCGCGACACCCAGCTGATTGTGGTACACCGCCGTTTCGAGCGCTCTGCCGCCGTGCGCGGACTGCTGGCCAAAATTCGCGAGTCGATCTGAGCGCTTCTCGCGACAGACTTCGAAGTGGTTCTGGGAGCCTGTCCTTCAACGCTGGCAACGATAGATATTGAACTGCTGCGTCCCTGCACTCACCGGGCCGGCAGGCACGATGGTATCGCCCTGCATGTCCACGGCAGAATTGCGTGCAAGCTGCTGCAACTCCCGGGCCACCTTGGCCGGATCGCGCGTGATCAGCCCGGCGCGATCGAGCACGCTGACCTTGACCGTCCCCAACTGGGTACAGCGTGTAACCTGGGAGGGCTCGAACTGCACCACTTTTTCCGATCCCGGTTGTGTCTGCACGAATGCACAAGCCGCCAGCAAAGCTGGCATGGCCAGTACGATCAGACGTGAAAATTGAATTGACATGATGGACTCCAAAATCAGGTACTGCTTTCGACCCGGGCCGGTGCGGCCGGTTCAGTAGCCGGATCATCCTGCCTGGCACGGCGTACCGAAGCCACCGAAGCGGCTGTCACAGCAGCGATAATCAGCGCCCCGCCCAGCAGCGCATTGCTACCCGGGCGCTCGCCAGTGCTCAGGAAAACCCAGATTGGGTTGAACGTAGGCTCGATCAGTGCGATCAGAATGGCCTGCACTGCGGTCACCCGTTTGATACCGTACGCCAGAAAAATCGCTGCCAGCCCGATCTGCACCACCCCTAATGCCAGAATCGCGGATAACGCTGCCGGCGTCACTACCGGCAGCGGCAGAAAAGCAGCGATCCCCAGCGCCACGCCTGCGGTCATGAAATGCGACAACAGGGTTGCCTGCAACGGCGATTCGGTTTTCAGCATGCGCATGAAGACGAAATACAGCCCGAAAGTCACGCCAGATGCCGCTGCAGCGAGATTGCCCAGCATGCCACCGACCGAGACATCATCCAGGAAAAAAACCACCATTCCGATCGCCACGAACGGAAAGGCCAGCCAATGCTCGCGTTGCGTTTTTTCATGCAACAGCCAAGCGCCAAAGATCGCGGTAAAAATGGGGGCTGAATATTGCAACAGGATGGCATTGGCCGCCGTGGTGGTTTTATTCGCAAACACGAACAGCAGCATGGTCACCATGTTCGCCACCGCAGCACCCACCTGGGCCAGTGACCAGGTAAAGCGGATGCACCGCAGCCAGACCAGAATAACCAGGCTGGCAATCAAGCTGCGCATGCCGGCAATTGCCATCGGATTCCAGTCAATCAGCTTGATGAAAAGCCCGGCGGTGCTCCACAGGAAAGCACACAGGGCAATGGCGGCAATACCGGAGACACGGTGTTCAGGCAGGGCATGCATGGAATGGACTGGACATGGGGTGAGAGATCTATTTTGCGGGGGTGGTACAACGCCGGCCAGTCAGGACTTTCCCGGCGCCATCATGGTACGCATCAGCTTCGCTTTTTGCGCTGTTTTTCTTCAAACATGCGCCGGTCCGCCAACTCCAGCAGCATTTCCGGCGTGGCGGTAGCCGCGCTCAACAATGCCATGCCAATCGATGCGGCCAACTGCAGGCTGCGGCCAGCCGCATCGAAGGGCTGGGCCAGCGATTGCCGTAAACGCAGGATCAAATGCTGCAACAGGGCCTCGTCCGCATCCTCGACCACCACGACAAACTCATCCCCGCCCCAGCGGGCCACGGTATCGCTCAGGCGGACTTCTTCCCGTATGCGTTGTGCCGCGACCCGCAGCGCGACATCGCCCGCCTTGTGGCCATAGTCGTCGTTGATGGCCTTGAAGCCATCCAGATCAATGAACAGCACGCCTATCAGATCATCTTCCGAGCGGACATGGCGGCGCATGGCCTGCTCCAGCCGGTCATCCAGCAAGCGTCGGTTGGGCAGGCCAGTCAGGCTATCCAAACCGGCATGGCGGGCAAGTCTGGCACGTTGAATCAACAGCATGGCGACCACCACGCCACCCAGCGCAGCCAGCAACCAGCCACCGCCACGCAGAAGCCAGACCGACCACTTGAAGGCAGGCGAGACATGGCTGCGCACGGCATAAACCCATTTTCCGTTGGGAACTTCCGATTCGATCCGGACCACATCCGGATCGGAGAAAATGGCAGGATTGCCCCAAAGCACATCACCCGCCATACCCTTCCCATCCTGGCCGCGGATCGCGAAGTCATGGGCATCCAGCTCGAACTCAGCAAAGGCGGCAGCAAAGAAGGAATCCGTATCGATCACAGTCGAGACCAGGCCCCAATAGCGGTCATCGACAAAAACCGGCAAGCGATAGATGAAGGCGGTCCCCCCCTGGACCAGATCGACCGGGCCCGCCAGCGTTCCCCGGGCACTGGCCACGGCGCGCTGGATTGCCAACCACTGCTGCGGCAGCTGGGTATAGTCGGTCCCGATGACTCTTTCATTGCCAGCCAAGGGATAGACATGGCTGACCTTGTAGCCCGTGGCAATGGCGAAGTTGCGGATATGGCGGCTGGCGCCGTACAGCCTGGCAAGAATCTGCGCCAACTCCTGATCGTCGAGCCGGTCATGGCGAACCGCCAGATATGCAGACAATCCATTGGACAGGTACATCACGGCATTCAGTTCGCGATCTACCCGGGCGCGCAGATTGGCAGCGTGTGCGGTAAGAACGGCGCGGCTTTCCGACTCAGCCTCGCGCTGGTAGGACAACAATAGCAGCTCGCCAAATGCACCGATCAGGCCAAATACCAATACGCCGACCCCGGCAGCAAACGGCTTGGACCAAGATCCATCGCGCAGAAACTGCAGGCAATCCCCCGGCATGCGCCGTAGCTTGCGCAGCCATGCGGAAATGAAGCTAGGCGAATGCATCGTGGTCTCCCACCCCTGAGACGATCTGAAGTGCGGTTTGTCAGAACAGAAGATGGCCAGATCATCGCATGACAGAATCCGCTTTGCAGCGGAAATCTTATTAATTAGCAAACACTTATAAATCTGATCTCAACAAAAAAGGTCGCCCGAAGGCGACCTTTTGAGGATATCAGTCAGTGACTGGTTCATTTCAGCTTGTCGAGCTGGCTCTTGAGCTTGCCGAGCTTTTCCGCCTGCTCTGCCAGTTGGGCCTTGTCCTTCTCGACCAGATGCGCCGGCGCCTTGTCGACATAGCCCGGCTTTTCCAGCTTGGCAGTGAGCTTGGCAATGCCATCTTCCAGTTTGGCAATTTCCTTGGTCAGGCGCGCACTTTCAGCGGCCTTGTCGATTTCGACCTTGAGCATCAGGCGGGTCTGTCCGGCAACTGCGACAGGCGCATCATCTTCCGGCAGCCTGGCCACGATATTGGCTTCCGACAACTTGGCCAGCGGCAGCAGGTACGGCACGAACTTGGCCAGCTCAGCACTGCCTTCCAGGAACAGCGGAGTCTTTTGCGAAGGCGGCAGGTTCATTTCACCGCGCAGATTACGCGCTGCAAACGCCAGTGCCTTGAGCTCCTCGACCTGCGCATCGGCTTCCGGCTTGATCTTGGCAAGATCGGCCACCGGGTAGCGCGCCACCATCAGCGATTCACATTCCTTGCGCCCCGCGAGCGGCGCCACGGTCTGCCACAGCTCTTCGGTGATAAACGGAATGATCGGGTGCGCCAGGCGCAGGATGGTTTCGAGCACGCGGATCAGCGTACGGCGAGTCGCGCGCTGCTGTGCTTCGTTACCGGTCTGCAACTGCACCTTGGCCAATTCGATGTACCAGTCGCAGTATTCGTTCCAGACAAACTCGTAGATCGCCTGCGCGGCCAAGTCAAAGCGGAAGGTATCGAAGGCCAGACCGATGTCGTTCTCGGCTTGCTGCAGGCGGCCGATGATCCATTCGTCGGCAAAACTGAATTCCAGCGGCAGGCTTTCATCCAGACCGGCATCCTTGCCTTCGATGTTCATCAGCACGAAGCGCGTGGCATTCCAGAGCTTGTTGCAGAAGTTGCGATAGCCCTCGCAGCGTTTCTGATCAAAGTTGATGTTGCGGCCCAAGGTAGCCAGGCTGGCAAAGGTAAAGCGCAGCGCGTCGGTACCATAGGCCGGGATGCCGTCCGGGAATTCCTTCTTGGTCTTGTCGGCGACTTTCGGCGCGGTTTCCGGGCGGCGCAGGCCAGTGGTGCGCTTGTCCAAGAGCGGTTGCAGCGCAATACCGTCGATCAGATCAACCGGATCGAGCACATTGCCTTCCGACTTCGACATTTTCTTGCCTTCGGCATCGCGCACCAGACCATGCACGTAGACATGCTTGAACGGCACCTCATTGGTGAAGTGCTTGGTCATCATGATCATCCGGGCCACCCAGAAGAAGATGATGTCAAAGCCGGTCACCAGCACGGACGATGGCAGGAACGCCTTGAATTCCGGCGTATTCTCCGGCCAACCGAGCGTCGAGAACGGCACCAGTGCCGAGCTGAACCAGGTATCAAGCACATCGTTATCGCGCTTGAGCGACTTGCCGCCGGCCTTGGCTTTGGCTTCCGCCTCGGTGCGGGCAACATAGATATTGCCTTCGTCATCGTACCAGGCCGGGATCTGGTGACCCCACCAGAGCTGGCGGCTGATGCACCAGTCCTGGATATTCTTGAGCCACTGGTTGTAGGTATTGACCCAGTTTTCCGGCACGAACTTCACTTCACCGGTTTCGACGACTTCCAGCGCCTTCTCGGTGATGCTCTTGCCGGTTTCGTCGGGCTTGCTCATCGCCACAAACCACTGGTCGGTCAGCATCGGCTCGATGATCGCGCCGGTACGGTCGCCGCGCGGCACCATCAGCTTGTGTTTCTTGATCTCAACCAAGAGGCCCAGTTCTTCCAGATCAGCCACGACTTTCTTGCGCGCTTGGACACGATCCAGCCCGCGGTACTTGATCGGTGCACTGTCGTTGACGTGGGCATCGAGCGTGAAGATGTTGATCTGCGGCAGGTTGTGGCGCTGGCCTACGGCGTAGTCGTTGAAATCGTGCGCCGGGGTCACCTTGACGACACCGGTACCGAACGCCTTGTCGACGTATTCGTCGGCGATGATCGGGATCTCGCGGTTGCACAGCGGCAGCGCGATCGTCTTGCCGATCAGATGCTGGTAGCGTTCGTCTTCCGGATGGACCATCGCAGCGGTATCACCGAGCATGGTCTCCGGGCGCGTCGTGGCGACGACCAGCTCACCCGAGCCATCGGCCAGCGGGTATTTGATATGCCACATATGGCCATCTTCTTCCTCGCTCACCACTTCCAGATCGGATACCGCCGTGCCCAGAACCGGATCCCAGTTCACCAGGCGCTTGCCTCGGTAGATCAGGCCCTGTTCGAACAGGCGCACGAACACTTCGGTCACGGCTTTCGAGCACTGCTCGTCCATGGTGAAGTATTCGCGGGTCCAGTCGACCGACGCACCCATACGGCGCATCTGGCGTGTAATGGTGGCGCCCGATTCGGCCTTCCACTCCCACACGCGTTCGATAAATTTGTCGCGACCCAGGTCGTGACGATTGATGCCCTGCGCTTCGAGTTGGCGTTCCACCACGATCTGGGTAGCAATACCGGCATGGTCAGTACCCGGATTCCACAGCGTGTTCTCGCCCTTCATGCGGTGATAGCGGGTCAGGCCATCCATGATGGTCTGGTTGAAGGCGTGGCCCATGTGCAGCGTGCCGGTGACATTGGGCGGCGGCAACTGGATGGCGAAGGACGTGGCCTTGGCCAACATGTTCGGCTTGAAATAACCTGCGGCTTCCCATTGCGGGTACCAGCGGCGTTCGATATCGGCGGGTTCAAAGCTCTTGGCGAGTTCCATGTCGGTCTCGGATCGGGAATTCAGGAAAACCGCAGATTATACCGCCAAGGCAAGGACTTAGGTTCTGTTGGCCCGCAATCAGCGGCAGGAAGCAATATGCCTGTTGAATTGGGGAAGGAAATTCGGATTGCGGGTCAGGTATTCACGGGAAAAATAAACACCCAGGCGCAGATTCGCTGCAGGCACTTTGGTAAACGCCTGCTGATTGAACATGCCGGGCCGGACGGCGTTTTGTTTCAACCAGGTTCGAGCCGCGGCCTCGTTGGAAAGGATTGCGCCAGTACGGCCATAAAGTAACTGCGCGAAAAGCTGCTCGCTCGAAGTGGCATGGGTGGTGACACGGTAATTATTTGCCTCCAGCCAGGTCAGCATACTTGAACCAGCCAAAGCCCCGACGGTGCCATTCACCCTGAACTGTTCGCTTTCTGGATCCTGCTTGATGGTCGAGCGCCAATACCAGCGCCATGACTGATCCGCAATCGGCTCCGACAGCACGGCAAAGCGGTCACGCTGACTGGTACGCGATGCGGCAAAAAAACCATCGTAAACGCCCGCCTCCACCAGCATCTGTGCTCGTCGCCAGGGAAACTCTGCAATCAAGTAGGGCTGTCGCAACTTTGCCAGCACGCACTGCACCACTTTCACAGCAATGCCATCCAGTTTGCCATTGCGGACAAGCTGATAAGGCGGCATTTCCTGGGTTGCCAGGCGCAGAACCATACTGTTTGCCTGTGACCTGGCAGGCAAGCAACTCGCAGCCAACACCAACAGCATTGAAATAAGTGTCGGGTCGCCCAACCAGCGCCCTTGCCTGACAAAACGCATACGTCCGCTTGAATATAAGCAAACGCTTATTTAAGCATAAATTGCGCCCGCGTTGGCTTTCCATCATCCTTATCCGCCGCATCAGCCCCGGCATTGAGCTTGGGCTTGAGAATGAACAGACGCGCCTCATCCACACCGGCAGCAGTCAATGCATCTTTGGCCACAGTCGCGCGGCGCATGGCCAGATTGAGCAAGTCATCGTTGCTCACCGCCGTATTGGCCAGAATCAGCCTTTCCATTTCTTCAGCAGGCAGCCGCTTTTGCAGACCGATCGCATTGCGCGGCTTGGGAAATTTTTCGCGATCGTAAACCTGCTCCAGCAGTTTCAACCGTTCGGCCATATCGATTACCAACGCAGCGGAATCGACGGATTGCCCCTTGTCGGCCAGCTGGGCGAGCTTGCGCGCGTGGATTTTTTCTTCCAGCTTTGCACGCTTGAGCCCTTCCCGGTCGGTGTCCGGCTCGACCCAGCCGGTGATATCGAGTTTGAGGGCAGGACGGTCCGCCAGCACCTGGGCCAGCTTGTCCAGTGCCTGCCGGGCCGAGGCACTCACACTCGCCTGGCCGGCCTCGAACTCAACCCGTGAAAAAGTAGCCTCATCGCCACCGAACAGCGCACCCAATGCACGAAATGGCGCAGTCACTGCCTTTTCCAGCAGGTTGCCGATCACCTGCCAGATGATGCGGCCGATACGGAATTGCGGGTCATTGAGCGAGCCTTCGATCGGCAGGCTCAGGTTGATCTGGCCATGCCGGTCGGTCAGCAGTGCCAGGGCGAATTTCACCGGCAACGTGGTGGCCTCCGGACTGTCCACCTTGTCGCCCAGCGTCAATTGATCAAGCAGCAACTGGTTGCTGGCCTTGAGCTGGCTGTTTTCGATGAAGTAGGCCACATCCATCGACAGCTTGCCTTTCTCGATGCCATAACCGGCATATTTGGCCGAATAGGTCGAAGCGGCCGTGAGTTCATAGCCTTTGACTGCCGCCTTGATATCGAGAAATACCTGCTGCGCCAGCGGGTTGAGACTACCGGACACGGTCACCGGGGCGATGCGATCGACACTGCCGCGTAAATCCAGGCTGGCACGCGCCGATTCGTTGCTGGAAAGGCCGCTGATCACGCCGCCCATGTCCATCAGGTTGGCAGTGAAGTTGGGCTGGATGAAATTATCGGTGTAGTTGATGTTGCCACCGGTGAGCGTGATCTTGCCGATGCTGATCGGCGGCAGCGGTGCACTTGTTTTGGCCGGAGCAGACGCGACCTGCGCAGGCTTGGTCATCGGGGCGCTGGCTGGACTGCTCGTCACCGAAGCCGCCTGCCCTTCACGCACCACGATATCCTGCAGATTCAGTCGCCCCTGGCTCGACAGAATCAGGCGCGAGTAGAAATCGGATAAGGCCACCTCGTTCAACGCCAGCTTCAGCGGTTCGCTCTGCGCATCGACGCCCGTCAGCGCCAGCGAACGCCACTTGAGAAAATCGGCGCCATTGAGCTTGTCGATGGCATGCAGATCATTGACCGCCAGATTGCCGCGATAGCGCACCACCAGCTTTGGCTCGGTGGCCACTTGCAGCGCACCGCGCGCACCAAGCCAGATGCTGGCAAGCTGGATGTTCAGCAAATCGGTGAAATACGGTTGGGCAAAGGCAGCATCAAACTGGCGCATGTCCACCTGCCAGCGTGCCGAGAAGGGTTGCGGCACAAATGGCCCGCTCAGTTTGATTTGGCCGCGCTTGCCGGCACGGGTCGAGAAATCCAGCCGCGCCTGGCTGCCTCTCGCGCTATCGAGATTATCAACCTTCAATGCCAGATTCGAGAGCACCAACGGTGGCGTCTGTTTTTCGCGCTGATCCTCCAGCCGCAGCGCCGAATTTTCCAGTGCCACCGCCCCCAGCCGCATGCGCCAGTCGGCTTGGCCCGATTTGCCGGCTGCAGGTTTTGAGACTGCAGTAGCGGGCGCTGGTGGCAGCAGGTTCAGCAAGTTGATGCGGCCATCGCGCCCCATCACCAGCCGGCTATCCAGGCCCGCACCGGCCAGGCTGGCAAGCGCCAGCTGGCGCTTGCCCACGTCAATGCTGATGCCGCTGGCATTCAGGGCAGCCAGTTTGATTGCCGGTCGTTTCTCCTTGGGTAGCGCAATCGCCAGATCGCGCAGATCCAGCTCACCCTTGTCGACTTCGATCACCTGCTGTGCGGCTGCAAATTTGAAATCCAGCGCACTGGCCAAGGTGCCACTGCGGATCTCGCCGGCAAAATACGGCGCCCAGTACGCGGCATGATGCGCCGGCTGCAAGTTCTTGATGGCGATACGGCCACTCACCGCCAGCGGCGCGACTTGTATGTTCAGATCGGTTTGGAAGGTTTCGCCATGACCGGTGTTGAATGCAATGCCCACAGGCGCGGAAGCACCCGCCGCGGAGGAAAGGCGTTGCGCCTTGATCGTAATTTCCTCCAGCCGACCGGCATAGGCCGGCTTCACTGCAGCATCCTGAAAATCGATCCGACCGCCATTGAGTGCGAATTCTGCCACCTCAACCAGTGGCGCTTGCGCGGCTGGCGTACTCGCCGCCTTACCGGCCGGTTTGTCCGTGGCAAAGGCATTCAGCCAGTTGAGCTCACCCGTGCCACTGCGCCTGACTTGCACCTGCGGATTGTCGATGCCGATGCGGGCGAGGTGATACTGACCCGCCAGCGGCTCCAACCGTTGCAGATCGACCTGCAGTGCCGGCAGGATCAGGATGGGTTCGCTGCGAAAATTCAGCCGCCCGTCTGCCAAAGCCAGCTTGCCCTCGATCAATAGCCGTGGCTCTTCAGCTTCTTCACGAAAAACCACATCCACCTGGCCCGATATCTGGCCGGAAGACAGGTTCACATCCTTGGGCAAAGGTACGTAAGCCAGATAGTCCGGCAGATTGAGTCGATCCAGTTGCAGGGATAGCCGGGTTTCACGGCTATCCAGGAAGGGTTTGGATTGGCCGGTCAGCTTGAATTCCGCATCATTGAGCCTGCCGGACAGTCCCGGTTCGATGTATTCATCAAGCCGGTGCGGCAAGGTCGAAACAAAAGGCAGCGCCAGTTGCAGCGCGCTTACGTTTTGCCGCGACTGCAGGAAGCGGTCATCGAATTCTATCTTGCCGTTGAGAATGCGGATGTTGTTGAGCGAGAAGAGCGGCAAGCCCTGATCCGGTTGTGCCGGCTCGGGCGATTTTCCTTCAAGCAGATCGGAAAAATTGTAGCGATCGGCCGCCAGCCGCACGATGCGCAAGCTGGGTGTATCAAGCGTGATTTCGCGCAATACCGGGCCGCGCCGCCAAATACTGGCCAGCTCGGCATCTGCCGTCAGGGCGGAAAATCCGAAAAAAAGACCGTCATCTTCCTTGATGGCGACATCGCGCAGGACCACGCGCAGCAGAAACGGATTGATCTCCAGCTTGCCGATGCTGACCTGGCGCTGCAGCACCGTTCCGGCTTGCTGCTCCAGCCATGGTCGCAACAAGGAGGGCAGAGCAAAAAAACCAAACAAGCCGTAGCCACACACCAGCGCAAGCAATGCCACCAGTCCTATTCTTACCCGCCGGGTGAACACGCGCATGCAGGATTTGGCATTGATCATGACGATAGCTCCTGAAGCCATTAACAAAGAGAGGGTCACTCTGGCTTCAGTCTAGCAAGGAGCGGCCGACAGCGCGTCCGGTAATGCTTTCATGGTTTGCCTCGGCACGGTTAGAATTCCTGCTTATGGCCGCCAGAAACAAGGCCGCATCGCAGGTAAAACAACGTGGCTTTTTCATTTTTCAAGAAAAAAGAAACCGAAGCGGAAGCCCGCCCCGCCATGCCGGGCGCTCCTGCCGCGGTTGAGTCTCCGCCATCCAAACCGGTATTTGCCGATGAGGGTCACCAAGCCACGGCCGGGATCGAGGTCGTCAATGGGGGCGACGTGCTCACGCCCGCAGAAGAACAAGCAGCCATCCTGCACGCCAACGGTGCCAGCGAAGAAGCCCTGGCCGTCTTGCGCCCCGAACTCGAACGCATCCGTGGCCAGCACCAGCAACAAACCTGGCTGATGCTGTTTGAGCTGCAGCAGCAACTGGGCAAACAGGCCGATTATGAAGCGCTGGGTTTGGAATATGTGCTGGAATTCGAGAAAACGCCCCCCACCTGGCAGGTCGCTCGGGCACATTTTGCCAAACAGTCACCGGCAGCAAACAGCCTCTGCACTTTCGGGCGCAACCTGAATGCAACCAGCGTAAGCACGGGATTGTCCTGCCTGCAGCAGGCAGCCGGGAAAGATAGCGAGATCCGGCTGGACTTCAGCCGGGTGGAGGAGATTGACGCCCTGGCTGCGGCAGAGATTCTTGCGGCCTGGCACATGGTGCGCAAACATACGCCCAGGTTTCGGATATACGGTGGCAGCACGTTTGCCAGATTATTGGCAGGCAAGATCGAGACTGGCCGGAGGTTGCCGGCTGAAGCGCCATTCTGGCTGCTGTTGATGGATGTCTTCCAGGCCTCGGGTCTGCAGGAAGAGTTCGAGAACCTGGCGGTCGAATACGCCATCACCTACGAGGTTTCGCCGCCTTCGTGGGATGCGAACCTGGTGCCCTTGCCCGATGACGGGGAAACGTTATCCCGCGAGAACAGTCCGCTGACACCTCTGCCGACAGAAGGATTTTCGCCGCAAGGCGATATCACCGGAGAAGATCCGGCCGCCTTGGCGCAAATCCGTGACCACGCATTGCATTCGACCGGGCCACTGGTGCTTGATTTCAACCATGTAAACCGCCTCGACTTCGAATCCGCCGGCCAGCTGCTCAACCTGTTCATGCAAGTACTGCAAGCCGGGCGCAGTATCCGGCTGACTGCGGTCAACGAGTTGGTGTTTGCCTTGCTGCAACTGATGGGCATCACCGAACTCACCACGATTGAACGCCGCAAATCCTGACCAACGCCACCAGCCCTCATGCCCAAACTGATTTCCTGCCTGCGCGAACTAGATACCGCGCGCTTTACCTCCGGTGAAGAAATCGCCCAGCGCCTGGGAATTTCCCGCGCCAGCGTTTCCACCATCCTGTCGCGCGCAGAAGACCGTGGCGTGCATATCGAGCGACGCCACGGACTGGGTTATCGACTGGGACGTGACATCGAATGGCTGGATATCACCCAGATCCTATCCGAGCTCGATCCTGCCTCAGTTCTTGACATAGAACGTATCGACATCACCGATTCAACCAATCGCACGCTCCTGGCAGACCCGCGCCATGGCCGGGTGCTGGTGGCCGAATGGCAAAATGGCGGCCGTGGCCGGATGGGACGCAAATGGCTGGGAACGCTCGGCGGCAGCCTGTTGTTTTCACTCGCCTGGACTTTCCCGGAAGGGCCGGCCCAGCTTGCCGGCTTGCCACTGGCCATCGGCACAGCGCTGGCACGGGCCATCGAAGCAGCCGGCGTTGCCGGGATTGGCTTGAAATGGCCCAATGACCTGCTGTTGCCCACGGGCAAGGCCGGTGGCATCCTGATCGAAATGCAGGGCGATGCGCTCGGTCCGGCACAGGTCGT
The DNA here is from genome assembly GCF_055810895.1 of Formivibrio sp. oc-25. Classification (NCBI taxonomy): domain Bacteria; kingdom Pseudomonadati; phylum Pseudomonadota; class Betaproteobacteria; order Neisseriales; family Chitinibacteraceae; genus Formivibrio; species Formivibrio sp. oc-25. The sequence goes on along the minus strand of NZ_JBVVOL010000027.1, from coordinate 4,939 downwards.
GATCGGCATTGGCCTCAACCTGTATCAGCCGGATGGCGTTGGCCCACTCGACCAGCCGGTGGCAGCGCTTGCTGACTACGGGCTGCAATGCGGGCGCAACAGCCTGCTGGGCCAGCTCTTGGCCGAACTGGAGCGCACCTTGCCACGCTTTGCCAGGGAAGGGTTTGCACCCCTGCGCAGCGAATGGGAAAAACACCACGTCTGGCAGCAACAACTGGCCGTAGTCCATTTGCCCGACGGGCGCACACTGGCAGGCACCTTGCTGGGCGTGAGTGACGAAGGGGCATTGCGCATGCAGGTGGACGGTGAATCACGGTTGATTCACAGCGGCGATGTCAGCCTGCGCAAGGTTGGCGCATGAACCTGCTGCTTGATCTCGGCAACAGCCGTATCAAATGGGCGCTGGTGCAAGGCAGCAACTGGCTGAGGGAGGGTGCGGCAGCCGGTATCGACGAGCTGGACCAAGCCTGGTCCGGTCTTGCCCGGCCAGACCGCGTATTCGGCTGTGCCGTGACCAGTACACAGGATCAGATGGCTATCGCGGCACGGGTAAGCAGCTTGTGGCAGCGTAACGTGGCCTGGCTGCAGCCAGACAGCATGGCCGTCGGAGTACGCAACAGTTATCAATTTCCGCAGCGTCTCGGCCCGGATCGCTGGGCGGCACTGATCGGTGCCCGCAACCATATTCCCGACACGGCACTTGTCGTGGTTTCTGCCGGTACCGCGCTGGTGGTCGATGCACTCGATCGCCAGGGCGTTTTCCTTGGCGGCATGATTCTGCCCGGCTATCGCCTGATGAAAACCGCGCTGGCCGGCAACACCGCCCGCCTGCCGCTAACCGAGGGCAGCTTTGCCGACTTTCCGACCAATACCGAGGATGCCATTGAAACCGGTTGCCTGAGTGCCCTGCACGGTGCGATCACGAGCATGCTCGCACGCCTGCAAGCCCGGTGCGATACGCCAGTACGAATCATCCTGAGCGGTGGAGATGCCCCGCGTCTGCTACCCTTGTTCCAGGATACGGCCAGCATCGTCGACAATCTGGCCTTGCATGGCCTGGCGGCCTGGGCAGCCAGCACCGGAGACAACGCATCATGAAGTGGCTTTTTTTCGTTTTCCTGCTGGCCAATCTGCTGGTATTCGGCCTGGTTACGCTGGGGGGAAGCAATCCAGCCGTCGACCCACGCAGCCGTGAAATCAACGCGAGCCAGATCCAGATCGTGACCGGCGAATTGGCCAAGCGATCCATGGCAGCAACAGCGTCTACGGTGGTGGAGACCAGTGCGTCCGCCGTGCAAGCCTCAGCGCCGGTGATCGCATCCGAACCGGCTTCCCGGGCAAGTGCGGTCGTCGCCTCCGCAGCCCCGACCCGATCGGTCTGCCTGCGCTGGAGCGGCTTTACCGCAACGCAAGCGAGCATTGCCCGCAATCAGCTCAAGACACTGGGCCTGTCCGCGACAGAAAGCGGGGGAACTGAGCATGCCAAGGTCTGGGTCTACATTCCACCCCAACCGAGTCAGGCTGATGCCCGACGCAAGGCCCAAGAAGTCGCCGAGCTCGGCGTGGATGATTATTTTGTGGTCAATGACGGCGGTCGCTGGCAGAACGCCGTTTCGCTGGGAATTTTCAGCACACGCGAAGCGGGTGAACGCCGTCTGGCGGAGTTGCGGGCCAAAGGGATACGTTCAGCCATCATGCGCGACAAGGATGACACCCTGAAACCCGTGACCTTCCTGGTCCGGGATGTCTCGGCACCCAACCGGCAGAAGCTGGAAAACGCCAGCAAGCGCCTGCGCGGCATCGAACTGCGGGAAACTGCCTGCCGTTGATCACCGGACAACGGGAACAGTGGGCGCAACCGCATGGTCGCCCACTTCGGCACTGAAAGTGCCTTCCTTTTCTGCGATGGAAAAGTGTGCCTGAACCTGGGTCAGGCGCAACGTGCCCGCTATTTCAGCCGGCCCCCCCAACAGAGTATTGCGATCAAGCGACAGCAGCGGCGCCGTGCCGGCTTGACGATGCCGCAGTTGCAAGGCATCCCCCACCCGCAAACCACTTGTGCTGCCGGCATCAAGCATCAGGCGACTGGATTCGACCCTGACTACCCGCATCTGCAAGGGTTCGCACTGCATGTCCGCAACAATGCGCTGCATCGACTCGTCGAGCTTGGCACTGACCAGCTTGCCGAAGTCGGAATCGAAAAAGCGTTGTGAATTCATCTCGACCGATTGCGGCATCACGACTTCGCCTTGCACCTTGCCGCTGAAAACATGCTGGCTGATGCGGCTACCGCTGCTGCCGTCAAACAATTGCAACTCGAATTCAAAACGGCGTGCCGCAGGGGTGGCCTTGATGCCGGGCTTGAAAAAACGCAGCAAGGGAATGTCAAACTCCTGCTTGCGCTCTCCCGCCCGCATATCGGTACCAGCGCTGAGCGTATAGCGCTCGCCTTCGAATCCGGCATCGCGCACGCTGCCGCCAAGCACGAACTGCACGCCATGCCGGCGCGCCAGATCACGAATCCACTCGGGTTCCCATTGCATCGCATATTGGCCAGGAGGCAGCGCATAGGCGGCTTCCTGGCTACTGTGCAAGGCCAGCAACGACCCTTGCTGCTCCAGGCGACGCGCGAGCTCGATCTGCAGCATCTGTGGAAATTTCGGCAAATCGGCCAGCTGTACCGGGCTTTGCACCGGAAAGCCAGCCACCAGGATCTTGCGGCGGTACGCAGAGTGGCAAGCCTGCGCATCGGTCGTGGCCATGCTGGCTTGCGCAGCCGGCCCAAGCGGATAAACCTGTATCGTTTCAGCAGACCAGCCTGGCTTGGCCCACACCATGCTCACAACGAGCATGCCACACCAGCATTTCCAGCGTTTGGTCATGGGCCAGCCTCCTGCCTACAGGTTGATCGCGGCGTCAGGCAGCCACCACTTTTTTGGTGAATACCAGATCCCAGACGCCATGGCCAAGCTTGATGCCCCGGTTCTCGAACTTGGTCAAAGGCCGATAATCGGGGCGCGGGGCATAAGCGTCAGCCGTATTTTGCAGAGCCGGCTCGTTGCTCAGCACTTCCAGCATCTGGATCGCATAGTCTTCCCAATCGGTGGCCAGATGCAGATAGCCCCCGGGTTTGAGACGCGACACCAGCAGTTTCACGAATGCTGGCTGGATCAGCCTGCGCTTGTTGTGGCGTTTCTTGTGCCAGGGATCGGGGAAGAACACGTGCACGCCGTCGAGTGAATCCTCGGCCAGCATGTTTTCCAGCACCTCGACCGCATCATGGTGAACGATGCGGATGTTGCCAAGATTCTGCTCACCAATCAGTTTCAGCAGGCTGCCCACGCCCGGCGTGTGCACTTCCACGCCGATGAAATCCGTATCCGGCAAGCTGGTGGCGATTGCCGCCGTTGCGCCACCCATGCCGAAACCGATTTCCAGCACGCGCGGGGCAACTCGGCCAAAAGCAGCAGCCATATCGAGCACTTCCGGGTGGTATTCGATACAGAAGCGCGGGCCGAATTCTTCAATGGCACGCTCCTGGCCCTTGGAAAGGTGGCCCTGGCGCAGCACGAAGCTGCGGATACGCCGGCCGAAATGCGGGTTGTCGGCCGAGGTGGAATCGGGGATGGAATCGTTTGGTGGCGTGTGCGTCATGGGAATTCAGATAATGAACAAAAAAACCGGCCTGTATTTCTTGGCGCAACAGGCCGGGTGGACCGTTAAATTATTTGGTGCCGATCATCCCGGCGAGCGGGCTGGAGGGATCGGCCGAGTAAAATTTGCGCGGCATACGGCCAGCCAGATAGGCATCGCGTCCGGCTTCTACCGCCAGTTTCATGGCGTGCGCCATGCGCACCGGGTCTTTCGCGGCAGCAATCGCGGTGTTCATCAGCACACCGTCACAACCCAGTTCCATGGCGATCGTGGCATCCGACGCGGTGCCCACGCCGGCATCGACGATCACCGGCACCTTGGCCTGGTCGATGATTAGACGCAGATTCCACGGATTCAGAATACCCATGCCGGAGCCGATCAGGCTGGCCAGCGGCATGATCGCCACGCAGCCGATGTCTTCGAGCATGCGCGCCTGGATCGGGTCATCCGAGCAGTAAACCATGACCTTGAAGCCATCCTTGACCAGTACTTCGGCGGCCTTGAGCGTTTCGGGCATGTTCGGAAACAACGTGGCCTGATCGCCGAGTACTTCAAGCTTGACCAGATCGTGGCCATCGAGCAGTTCACGCGCCAGGCGCAAGGTGCGCACCGCATCGTCGGCGCTGTAGCAGCCAGCAGTATTGGGCAGGTAGGTGAATTCCTTGGGTGGCAGGAAATCCAGCAGGCTGGGTTGGCTGGCATCCTGACCGATGTTCACACGCCGGATCGCCACGGTAACAATCTGGGCTCCACTGGCATCAATCGCCGCGCGGGTCTCGGTGAAATCCTTGTATTTGCCGGTGCCGACCAGCAGGCGGGAAGCATAGCGCTGGCCGCCAATCTCTAATGCATCAGTCATGACTCTTCCTCTTGAATCGGGTCGCGTGCCCGATGGATTCGATGGGTAAACGTAACCGGCAGCTACTCAGCCACCGCCTACCGCGACCACCACTTCCAGTTGATCGCCATCGCCAAGCAGCGTCTGGCCATGCTGGCTGCGCGGCACGATTTCGCCATTCTTTTCGATGGCAATGCGTTTACCGGTGAGTTCGAGGATAACAACGAGTTCGGAAACAGTAAGCGGGGCATTGAACTGGCGCGGCTGGCCATTGATGGAAAGCGTAATCACGGCATGGGTATCGGTTGAGATAACCCGGCTATTCTAGGCGCTGGCGAAGCCGGTTACAAACCTGTTCGCGGCTTTAGAGCCATGCCTTTCAATGTCTTTCGATCGTTATCATTTAAGCTGTCGAGCACCCGAGATTTCGGGTGACCCAAGGAGCTA